>JAICKN010000132.1 GCA_025927855.1 Terriglobales bacterium
CTGTGGCATTTATTCAAAACAAATGGGGCACGGAGATGATCTATGTTCAGAAATGAAGCGGACACTGACAAAGAAGAACTGCTGGCGAACTTTCAATGCTCAAACGCCTATAAAGTTCTAACTGTGTTTCACAATCGGCGGAGTTCACCAGCATTCTGCATGGCAGGAACTTATGCAGCTTTCTTCTGCTGCTGTCTTACTCTTGCCCAGCGCGCTCTCTGCGCGGCTGCAATCTTCCTGCGCGCAGCTATAGAGAGCACACGGGTCTGGCCGCGTTTTCCCGTCCGGCCGTTCTTGTTAATTCCCCGCAACGCCGCGATGGCGGAGTCGAGTCTCGCGAGCTGCTGTTGCGCTTCTTTGCGCTGTGCTTCTAACTGACCTATTACTTGTTCAAAACTAGCCATGAATCCCCCTGTGGTCTACATCATCGTTCGTTACAACCCGATAATTGTCTCATAAACTGGCGCTCATCAACTTTTGCCGAGTAACAATAATTAAAAAAAATCTTTCCCTATTAAAGTTATCTTAGGTCGGGGAATTACAACTCAATAGGGAAATCAAGGTGAAATATATGCAGGACTCCGTGCTTCGAGTTTGCAATTGCCGCTTAGCCGCCGCCGGGTCTTTACCTTGGCAAGCAGCGATCTTTATAAGCTACGGAGAATACGGCCTGTGCTAAATTGGGAATTGGGGGCGCGTAGCTCAAGCGGATAGAGCATCGGATTTCTAATCCGAGGGTTGCAGGTTCAATTCCTGCCGCGCCTACCAGAGTTCGCAGCGAGAGAAAACCGAGAGATGCCGCGATTTATATCGCGTTCATTCCCATGGAAAGTTTCTCGTGCAGCTTCCGCATCTCCATTTTCAGTTGTTGATGTTGTTTCTGCTCTTGCCGCCGGAATTCTTCCACCTGCTGTCTAAATTCTTCCTTGTCGAACGATTCGCGGATTTGATTGGCGGCCTGGCGCGCCTGTTGCATGGCCATTTCCAATTGTGGACGTAACCTGGCCATTTCAGAATTGATTTGTTGTGCTATTTTGCTGGTCTGCGGCGGAGGGGAACTCTCCGTGCCGGACTGGCTGTGCTCGGGAAGCGTGAAAGTAAGCTGTTGTTCTCTCCGGTCGCGAACGATAATTACATTCAGCAATTGCCCTTTCCTGGAGCGCAAGGCGCGGCTGAAATCGGAGGAATCCGAAACTGGCGTGCCGTTGACCTTTACAATGACATCGCCCACACGAAAGCCGGATTTTTCCGCCAAACTCCCCTTTTCCACTGAGCGCACCAGAATTCCGCGGCCATTTTTTACGCCAAAATAGGCGCTGAGCTGCTGATTCAAATTTTCTATCATCAATCCGCTATGCAGCGCGGAATGTACCACCACGACGGAAACCGGAATGTCCCAATCGCGCACATTGGGCAGGTCGTGCAGGTTAAGGTTCATGGGTTCCGGAAAGTGGATGTCGAAGGTTTCATTGCGGCTGGCCAGTTCAGCCTTGATGGCAAGGGGCTGGCCATTCCGGATTAAGCCGATGGTTACGGTGCGGCCAGCCGGGATTTCGCGAATCAAGCGCCGCAGTTGTTCGACGCTCTCCACGTTTTCGCCGTTCACCTGCGTAATCACGTCGTGCTCTTTAATGCCGGCTTTACCCGCAGGAGCATCCTGGTCCACCATCGTGACTTCGACTCCCTGCTCATCTTTCAGGTGAAGGGCAGTCACGCGCTCTGGAGTCAAGTCCCGCGTATCTACCCCGAGGTAGGGAGTTGGATGTTCCTCGCCGCTGATGGAGTATTCGTAGCTATCGCTCACAGGAGTCAATGATGACGCCGCCAAGGCCGGCAAAGCCATCAGGCAAGCTACAGTTAACGCGGTAATGCTGAAAATTTGCTTGTGCATCTCAACCTCCCAAATACGGCTATTCCTTTGCCCGGAGAATCGAAATATTCCCGGTAGTCGTGCGCAGCTTAAGGCTCGGTCCCCCGCCGTTCAAGCTGCCTTCCGCGGTGATGGTCTTCGGTCCCCATCCTTCGTCAGCGCTGTTCACATGAATTTCAGGAAAATCCGAGCGGATGGTGTGCCCATTGGCAAACTCGACCGCAGCTTGCAGCGTGAGGTGAATGGTGGGCGCGAGGTAAATGGTAATGTCGCCACCAGAGGTTTCTAACACCGAATTCTGGGGCAAACTGTCTGAGGAAACAAACCTGGCGATGATGGGGCCGCCGCCGGTCTCAGCGCGTGCTGAGGGAACCCCGTTCAAGCGAATGCTTCCACCGCCAGATTGGGCCCGCACCTCTCCTCTGGCGGAAGTCAGTTGAATGCTGCCGCCGCCTGTGTTCACGTCCGCCGCCGCGCCAAGTTCCCCCAGCTCAATGCTGCCTCCGCCCGAGGAGGCCTTCACCATGCCGTCGCAATGGCCCACGGAAATATTTCCGCCTCCAGTTTGTAGACTTGCGCCTTGCTTTGCCGATACCAAAATGACATTTCCCCCGCCGGTGGTTGCGTGGACTTGCCCCTGCGCCGATGCGATCCGGATACTTCCGCCGCCAGTCGTCAGATCGAGGTCGGCGCCTACCGCTCCCACATTAATATTTCCGCCGCCGGTTTGGGCATGGGCCGGGCCATTGATTTTATCCAGATCAACATTGCCTCCGCCACTTGCGGCATCAACTTGGCCGTCAAAGTTGGTAACGCGGACGTTCCCGCCGCGCGTCTCTATTTTTGCCGCAGCGGTATTACGAGGCACATGAATCACTACATCGCTGGAAAAATTATGCGCTGGCCCTCCGCTCCACTCCCCCACAATCCAGGCCGTATCTCCCTTTACGTAAGAAGAGACCTTATAAGCTCCAAAATCGTGGCGGGCTTTCTCTTCCGATCCGCCATAAGAACGGTTTTGCACTGAGTAAGTAATGGATGACTGGTTAGCGCCTTCAATCTGCACGGAGCCAAGGTCCAGTTTGACCCTTACATTCGGGGCGGCAGCAACCGTGCCATTAAATTCCTGCACCCATTTGCCGTTCTCTTGCCGGATGTTCTGCTGGGCGAACGCCACAAGCGGAAGCACTGTCAAAATGGCGGCGGCCCGGAATAGTTTCAAAGCACGTTTTCCCATTTGCTTTTCGGAACTTTGCCTGTTCATTTTCATAGGATTCAATCCATTTCCCGCAGTTGCGCCAATTCCGTGCGCGCCTCTGAGCGGATGTATTGGTTACGGTCTTTTTCTCTCAACCGCCGTAATACCGATTGCACGCTGCTATCGGCGCGAACCGGGTACAACAAATGCAATACTTCAATCCGTACGCCCGGGTTAGAGTCATTCAGCACCGCCGCCAGCAGCGCGTCACGCACTTGGCGGTCGTCCTTTACAGAACCGCTGAGCCCTTTCAGGGCCTCCAACCGCACCCCGGGATTGGGGTCGTAGCGCAGCGCATACATCAGGACTTCTTTCGTCTGCTCGTCTGTCGGCTGTTGGGCCAAAAGGCCGACCGAGTCCAGACGCAATCCTGAGTTGTAAGTATTGCGGGCGGCAAAAAGCAGTAATTGCTGAATGCGCTCATCATTTAATGATCCCTGCGCCTGCTGCGGGGATACGGCGTCGTATTGAATATTGATCCGATCGGTGCCCGGCTCCCGTGTAATGGAGCGGATTCCGCCAATGGAAGCCCGCACGGGCTCCATTGAATTATTAGAATTGCCAGGAATCGGATTTTGCGGGATTCTGCTGCTGAGCACGTTATAGGAAGCGCCGATGCCGCCGGCAAAGCCGGCGATCAAAATCATCGCGGCCAGCGCGGGAGAGAAACGGAGTTGCCGCAGCCAATCGGCGGGATCAAATGCCAGCTTGTGCCAGAATCCTCCCTGGCGCGCGTCTTCCAGGGCTTCCTGCAAGCGCATGCGGGAAGAGGACAGCAATGCGGTGGAAGGATCTTGCACGGAAAAAGCAGAGAACTCCCCATGCAACTTCTGTGAGTCCTTCAGCTCGCCCGCGCATTTCCCGCAATGCGCCAGGTGCTGCTCCAGTTCGTAGCGCGCGTCATCCGGCAGCTCGTCATAAATGTATAATGCGATTTGTTGTTTGGCCCATTCGCAGTTCATCAATGCTCCTCACAAAGTACTGCTTTCCCGCGGCACAATCATCAGCGCATCTCAGCCAGCGCGCTGCGCAATTTCTGTGTCGCGCGGAACAATGTGTTCTTCGCCGTTTCTTCCGTGGTTTGCAGCATTTCACCCACCGTCCGCAACTTCAGCCCGTGGTAATGCTTCAGCTCAAAAACCATGCGTTCGCGGGGAGACAGCCGCTCAAGCGCCTGCCGTATATGCACACTTAGCTCACGCGTCATAAGATCGCGTTCAGGGTCGGCAGAAGCCCGGACATCGGGGACCTGTTCGAGCACGTCATATTGCGCCCCATCCGCATCGGTGGCAATCGGCCCATCTTCTTTGCGGACATGCTTTTTGCGCAGATGGTCCAGGCATAGATTGGTCACAATGCGGTAAATCCACGTATAAAATGAGCATTCAAAGCGGAATCCCCCGATGCTTTTGTAGGCTTTCAAAAACGCTTCCTGATAAATATCTTGTGCATCGTGCTCTGATCCAGTGAGGTGCATAGCCAGCCGCAGGACCGCATGATCATAGTGGTGCACAAGTTCCTCGAAGGCAGCGCGGTTGCCCCGCTGTGCCTCGCGAACCAGCACCAAGTCGTCCATGCGGCTCAGGTTGTTCCCAGTCATCTCGGACCGCCATGTGGCGTTCTGGGTTTCGCGGTTAATGTTTCCTGCATTAGCGCTCTTATGCAGAAAATGCTCGTTCACATGAAAGAATACAGCCCATGTCCCGGCCGGCATTTGATTTTCCTCAGCAAAAACCGGGCGCCTTTGCCAACCTCCCGGCCGCACTGTTATGGACGTTCCAGGCGCGGAACGGTGAGCAGAGGCCAAATGCCTCAAGGCTCTCAAAGAAGCAGTTTGGGCCTGTTTAGACAGGTCCCCCGGCAAATGGAAATTCCGGCGTCATATCCCTGGCCGCCAGGCATAGGCGCGCCTGGCCTGAACGCTCGGGCGATTTGTTATTCTTCCGATAGTGCGGCATATTCAAAAAAGCGCATGGCTCCTGGTCCTGCTTTCGGTGGTATTGCAGGTCCTGATTTTCCCTCTGCCCAATTTCTATTTTTTCACCTGGATTGCCGTCACACCCTTGCTCGTCGCCCTGTTACGGGCGCGGCAGCCTGAAACCTTACAACTCACCGAAGGGTCCAGATTGCTTCCCGCGAGTCCGTGGCAAGGATTTCTGTTGGGATATTTCTGCGGAATTTTATGGTTTGCCGGGACCTGCTATTGGGTCTTCAACACGATGAAGCAGTTTGGCGGAATCAGCGCCGCCGCTGCGCTCGGCATTCTTCTGCTCTTTTGTTTATATCTCGGGCTGTATTTTGGCGTGTTTGGGGCCATCATCAGTTTCGCCGCCAAAAGCTCTATGCAACGCGCGCTCGTGATCGCTCCTTTCGCGTGGACCGCGGTGGAACTGGCGCGCACACGCGTTAGCGGTTTCCCCTGGGACCTTCTCGGCGTTACGCAAATAAATAATGTGCCTTTTTCACACATAGCCACCGTCACCGGCGTCTATGGGATCTCCTTCGAAATCATGGTAGTGAATACGGCCTTCGCCGCGGCCTTCCTGGTGCGCCGCGAAAAACGAAATGCTTTGCGGATCGTTGCCATAGCCGCCGCGGTGGTCCTGCAATCCGGCAGTCTGTTGCAACCTGCGAACTTGCCCACCACTCACACTGCGGTATTGGTGCAGCAAAATCTTCCCGTCGTGCAGGAAGCCGCCTGGACCGGAAAAAATTTTCAGGCGGCGCTTAACGAGTTCTCGGAATTGAGCGAAAATCCTCCGGGCCATCCCAGCGGGAAGCCCGATCTCATCGTGTGGCCGGAATCGCCGGCGCCGTTCTACACCAACGATCCCATATTTCGCCAGAGTCTAAGTACGCTCGCTCAAAAGACAGACACATGGGTTGTTGCCGGAAGCATGGGCGTGCCTCCCAATCAATTCCAACCAGAAAAGGAAATCTATAACTCGGCTGTGCTCGTCAGCCCCTCCGGAGACTGGGTTGACCGCTACGACAAAGTTCACCTGGTACCCTTCGGGGAATATCTTCCCTTCCCCAGCTTATTTTCTTTTGCCAGCGGATTGACGCAGGAGGTCGGCGAATTTACCCACGGTTCCTCTCGCAAACCGTTGCGGGCCGGCGGCACAAAGCTGGGCGTCTTTATCTGTTACGAATCCATCTTCCCTGATGAAATTCGACAGTTCGCAAAACAGGGCGCTCAGGTGTTCGTGAACCTCTCGAATGACGGGTGGTATGGCGACAGCGGCGCGTATGCGCAACATTTCGAGCAATCCCGCATGAGGGCCGTAGAGAATGACCGCTGGCTGCTGCTTGATACCAATACCGGCGTCACGGCATCGGTAGATCCTTACGGCAGAGTGGTCACTCGCGTTTCCCGCAAAATACGGACTGCGATTCCCGCCCCCTATTCCCTCTCCAACAGCGTCACTTTCTACACGCAGCACGGCGACTGGTTCGCTTACCTTTGTGCGATAATTTGCATAGTCGCGCTGGTTGCGCGCATTCCATTCCGCAAAGGAACTACTACTCATCATGGTCGAGGAACTCGAGCAGGAATACTCAATTCTTAAAGATAAGGTCCGCGACCTACGGGAGTATCTTTGACGCCGGCAAGCTGCGCGTCCAATTAGCTGAAATTGATAAAGAAGCTGCGGACCCGAATCTCTGGTCGAATCCCCAAAAATCCCAACAGGTCATGCGGGAAAAGAAGCGCGTGGAGAACCTTTTGGCAACGGAAGCAGATCTCATCCGCCGGGGAGATGACATCTCTGCTTACTTTGATTTGGCCCGCGAAGGCGAAGCTGTAGATTCAGACCTGCGCCGTGAAATTGACGCGCTACGTGATCTTGTAGACCGCCTGGAAACGGAGACTTTGCTTTCCGGCGAAAATGATGCGCGCAATGCCATCGTAACCATCCACCCGGGCGCGGGCGGCACCGAATCCCAGGACTGGGCCGACATGCTCCTGCGCATGTATCTGCGTTGGGCCGAGCGCCGCGGATTTCAGACCGTGCTTTACGATTACCAGCCGGGCGAGGAAGCCGGTCTCAAGTCAGCCACCTTCGCCGTGAATGGCGAATATGCCTATGGAATGCTCGCCGGCGAGATCGGAGTGCATCGCCTGGTACGCATTTCTCCCTTCGACCAAGCCAAGCGGCGGCATACCTCTTTCGCCAGTGTCTTTGTCTCTCCGGAAATTGATGACAGCATTGATATCGTCATCAAGCCGGAAGACATCCGCATTGATACTTACCGTTCCAGCGGAAAAGGCGGCCAACACGTGAATACCACCGATTCCGCAGTCCGCATTACGCATATCGCCACCGGACTGGTCGCGGCCTGCCAGAACGAGCGATCACAGCACAAAAATAAAGACCGCGCCATGAGCATGTTGCGCTCCAAGCTTTACGAATATGAAATGGAGAAGAAACGCGAGGCGACGAAAAAGATCGAAGACTCGAAGCTGGACATAGATTTTGGCTCGCAAATCCGTTCTTACGTCCTGCAACCCTACCGGCTCATTAAGGACCATCGTACGAAACTGGAAGTGGGCGACGTTGATCGCGTGATTGACGGCGATCTACAGCCATTTATCGGGGCATATCTGCGTATGCGCCGGGACGGAAAATAGGCCACTAAATAAAAGGAATTGAACATAGTCCCGGAGTGAAATTCGCCATTCCTTAAGTAACCATTACCTGCTCAAAAATGCTGGAAAAATTACACCGCGGTGCCCGATCCTAAAGGGCTAGGCAAGAACACCTCTATGCCCCGGATGATTGACTTAATTCGCGCTTCGGCTGTGCCGCCCGCGCTCATGCAGGCTGCCGCAAAAGGCGCGCTTTCCTTGCCGAAAAAGGAAGTCCTTGAAATTCTTGTATATCTTGCCAGCTCCAAACCCGAGTTCGCCGAACAAGCCAAGGCTACATTGTCCAGCTGGGACCTTGCCGCAGTAAAAGCCGTCATTAGCGATCCGAAGGCGCCCAAAGAAATATTGGAATATTTTGTAAGCCCGGGAAACGTATTTCCGGATTTACTTTCCATGCTGTTGGAGGACCCTACGGTCACCGGTGATTCACTGGCCAAGCTGGCAGCAACCGCTGCGCGCGAGTTAGTGGATACATTGCTGGCTAGCGGCCGCATTTGCGGATCGCGCGATCTGCTGACTGCGTTGAACTCGAATCCCAACCTGAGTGGCATTCAGGCCATGGCGGTCAGCGCAAAGCTGGAGGCCCCAAAAGAGCAGCAAAGCGGCGCTGCAAGTGATGCTTCCGCAGGCGAGGCACCAACGGACATTCCGGCCGATGCTGACGCAAATTCCGGTACGCTCCCGGTTTCCTCTGAATCTTCGAAGGAGCAATCAAACGACGCTGAGTCTCAGCCTGCCGACGGAACTAAATCTGCGCCAGAAGAATCTGGCGAATCCAAAGAAGAGTTGGACGCGTTTCTAAACGAGCATGCGGCAGAACTCGCTACGCAAGAAGAGAAACCGTTCCAAGCGGTTGGCGCGCGTGAGGAAGTTGTTGAGGAGAAAGCTTTGGCTGCAGCCGCTTCGGCGGGTGGGGATGCAACTTCAGGAACGCAAGCTAAAACATCCCGGAAGCCCGTGCCAAGCCCTGAAGACGAACGCGGCAGCACACTTCAGAAGATCGCCAAGCTCGACATTAAAGGCCGCATTCAATTGGCCATGCGCGGCAATAAAGAAGAACGTTCCATTCTGATCCGCGACGGTACCAAGCTTGTCGCGCTAGCGGTGCTCGAGTCTCCTAAGATTACCGATGGCGAGGTGGAGAAATTTGCCGCCCAGAAAAACGTTCAGGAAGCTGTGCTGCGGCAAATTCCCATGAAGCGGCGTTTCGCTAAGAACTACATTGTGGTCAGGAATCTTGTGGGCAATCCGCGCACACCCATTGATCTGTCTCTAGGACTGATGAAACATTTATTGGTGAACGACCTGAAGAACCTTTCGGCGAACAAAGAAGTTTCCGAAACGGTGCGGAAGCTCGCCCTCAAAATGTTCAAAACGAAAATCAGCACTCCCGGCAAATAA
>JAICKN010000308.1 GCA_025927855.1 Terriglobales bacterium
CTGCTTTGCGGACGAATATCACTGGCGCAATGGTGTCGGCCCGAAGCGAGCGGTGACGCTCAATCCCAATTGGGGCGGTGTCATTGAGCCGAACACCTTCGGAACCGATGAATATATGGATTTCCTGAACCAGATCGGCGCGCAGGCTTACCTGTCCGTGAACATTGGCTCGGGTACGCCGCGGGAGGCCGCAGAATGGCTGGAGTACATGACCGCGGCGCAACCCACCACATTGCAGAAAGAACGCGCCGCCAATGGTCATCCTGCTCCATACAAGATTGCATTTATGGGCCTCGGCAACGAAAGTTGGGATTGCGGCGGCAACATGACTCCGGAGTACTACCTCGACCGGATGAAGAGGTTCACCCATTTCGTCAGGAATTTCAATCCCGACCAGCAAGATGCGAACCAGATGCTGAAAATCGCTGTAGGCCCGGGCGGAGATGGGCCGCGTTGGACGAACTGGACGGAAACCATCATGAAGGCCTACCAGCAACACACCTGGAGCTGGGACATTGATGGCCTCTCATTGCATTCCTACACGGTAAATTGGGACCGCAAGTATGCGTCCGAAGGTTTTGGCGAAAAAGAATACGCCGAAGTCCTCAAATCCACTTTGGATATGGATGGCCTCATCAACAAACATTCCGCCATCATGGATAAATACGACCCACAGAAAAAAGTGGCGCTGGTGGTAGATGAATGGGGCGGATGGTACGCGCCTCTGCCGGGCACCAATCCGGGGTTCCTGGTTCAGCAGAACAGCATGCGGGACGCCGTCCTGGCATCGCTGAACCTGAACATCTTCGCGCGCCATGCCGACCGTGTCCGCATGGCGAACATCGCCCAGATGATTAATGTGCTACAGGCGATGATCCTGACCGACAAGGAAAAAATGGTCGTGACCCCAACCTATTACACGTACAAGTTGTACGTGCCTTTTCAGGATTCGACGTTCGTTCCCGTCACGTTCGATGCCGGTACTTATACAGAGGGCAGCGTCACCCTGCCGCGTGTGGATGCCATCGCAGCGAAGGATAAGAACGGAAAATTGTGGCTGGAGATCACGAATCTCGATCCCAATGAGCCGCTTGAAATTGACGCAAATATAACCGGAATAAATGCCAAATCAGCCGCCGGAGAAACCCTCACCGCGCCCAAAGTGGACAGCGTCAACAGTTTCGATGCACCCAACACGGTGGTTCCCAAAGCGATCACGGCAAAAGCGTCGGATGGCAAATTGATCTTGAAGTTGCCACCCAAATCCGTAACCGTGGTGTCCGTAGAGCAATAGGCGGGCAATCAGCCGGCTAGCAAAATTCTGCCGCTTACCGTGCGGGTAAATACCGTTGGTAAGCGGCGGTAATCGAATGCCGGGTTAAAGCCATATTTTCCAGTTAATTCAAAAAGCTACTGCGCGACTCCTGCGCCCGGGCCGGGATGAGGTTGCGGCGGGCCGCCTGCGGTCGTCGCGGCCGCTGCTTCATTCAAAATCCGGTGATGGATGGTAAAGAGCGCGAGCTCCAGCCGGTCAGAAACGCCAATTTTGTCATACACGTTGCGCAGGTAATTTTTAATTACCTGCTCGGTCGTCCCCAGCTGCGAAGCGATTTCCTTATTTTTATAGCCCTGCACAATCAAGGCAACAATGCGCAGCTCTTTGGCGGTCAGGCGGTCGCGTACGCGCAGTCCCACCATATCGTTTTCGGTGAGTTCGCTAGGCACGGCAATGTCCTGCACCCAGTTTTCGCCACGCGCCACTTTGCGCACACAATCCACCAACGCAGCGCTGGTTACATTGCGGTAGACCACGCCATTTGCGCCTGCGCCCATATATTTCTGGGCGCTCTCGCCGGTATCGGCTAGAACAACCACCCGCGTTTTCGCGCGCACCGCGGACTGCAACACGGAGTTGAAGTCTCCATGAAAGCCGCCTGCGATCACCAGAACGGCCGCGCGGAACTTGTCCAACGCCATGAACATCTGCTCCGAGGTTTGCGCCTGGGCCACAATGCGCATCTCGTCTTCGACGGCCAGTACTTTCGCTATGCCCGCGCGAAAGATGGCTTGATTGTCGGCCAGAATCAGTTTCAGCATCGCCTTAGCTCCTCAACTTACGAGTGGCGGACAAAATCATAAGAGTCAATCACGCAGGCCACTCCGCGCGATTCTTCTCCGCTCCCGGCAGGCTCGTCCGTACGCACTACCCGCCCCCGGCATTGCACCACGACATTTTCCTTGGCCCCGGTAACTTCCGGCGGAAGCGTAATCTCAAACTCCACATTCGAGCCTACTTCAAGCCCTGCGCCCGCCTTGATGTACACACCCGCTGCGCTCAGGTTGCCAGTCATTGCCGCCAACTGGCCGCCCTGTTCTGAGTTCTGAATTTTTATTGGCAATTCCAGGGGAAATCTCTTCCCCGTGCGTGCGTCGGCCACGTGACCTCCTCTTTCCTGGCCATTCCTGCGTGCGAAAGCCAGCTCCATAGCAACACATCTCCTGGGGGAAATCCTAAGTTTCTGGCTAGACGCCCTTATATCATGGATAGGACATTCGGCAAAAGCCGGGGTGACTGGTAAG
>JAICKN010000014.1 GCA_025927855.1 Terriglobales bacterium
AATCTCCGCCAGCGGCACCTCTTTTGTCAGCTTAATTGTCAGTCCCTGGCTGTGGCAGCGCATCGCTCCTACGCGCACGCAGATTCCATCCACCGGGACCGGCGGATCCAGACCCATAATTTTATTGGTTTCGGCCATGCCCTTCCATTCTTCTTTGGTCTGGCCGCCGGGCATTTCTTTGTCAATCCACGGCAATAAGCTTCCCGCTAAAGGCGCGCCAAACTCCTGCGTGGGAAGGGCCGCTGAGCGCTGCGTTTCGATGACCATGCGATCCACTTCCAGCGCATTCTCCGAAGGATTTCTGCGTGCCGGATCCACCAAACAGCCCATCTGCTTTACTAATTCGAGCATTTTGGCTGCGCCCGCGCCTGAGGCTGCCTGGTAAGTCATCGAGCTAACCCACTCCATCAGGCCCGCCTGGAACAGTCCCGCGCAAGCCATCAGCATGAGGCTGACGGTGCAATTGCCGCCAATAAAGCTGCGAATGCCGCTAGCCAGCGCTTGTTCAATAATTTTCCGGTTCACTGGATCGAGAACGATGACAGCATCTTTTTCCATGCGCAGCGTGGAAGCGGCATCTATCCAGTATCCCTGCCATCCGCTTTCCCGCAGCGGCCCGTAAACTTCCGTGGTGTATTCGCCGCCCTGGCAGCTGACCAGCACATCACAGGCGGAAAGTTGCTTGAGGTCACGCGCATCTTTGAGCGTTGCGCGAGTGCCGGCTTCCTGGGGCGCATCGCCTCCAATATTGGAGGTGGAGAAAAACACCGGCTCAATTCCAGTGAAATCCTCCTCCTCACGCATACGCTGCATGAGGACGCTGCCAACCATACCCCTCCACCCAATGAATCCAACGCGCAACACGCGTGACGCTCCTTAGTATGAGATTTGTTCTCAGTTTACTAGAGAAGCCGGTTTCTAGGGGAAGCCTTGCCGTCACAAGGGTTGGAAACCAAACATCCCTCACTGCCCGGAAATTGCAGATCGAGGCAAACCCAAGTTACACTAGTAATTGCTGTTAGGGTACTCGCGCCCTTTCGATTGTGACCCCGGTAACTTGAGCTTCTTACCAAGGAGACCATAAAGTGGTCAGTTATGCCGCTGAAATCCCTCCTGGTGGGCGCTGACGCTCATACGCAAGAAGTGCTTCATGGGGTGCTCCATGATCTCAACATGGCAATGCACGAGTGCGCGGATTTTACCTCCGCTGCGGCCCGCCTCGCGAGTGAATCTTTCGATATTGTGATTGCCGATAGCAGCGATAAGGAATCGGCCACATGGTTGTTCTCGGGTCTTCGCAAATCAAAGCAGAATAAAGCCACGTTGGTAATCGCGCTTCTGGAGGGAGAAAGCAACGTCCGCTCCATGTTTGCCGCGGGTTGCAATTTTGTTCTATACAAGCCAATTTCAGCCGAGCGCGCGCTCGATAGTTTGCGGGTGGCGCGCGGCCTTCTCAAGCAGGAAAAGCGCCGCGCGAAACGCGTACGCGTGCACGGCAAAGCCTCTATTTCCTACGCCGCTACGCAAGATGTGCCCGCGCCGTTGCTTGACTTAAGCGAGGATGGGGTTTCCATCCGTTCTGAGAAGAAACTGCTTCCCAGTTGCAAAGTTTATTTTCAGTTCAATTTGCCGGGGCAAGTTTCCCTTGTCCGCCTTTCCGGAGACGTGGTTTGGCAGGACGATAATGGCAGAGTTGGACTACGTTTTGCCCATGTTCCGCAGACGTCCCGGCGCGTGCTCAATGACTGGTTAAAGGCCAATATGGCGGGTGAGAAGTCCAGCGTAACGGCTGGAGGGTCATCCCAGCACAGCTCAGAAGCTCCAGCCGGCCTGGGACTGCTCTCCGTATCGGCTGCCGACCGCCGGGAAAAGGCCCGGCATGCATGCCACTTAAGCGCCGATGTCTACCGCGCTGGCACTACCATTCCCAACCGTTGTACTTTGAGCGATATCAGCACCGGGGGTTGCTATGTGGAAACGACAGCCCCGTTCCCTCCGGGTACCGCGCTGGAAATTCTGGTTCGCACGCAGGCGCTGAAACTGCACATCGCCGGCACCGTGCAAACCGTTCATCCCGCATTCGGCATGGGAGTGGAGTTTATGGTGAAAACGCCGGAACATCGCAAGCAAGTCGAGCAATTAATCGCCTGCGCCGCCCAGGTGGGAATTTCAGTTTAACCGCTTGCTTTACCCGGCCATCCGCTGAAGCGGCAAGATCCTGCAAATCCCAAAACTCAACTAGGCCTTCTCCTGCAATGCCTCGTTCTTAAAATAATCCAGCGACAATCGCAGGCCTTCCTCCAAGCCTATCTTCGGTTCCCAACCCAGTAATTGCCTGGCTTTCGTGATGTCAGGCCTGCGCTGTTTCGGATCATCGGTCGGCAGCGGTTCATAACGGATGGCGCTTTTCGACCCGGCGACTTTGAGCACAGCCTTCGCGCATTCGAGAATCGTGAATTCCGTAGGGTTCCCGATGTTCACCGGCATGAATTCCGTAGAGCGCGAGAGCCGGAGGAACCCGTCAATTTCATCGCTGACGTAGCAAAAACTCCGGGTCTGGCTGCCCTCGCCATACACGGTCAGGTCTTCGCCACAGATTGCCTGCTTCATAAAATTCGGGACCACGCGGCCATCGTTGATCTGCATCCGTGGGCCATATGTATTGAAGATGCGGACAATCCGCGTATCCACGTTGTGGTAGCGGCGGTAGGCCATGGTGACGGCCTCGGTAAATCGCTTGGCTTCGTCATACACCGAACGCGGGCCAATCGGATTCACGTTGCCCCAATAAGTTTCCTTTTGCGGATGCTCAAGCGGATCGCCGTAGCATTCCGACGTTGACGATACCAGATATTTTGCGTTGTACCGGCGGGCGATCTCAAGAGCCTGAAAGGTGCCGAACGAGCCGGTCTTCAAAGTTGGGATACCATGCGTCATGTAATCCACGGGGCTCGCCGGGCAGGCAAAATGAAAGACGTAGTCCACGTGTCCGCAATCAAAAGGTTCGTTGATATCGCGCTCAATCAACTCGAAGCGCGGGTCTTTGCGAAGATGTTCAATGTTGGCGCGCCGTCCAGTCAAAAGATTGTCCACCGCGGCGACGGTATAACCCTCGCCAAGCAGCGCGTCACACAGATGGGAGCCTAAAAATCCTGCCCCGCCTGTTACCAGGGCGCGTGGTTTTGCCAATGGAGAATTCCTTCCGGTAAATTCACCTGATCTAATTTATCAGTACGCCTGAAAAGCCACTAACGTGGGCTGCCGGGCAGCGGACTGGATACAAAATCTCTGCCCTTTTCCTCGTGCCCTCTGCTCACAATAAAAATTAACAGCAGAATATTGATGGTCTCAAAAATCGCAAGCGCCCAGGCGTACCCAAGCTTGTCGCGCAATGCGAATTCAATACTATTGGTCGGCGCGGCGAAGAGAATTCCCAATTGATATGCGAACCCGGGCATGAGTCCACGGACCGAAGATGGAGAAAGCTCATTCAGGTGCGCTGGAATGATTCCCCAGGCGCCCTGCACTCCCACCTGCATGAGAAAAGCTCCGGCGGTAAGGACGGCCAGCGATCCGGCAAACGACCACGCCGGTATCACTACCAGTGAAAGCAGGAGGGCCGCGATCATGCTGCGGCGGCGGCCAATGACCTCAGAAAAATGGCCGAACAAAATCGCCCCCGCGACAGCGCCAATGTTGTAGAGAATCGCAATATAAGAAACAGTTTCTGGGGAGACTCCATGCGCCGATTTCAGGAAGTCAGGATACAGGTCCTGCGTGCCATGCGACAGAAACATCATCAGCGTCATCAGCACAACGAGATACAAGAACAATTTCCAATATTCCGCCGTGGTGCGCAGGATGGAAGCCATGCTGGGCGCGCGGTTCCGCTGCCAGGCTTCCGGCTCGCGGACCTTCAGGCGCACATAGATCGCCAGCAGTGCGGGCACGGCTCCCGCCCAGAACATGGCGCGCCAGCCATAGACGGGCAATATGAACCGCGCCGCGACTGCGGCCAGCAGATAACCGATGGAATAGCCACTCTGCAAGGTTCCGGAAAGAATGCCGCGCCACTTTGCCGGCGCAGTTTCCATCACCAGCGAGGCGCCAACTCCCCATTCGCCGCCCATGCCAATGCCATAGAGCGCCCGCAGCACCAGAAAGACCGTGTAATTGGGCGCGAAGCCGCAAAGCAGTTCTATAGCAGAGAAAAACAAGATGTTCGCCATCAGCGGCACGCGGCGTCCGTAGCGGTCCGCCAGCATCCCGAAAAGCAGCGCTCCCACGGGGCGCATGGCCAGCGTATAGGCCAGTGTGGCCACAATGGCGCTTTTCGAAACATGAAACTGCGCCGCCAGCGTGTCCATGAGAAACACGACGACGAAGAAATCGAAGGCGTCGAGCGTCCAGCCAAGAAAGCCTGCGGCAACCGCGTGGCGCTGCTCGCTGCGGGAGTGATGAGAAGATCTGACGCTTGAGCTGGAAACGTTAGAATTCACGGAGCGCATGCACCTGCGTCAGAATCTTACAAGCTTATGCGAAGAATTGGCCTGCGAAGCGTGGCCCAAGAAAGCTGGAGTTAGCTTGCCGGAAGCGAGCCTCCGGCCTAGGCGGCAAAGCCTCACTCCCCGGTATAACCAGCCCAACGGACGCGGCAATTTGAGCGCCGACCATTCATTTATGCTGGGAGTCGTTCCCAAACACCACCAAAAGGTCACGCGGTCTTTCACGTGTTCCCGCGATTTCGCCATCAGTTGGAAATATGCAAGCGATTCGGCATCGAACAGTTTGCCCTGCCGCATGGAGACCGCGATCTCTTCCGCAATTTGCTGAACCTTTGGGTCGCTGTTTGCATACACCCGAACCGGACCGGGCAATGCGGTCTTCAGCAATTGCCGCGCCAGGAGAAAGTTCAAAGCTACAATCCGCTCGATTCGCATTGCCCGGGCCCGTGCTTCGATTTCAATCCAATTCAAAGGGAGCGCGTCCGCAAGTTTTGCAATGTCGCACAGCCATCCCAGCCGGGACCACGTATGTTTGGCGGCATGAACGCATAACACCAGCAGCAGATCTTCAGCGGACAACGTTGCGGTTTGAGTTCCGCCCAGGCGCAGCGGCTGCGATCTGCGGAACATTCCGTCCAAATCAAAAGGAATGGCATAAAAATTCGGCAAAATCCTCCACTTCAACTCCAGCATGTTTTCTCCCGCTGGCCCGGCGAACGTATATTCGTAACCCGACTTCAGATACCAGCGTTGCTCTCTCTGCGAAAGATTTAAATGGGGCTGAAAGCCTAACGTTGCCAATGCTTCGGTGGCGCGGGCAACATCGCAAGGCCGGACCAGAAGATCAAGGTCGCCAGCCTGCCGGCGGGTGACGTCAGCATAGAGAAGCTGCGAAAGTGCCGGGCCTTTATAGGGCAGGACGGGGATGTTTTGCTCCTGGAAATATTGTGCGACGCGCAACAGCTCGCCCGTCAGCAATAGCGCCCGCCGCGCATTGAGAATTTCCGAGCGGCGGATTCTCTCTTCTACATTGCGGGGCAGGGAATTAGAAATCCGCAGCAGCGGTGGGCAAAGCAATGGCAGCACGCCGTGCAATTCGGCCATGCCGAGCACGCCATCCCACTCTGTTTCTGTTACGCCCTGCGCTGGGATGAATTCCGTATCTCTTCCGGCAAGCGCCGCCCTGCAGCAGCACAGCAAAAAATCAAATTTTGCAGATGGCGCGTCGGGGTTTTCCCCTGCATCGTGCATCGCGGGTACGATTTGTTGCGCAGTGGCCATGTTGAATCTTCAGTTTCCTGCCCGGAATTACGGCAGGGAAGAGAGATTCTCCAAACTATAATCAGCTATCGTTTTGTGCGTCAGGGTAAACGCGCAGGCGCTGTTGCCTAATTATGGACAGTGTCATTTTGCAATCGGCCAGCAAGTCTTTCCGGAACAGGCCGGCGTTGTTTCATTGGTTCAGCAGGAGTCCGGCTCACAAGAGTCAAACAGGGAAAAATCCGGCAGCAAAAAACTGGTTGGGCAAAGAGTCGTGGGGCACGACTCATGCCTTGCACGAAGTTTCTTTCTCGCTCGCCGAAGGCAAAGTGCTGGTGCTGCTGGGCCCTAACGGCAGCGGAAAGACCACTACGCTGAAACTGGTTTCCACTTCGCTGCTTCCCGATGGCGGCCGTGTGCTGGTGGACGGAAGAGACACCCAGCGCGATTCCAGTTTTGCCCGCCAGAATGTTGGCTTTGCCATCGCCAATGAGCGTTCCTTTTATCCTCGATTGTCTGCGCGGGAAAATCTGGATTTTTTTGCCGCATTAAATGATGTTCCCGGAAAATTGCGAAAGCAGAGGATTGAGCAATTGTTGGAACGTGTTGGGTTGTCCAATGTGGCAGACACGCTGGCGATGAATTTTTCCAGCGGCATGTATCAGCGGCTGGGCATCGCGCGCGCTCTCCTGAAAATGCCATCCATTGTCTTGCTGGATGAGCCGACGCGGAGCCTTGATCCGGCATCCGCCAGCCACTTTTGCAAGCTGGTGCGCGAGTTGGCCGGCGACGGAGCCGCAATCTTAATCGCCAGCCATAACTTCCAGGAAACCGCTGCGGTAGCAGACTCCGTGCTTGTGCTCAATCAGGGCAAGATGATGGGACATTGGCAAATATCCGCAAAGAGTGCGCTGCGGAGAACTGCATCAGTTACCGCGACCGAGATCAGGAATCTTTATTTTCAGGCGATTGGCGAATCCGATTCGGAAGAGGCACAAGCCGTCAACCAGGAAAACCATGAGATCCTTGCGATTTGCGGATAAGATTCTCGCCGTCATGCGCCGCGATCTGCTGACCGCGGTGCGTTACCGCAGCAGTTTCTTGATGGGTGCGGTCGCCGTTCTGGCGGAGCTTGCGGCGTTCTATTATTTATCGCGCTCCATCGGCCCTGGCTTCCGGCCACAGGGCATGGGCTATTTCCCATTTCTGCTGGCGGGAACAGGCCTGTACACATTCCTCATGATGGGGATCAGCTCATTCGTTACCAGCGTGCAGGAGGCGCAGCAGACAGGCACGCTGGAAGTGCTCATGACCAGCTCCACACCGCCCGCCATGCTGGTTTTTCTGAGCGCCATTTCCGCCTTCCTGCGGAACGGAGTGCGGCTGCTCTTCTATTGCGCCGCGGGTTTGCTTCTGCTGTCGGAAGGGAACCTGCGCATCCCAAATTTTGCCGGATGCGCCCTGGTGCTCATCTTCTCGTTCGTGATCGCCGCCGCCATTGGAATGGCGGCGGCCGCATTGCAACTCAGCACGCAAAAAGGATCCGCTGCAATGTGGCTATTCGGCTCCGTGGCCTGGTTTATGACGGGAACATTATTTCCCGTCCAAAGCCTTCCACGCCCTCTATTGCGGCTCGCGGAGTTGATTCCTGTCACGCATTGTCTGGATGCGCTCAGGCTCGCGCTGTTTCAGTCCGGCAATACTGCGGCCCTGGGCCGCGAAATCCTCATCCTGGCGGCATTTTCTCTCACACTCCTGCCGCTCAGCCTGCTTTTTTTCTCCCGGACATTACGCCGCGCCCGCCTGGAAGGAATGCTTTCTGCCTATTAATCGGGGTCGCCGATAGGTTCCTGAATTGTCGGTGCCCTACCGCCGCAGGAAATTCTCCAGATAGCGGTTGTTATAAAACGCGGTCGTGTTCTGGGCAAATTCCAGAATCCTAGGTATTCGCTCCCGGTTCTCCCGGTCCATGTCATCAAATTGAACGGCAATGCCCTTGCCGGGATCAATACGCACCACCTTCCCGCGGGCCTGCAATTTGCCGTCATCAATGGAGAACACGATGTTCAGCGGCGCGCCCGGCGCCAGTATCGCGCTGGTTTCAACGAAGCAGCCTCCCAGGCTCACATCGGTCAGGCTGCCAAGCATCGGGCCATCTCCATTCAAAGGCTGAATTTCGATGGTCACCCGCGACTTCAAACGCGGATATGTCCTGCGGTTTTTCGAGACAGGCTGCTGCTGCTTTTCCAGATACATGCGGCGGTCGGCAAGAGAGAGCAATGCCTCCGCATCTTCGCCGTCCTCAGGGAACACGGCATAGCCGACGCTCAGCGAGAGGATGTCTTCACCGCAAACCTGGCGCCCTGCCTCTATGGCCATTTCGCGGATGATGTCCTGCTTCTTGTCTGCCGCATCAATCGTAAGGCCCGGTGCGACCAGCACGAATTCGTCGCCGCCCATACGCGCGACATAGTCATATTCACGGCAGGTTTCTTTCAGCGATTCGGAGAAAAGCCGCAGCACGCGATTGCCTTCAAGGTGCCCAAAGCGGTCGTTGATCTGCTTAAAGCCGTCCATGTCGGAGACCATGACGACCAATTGCTGGCCATCGCGTTTGCAGCGCGCGAGTTCACGCTCCAGTTGCAGGAACAGAGAACGCGCGTTCGGCAAGCCAGTCAAATAATCGGTGGTCGCAGAACTTTCCGCCTGCTCATATTTCAGCGCATTTTCAATAGCCAGCGCCATCTTGGAACTGATGGCAAGAAGAATCCGCAGGTGGTCAGAGGTGAACGCGTTGTGTTCGGCGTTATAGACCGAGAGCACGCCAACAACGCCGGCCAGCCCTTCCAAGGGCACAGCCAGCGCCGAGCGCAGGGTGCTGAATTTTGTGGGGTCGTTAAGGTAACCCGGCTCAACCGATGGATTGCCATTCACGATCGCCTTACGGTTGTGCGCGACCCAGCCCGAAAGCCCCTGCCCCACTGGAATGCGCAGGGAAGAAAACAGGCGGAAGTTATCACCGCTCACGTGCTCGGGTACCAGTACCTGGTCGCGGCGGATATAGATGGCGATGGCGTCGTAGGGCACAAGCCGCTTGATCTTTGCCGAGAAAACAGAAAGAGTTTCGTCCAGGCTCAAAGACGCGCCCAAGTCCTGGCTCAATTCAAACAGTGTTTGTGCTTCCTGACGCGCGGCTGCAATGGAGGTGAGAAATGCCGTATCGTGGGTCTCTCGCGCGGCGCTCTCTTCAAAGCCGGCCGCCGGAGCCGTGCCGTGTTCCACCTTCATGCTCGTAGAGAGCTGCGCGCCCTCCACTTGACGGAGAGTCGGGTCCACCAGCCTTTCAAGATCGCGATAGCGACGCCGCAGGATGTCTACGACCTTGGGGTCGAACGACTTCCCGGATTCCGACACAAGGTTTTCGATCACCTCTTCCAGCGGCAGTGCTCTGCGGTATTGCCGGTCCGAGGCGAGCGCATCCAGATAATCCACGGCTGTCAGAATACGGGCTCCCATGGGAATCTGTTCACCGCGCAATCCGTTGGGATATCCGCTGCCATCCCATTTCTCGTGGTGCGCGCGGACAATCGGAACCACCGGGTACGGAAAGCGGACGCGCTCGAGAATCTCTGCGCCCACAATGGGATGGATCTTCATCTTCTCGAACTCTTCCGGCGTCAGGCGGCCAGGCTTCGAAATAATATGCTCGGGAATCGCCAGCTTGCCGATGTCGTGCAAGAGCGCAGCCGCGTGCAGCGCTTCCATCTCCATCGGACTGATCTTTAATTCTTTCGCAACTTCAATGGCATACACCCGCACACGCTGCAGGTGGTCATGCGTTGTCTGGTCTTTGGCTTCAATGGCCAGGGCGAGCGCCTCGATGGTGCGGAGATGCAGGTCGGCCATCTCTTCCACGTGCCTTTTTTCGCTTTCGAGCTTGCCCAGGTAGAGCCGGTAAGAACGGTAAATCACATAAATTACCGGCAACGCCAACAGGGAACTTTCCCAGGAGAACTGCTTGTCCAGCCAGCCGATCAACCCGGCCGTTGCGGCCCCCACCAGGTAATAAGGGAAGGCCCACAAGTAGCACTCAATCCATGTTTTCCGCAATGCCTTGCGTTCGCTTAAAGAAACAAAGCAGGCCACCGAACCCGTGTTGGCTACGAAATAAGTAATCGAAGCCAGCAACAAAAGAAGCGGCGAATCATCATGATGCGAATGTAGAAAATGGTGATAAACGCCGTAACTCAAAGCAGCCGATACGGCGCTGGCGCATACGTTAAACGTAATGCGGAAAGGCAACGGACGTCGCCGGTGCAGATATTGCGCCAGCACAGCCACGCAGCCCAGGGTCACGGTTTCGGCGAAACTCAGCTCCAGAATGCCGATGAGGATGAACAGGAAATTTACCGACATCGTATCGGCAAGATCAGGTAAGCTGATCTTTAACCGCGAAGCCAATATGGAAATCAGGAAGTAGCAAGTGAATTCAGCAATGTTATTGCTGGCAGGGTTCTTGGCCGCGTACAGCAACACCAAAGCTCCCGCACCCACGACGAGCATAAAGAACGCCCGTCCATCCCAAGGCATGTTTCTCCACGAACGCGAACTTCTTCTCATAGGAGTCGCTTACCCAATTTGGCTGCGGGGGATAACGCTGGGTTCACTTACTTTGATAACAGCTAAGCCACTGAAACACAATAAGTTAGCTGTGAATTTAAGGAAACTTTGGTAATTGTTACGCCCTTAATGGTAACCATGAAAAAATGACCATCCGGTAAGGCTTTAAGAGCGTAGAAGATGGCGGGACGCATGGCACATTTGTGCCAAGGCATTGGAGATTGGAGTAAATCAAATTCTAAATGCGAGATGGCGAGCAGACTTTGTGCGACTGGCTTTGCGGAAGAATGCGGCTAGTTTTACGGAAGAAAATGAGAATGATTGCCCAGGTTTGTAGTCTGCCTCCGGCAATCATTCTCCAGTTTCGCGTTGTGCTTGACTGCTAATCGGGCAAGGTGGACGCATTGCTGATCGTAAACTTCGCCGCCACGCCCGCAGTTTGCGGCAAGCCTGCGCGCACGGATTGCTGGCCTCCGCCAATCCAGACGGTCACATCTCCCGGAACAATACGGCGCGTGCCGTCCGGGTCCACCGTGCTCAAATCACGCTTGTGAACGGTGAACGAAACGGTTTTCTTCTCACCCCGCGTCAAGTGGATTCGCTGAAAGCCCTCAAGCGCGCGCAATGGAGCGCCCGGCACTCCCACGTGCGTCAAATAAAGTTGGACCACTTCATCTCCCGCTTCCTTGCCGGAATTGGTCACCTCGGCGGATATCGTCACCGAATCGTCCGACGCCAGATGAGAATCGTCCACTTTGGGCGAGCTATAGCTGAATGCTGTGTAGCTCAGTCCATATCCGAAGGGGTAAAGAGGCACGCCTTCAAAGTAGCGATACGTCCGTTTCGCCATTGAGTAGTCTTCAAATGCTGGGAGCTGGTCTATGGATTTGTAGAAAGTAACAGGCAGCCTCCCGGCAGGGCTGAAATCTCCCGCTAATGCTTCGGCAACCGCCGTCCCTCCGCTTTCTCCCGGATACCAGGCCTCAACAATCGCGGGCAGGTTTTCATCCGCCCAGTTGACCGCCAGCGCGCTGCCGTTCATAAGGACCAACACCATCGGCTTGCCAAGCGCGCGGATGTTTTTCAGCAGCTCTTCCTGTGGCGCGGGCATATCAATGTTAGTGCGGTCTCCGCCCGAGAATCCTTCGGCATGGATTTTCATTTCTTCGCCTTCGACCCGCGCCGAAAGCCCCAGCACCATAATCACCAGGTCCGACCGGCGCGCCGCATCCAGAGCGCGCTGTTTTTCCTGCTCCGGGATGCCCCAGACCAATCTGGCCTCAGCCCCGCGAATGGTTTGGAAGTATTCAATTTTGATGGCGTAGTTATGGCCTTTCTCCAGGTGCACCATCTTGCTTTGCTTTGTAGCCGGACGGTGCGTTGACCAGTCTTCGACCAGCAAATTGCCGCCGAGCCACAGGCGATAGCCGTCCTGCCCGGAGAAGCCAACCTCGTAGTCGGCGGTTTCCGTGGGACACAATACGCCCGTCCAGCGAACGGAATAGTTATCGGGCAGCTTAGCGGAAACTCCTTTGAAGCCCCACATGAAGTTCACTTCCCGGTCAATGCGGGTCATGGCGGGCGAACCTTCCAGTTTTATGTTGGAAAAATACTCTGCCTTCAATCCATGATGCGTATGCGCCTCGCTGGTGTAGAGCGCCGCGGGCGGAACTGGATTGGTGACCGGCCCAATGATCCCGGAACCCTCCACATAAACCACTTTTGATTTCGCAAAGCGGTGGCGAATGCCCTCAATTACGGTAACTGGCTTTGAAGGCGTCCCGTTGTAGTTGCCTTCGAGTGCGTCCAGGCTGTCCGCATTCGGACCAATTACTGCAATGGTTGAATAGGTCTTTCTCAGGGGAAGGAAGTTGTCTTTATTTTTCAGCAGCACAATGGATTCCCGCGCTGTGCGCAGCGCTAATTCGCGGTGCGCTGCAGTGTCATTTTCTGCTGGCGTAATTTTGGAATACGGATCCATCGAAGGCGGATCGAAGAGACCCAGCCGGAAGCGCGCCACAAACAACTGATGAACGGCATGATTCAGAACAGACTCCGGCAATATGCCTTGTTGCGCTGCGTCCTGAATGGCCTGCCGTTCCGCGCCCACATGCGTGGGCGGGTATCCGCAAATAAGATCCGTGCCGGTTTTGAAGGCGTCTCCGGCCGCCTCTTCCATGGACTTGGCGTAGTGATGGCCGGCAAATATGTCGGTCATGGCGCCGCAGTCGGAAACTACGTATCCCTGAAAACCCCAGTCATGCCGCAGGTGCTCTTGAAGTAGGTTTGTGTTCGCGCATGCGGGCTGGCCGTTGAGCGAATTGTAGGCGCACATGATGGATTCGGCCTTGCCCTCCATAATGGTGGCCCTGAAAGCCGGGAAGTAGGTGTCTTCCATGTCGTGCCGCGAGGCCGTTACGTTCACTTCGTGCCGGGTGAGCTCCGGGCCGCTGTGAACGGCAAAGTGCTTTGGCGTAGCGACCGTCTTCAGGTACTTAGGATTGTCGCCTTGCAGTCCGGTCACGAAGCCTACACCCATGCGCGAGGTCAGATACGGATCTTCTCCGTAGGTTTCCTGGCCGCGCCCCCAGCGCGGATCGCGGAAAATATTGATGTTCGGTGACCACACCGTCAGGCCGTGATACCAGTCGCTCGTTCCGTCTTTTCCCACCGTCGCGTAGTATTTGGCGCGAAATTCCGTGCTGATGACGCCTGCGACCTGATGTATGAGCGGCTCATCGAACGTCGCCGCCATGCCGATGGCTTGCGGAAATACCGTCGCGTATCCCGCCCGCGCGACTCCGTGCAGGCCCTCATTCCACCAGTTGTATGCAGGAACACCCAGCCGCGGAATCGCATCCGCCGTATGCACCACCTGCGAGACCTTCTCTTCCATGGTCATGCGCGAGACCAGATCATCCACCCGCTGATCAATGGGCAGCGCCGGGTTTTTATAGGCCGCATCCGCCGGAACGGCTTGCGCTGGTGACTTTTGCTGCGCGGATAAAGGGAGACAAATCGCGAGACACGACATCACGCCGATAAGAACTGCCGTCTTCTTATGCATGGGCCCCCACCAATAAGGAGTTAATTTTTGACCGGAAAATCTTAAGCCTCTCGACTTTGAAACTGCAACTGCGGTCTGGACTCACTGCCAGCCCGCCTTCCACGTCAGATTGCTGTCAGCTGCTCGCGGATTCTCTAAACTTTAAAAAAATGGAAATGTGACTCAAAGTCGGCATCCGGCGCGGATTTTCACAGTTGACATTCGCCTACAACAGGAGCCAAATAAGGCCGCCAGGTTTTACACTCAGCGCGGGATTGCGATTTGCGCTCGAGAATTACGAACCTGCCCAGGGAGAAAGTGATGAATAAAGCCGATCTTATCGACCGCATTGCAGCAGGGGCCGGCATCAGCAAGGCACAGGCAGGCACGGCAATTGACACTGCTGTTGACAGCATCACAGCCGCGTTGAAAAAGGGAGATCGCGTGGCATTGATTGGGTTCGGGACCTTTTCCGTTTCGCAGCGCAAAGCTCGGAATGGGCGGAATCCGCAAACCGGCGCCAGCATCAAGATCGCAGCCCGCCGCGTGGCAAAATTTACCGCAGGCGCGGAGCTGAAGAAGGCCGTTAATCGCGGCAAGTAACAGTTTTTCGCCGCATCATAAATATTTCCGGCAGAGGCTATGCAGCTCTGCCGTTTTTATTGTTTTGTCATGCTGAGCGAAGTAAATCATGCGCAAGCGCATGATTTACGAAGTCGAAGCATCCCTACCCATTCGGGTGCTCTTCGCCCATGCTCCTCCTAAATTTCACTCCGGCTGACCCATTTCTCCACTACCGGCGCACAATAAGCGGAAATCTCCTCGAGCAACGCCCTGGGGTCATCCCCCACCCGCAGCATGGCCCGGTGCTCCTTGGGCAAAAAGCTTTCCCGGACTGCGCGATCAAAAAGGGCCAGCAGCGGATCGAAGTATCCGGCCACATTCAGCAGGGCGCATGGTTTGCGGTGCAGCCCAAGCTGCGCCCACGTGAGGATTTCGCAGAATTCGTCCAGCGTGCCGAACCCGCCGGGCAGCGCGATGAAGGCATCGGAAAGCTGGGCCATCATCGCCTTGCGCTCGTGCATGGTGTTCACAACCCGCAAATCGGTCAAGCCACTGTGCGCCAGTTCTTTTGAGGCGAGCGCATGGGGAATGACGCCGATCACTTCCCCTCCGGAAGCCAAAGCAGCATTGGCGATCTCTCCCATTAGCCCCACGTTCCCACCCCCATAGACCAGTCCGATTTTTTCTTTAGCCAGCAAAGTCCCAAGCTGCGTGGCCGCGTGAGTATAGGCGGGATCTGTCCCAGAGTTGGATCCGCAGAAAACACCGATGCGTGAAGCTTTCAACTTGTTCATATATATGGAAAAACCTCAATTACCTTGGTGATCTTACATTGCCCCGCTTCCCTCAAGCACAATGGGCCTAACCGAGACGAGCAGCGAGAATTGAGGTTGTAGTGAATCATTGCGATCCACAAACAGGGAGAACTTTTGCCCTTTTCCGTCTGGCTGCGGGCCGCGCAATTTTCTTATCTTTCGTTTTATCAGGGGTCTTATCCGCAGTTTTACCCGCCAGCGCCCAAAATTCATTTTCTGAACGGCCTGTTCCTATTCTTACCGGCAACGCCGGATATTTCACAAATGTCGAAGATGGTCACACCGTACTTTCACCCACGGTGAACCCCGTTTTGCTGGTACCCATGGGAGACCACTGGCTGATCGAAGGTCGCGGAGAATTTGAAGGCGACTTCGAACGTCCGGATGGCGGTGGCCCCTTCGGCGGCACCGTAGATAAAGAACTCAACTATCTCCAGGCAGACTACATCGCCAATCCGCATCTTACGGTCACAGTTGGCCGCTTTCTTACGCCTTTCGGCATGTACAACGAGAGGCTGTATCCCATCTGGATTCGCAGCCTGCCGGAAGAGCCTTTAATTTTCCCCATTGCCACCGGTTCAAGCGATGGCCTGATGTTTCGCGGCGGTTTCTCCTTGAACGCGAAAGCAAATCTGAATTACTCAACATATTTTTCCGCTGGCACAGAAAACCGCGTGTTGGAGGCAGATCGCCTTGTCGGAGGGCGTCTCGGTTTCTTTTTCCCCGGGCCGAGAATTGAAGTTGGCACATCCTGGCAGAAATCATTGCAGGAAGAACGTGCCAACGCATTTGGATTTCATTTTGCTTGGCAGCCAGCTGCGGTTCCGCTAAACCTTCGCTCCGAATATGCACGCTCAAATTTGGGCAGCGGCTATTGGATCGCAGGCGCTTACCGTCTGAGCCAGCTTCCATTCTGGCAAAGGGCCATGCGCCACACCGAGGTCGTTCTTCGCGCACAACAGTTTTTTGCCGGGGAAGACCTGAACAATGAAGAAGCCGAGGAATACGAGCTTCCGGATTCCAACGCGCGCCAGGCGGATTTCGGCTTGAACTACTACCTGCGCGATGGCATGAAGGTCACTTCGAGTTTCGGACGGCAATTCAGCCCAGATGAAGACGCGAACCTTTGGACGGTCGGCATCGCCTACCGCTTCGCACTTCCACTCGGAAACTTGGGGGCGCAATAGCCATGCTCAAAAAAATTCTCATTTTCTTATGGTCACTGGCTCTCGCATCTTCCGTTTGGGGGGCGGCTGCCGCAGGCAACGGTCAGGGCCTCGATACCAATACAGCTTCGGCCACGACAGCGGCCACCAGGGTTAGCAATGACGCCGCCGAACGCAGGCTGGAGGGCGAACGCCGTTTTCACGAAAATTGTGGACGCTGCCACGCCGCACCCCATAAATTCCCCCCTCGCATGATGGCCACCATCGTTCGCCACATGCGCGTCCGCGCCATGATTACCGATGAGGACATGCACCTCATCCTCGATTACATGACGCAGTGATCGCTGCTTTTTTTGCAGCAGCGCCTTAATGCATTACACAGCAGCAGCGGAGAAACGAAAAAGCGTGTGGGTTGGAGAACCCTCCAGAAATGAGGAAAACGAGATTAGCGGTTGGATTGCTATTGGTTGTCTGGGCGGCGCAGTTCGCGGTTGCGCAAGTTCGCACCATTGAGGTGCTGGCCGATAAAGACAGCCGCTACAAAATCGCCGGAGAAAAAACTCCGGAGATCACGGTAAAGCCCGGCGAACCTTTGCTGCTGCGGATTACCGCCCACAAGGCGCAATCCATGAGTCGCGACGGGTCCATCCACGGGTTTACTTTGCTGCACGCCTCGGACAGGTCCAGAGTTCCCGGCTGGGACTTCACGTTGAAGCCCGGCGTACAGGAATTTCATGTGACCGCTCCCAGCCAGCCGGGAGAATACGTTGTCGTCTGCACCGTCATTTGCAGCGACGACCATGAGGGCATGAATATGAAATTTGTCGTGGAGCCTTAATACTCGAATTTTTATCTCAAGGAGTTTTTGGAATGAAGAAAGCAATTCAGCTCGCGGTCCTGCTGGCGCTCGCGCTCGGCTTGTCCGCCCGCGCAGCCGATTCCGGTCCGCAAACCTTCGAAGGCGAAATTTCCGATAGCCAGTGCGCCATGAATGTACATTCATTGACCCATTCGCACCGGGAAATGCTCAAAGCCAGGTCGCATGGCAAGACGGCCGCCGACTGCGTTGCCTATTGCATTCGTTATTTGGGCGGGCATTACATGCTCGTCTCGAAGGACGATATCTATCATCTGGACAACGAGGACCTGGCCAAGTCCTATAACGCGGAAAAAGTGAAAGTCACCGGTTACCTCGATAAACAGAGCAATACGATTCAGGTGGTGAAAATCGAGCCACTCTAAAGCTTAATTCCATTTCGAGCGCGCTTCGCCCGGAGCGCCGTCTGGCCGGTTCCGGCCGGGCGGTCTCCGGGTTTTCACTTTCAGCGCGATTCCGTCCGCTACAATCGCAAGCAGTGTCTGTTTCATTTCAAATTGACGCCACCCGCGGGGCCGCCCGCGCCGGGCGGCTGATTACGCCGCACGGGATTGTGCATACGCCCGTCTTCATGCCGGTTGGAACTCTGGCCACCGTCAAAGGCGTTCCGCAGCATCTGCTGGAAGAGCTTGGAGTCGAAATCCTTCTCTCCAACACCTACCACTTATATTTGCGTCCCGGGACTGAGCAGGTAAAAAAACTCGGCGGCCTGCATCGCTTTATGGCGTGGCCTAGGGCCATTCTCACCGATTCCGGAGGCTTCCAAGTATTCAGCCTGAATGAACTGCGAAAAGTCACCGAGGACGGCGTCACTTTCCGCTCGCATCTCGATGGTTCCACGCATTTTCTCAGCCCGGAAAACGCCATGGAGGCGCAGATTCAATTGGGCGCGGACGTCATTATGGCCTTCGACGAATGCACGGAATATCCAGCCGAAGCGCAACGCCTCCGCGATTCCATGGAAATGACCTTGCGTTGGGCCGCGCGTAGCAAAAAATATTTTGAAGAGCACAAGCATGAAGTCCCTTGGGGAAACGGCGGCCCCCTCCCTGAGAACGGCCCCGGCCCGGCCACTCAACCTGCCCCCGGCGCGGCCCAGGCGCTTTTCGGAATTGTGCAGGGTGGCATGGATCTCGCTTTGCGCAAGGAGTCGGCCGCGCGGACGATCGAAATCGGCTTCCCCGGATATGCCTTGGGAGGTTTGAGCGTTGGCGAGCCACGCGCCCTTACAAAGGAAGTTGTTGAATCGGCCCTGGAGCACCTTCCCAAAGATAAGCCGCGCTACCTGATGGGAGTCGGCACTCCGGAAGAAATTGTGCAGTATGCCTGCCTTGGTGTGGACATGATGGATTGTGTCTTGCCCACGCGGGCGGCCCGCCACGGCCTGCTATTTACCTCGGAAGGTAAAATTTCCATCAAACAATCGCGGTATGTTGGGGATGAGCGGCCGCTGGACGCAAAATGTGGATGTGCCGTGTGCCGCCGCTACTCCCGGGCATATCTACGCCATCTGTATGCATCGAACGAAGTACTGGCCCAGGTCTTAAACACAGTCCACAACCTTTGCTTCTACCTTGACACAATGCGCACGGTGCGTCATTCTATTGCACTTGGCTGATGGCCCAGGTAATTTCTGTTGTGTGGTCTCGACCCTAACCAGCTTGGCGTTCCCAGTACCGCCTGAAGCTGCAAGGATGATCCGGCCTGATACACAAGAACTCCCGCAGTAAAGCGCATGGGGCCTGGGGCGCCGTGAGGCGTCTGCTGTGGGATTGTGACTGAATTCCAGATGATGAGTATGCACTCTTTATTCGCATTGCAGGCAGGCGGCGGCTTCAGCTTGTTGACCATGGCGCCGCTCGTCTTTATTTTTGTCATTTTCTATCTGGTTTTGATCATGCCGCAGCAGAAGCGGCAGAAGAAATGGCAAAAGATGCTGGGTGAGCTGAAGGCGGGTGACAAAGTCGTGACAAGCGGCGGTATTCGCGGAACTATCATTTCGCTGCGCGACGACAGCCTGCAACTACGCGTGCCACCCGACAACCTCCGTTTGGAAGTCGCGCGGTCTTCCATTGTCACGGTCACTACCGGTGAGGAAACCAGCACGAAATAGGCAGAATTTCCTGCCCAAACGGCTATGCAACAAAACTGTGGAAGCAAATCGCTACGATTCAATAATTGGTTATGAATAAGAATTTAGGCTGGAAAGTCATATTAACGCTTGCTGTAATCGTCGTCTTCATCGTTGGCATTTTTGGCATTCCGTCGTCCTTTTCCGGTCAGGGCATCGTTGACAGCCTGAAAAAGCAAATCCGCCTGGGCTTGGATTTAAAGGGTGGAATTCACCTCATCCTGCAAGTAAAGGTGAACGAGGCCGTCAAGGTGGATTCAGATAACGCAGCCGAACGCATCAAAGACGCCCTGCGCAGGCGCAAGATCAGCTATACCGATGTTTCCCAGCCCGATCCGGTCAACCATCCCGAAACAATTGTGGTCAAAGGCGTTCCTCCCGAGTCGAGTTCCGACCTGCGCAGCATCGTGCAGGACAGTCTTTCCGACTACAGCATGACCTCGGGCCCGAACGATACTTATACGGTTTCCATGAAGCCGCAGTCATTAAAAGACTTAAAAGACCGCGCCGTGGACCAGGCGATTGATACCATCAGTCATCGGATTGATACGCTCGGAGTGACCTCGCCTACAATCCAAAGGCATGGCTTGGGCGATTATCAGATTTTGGTGCAGTTGCCCGGCGTGGATGACCTTGCCCGGGTGAAAGAGATCATACAGTCCACCGCCATGCTGGAAATCCGGCAAGGACTCGGCGGACCCTATACCAGTCAACAGGATGCATTACAGCAGCACAATGGCTTATTGCCGCCGGATGCAATGCTGCTTCCCGGAAAGAGTTCGTCCGCCAACGGCGGCGAGGAGTGGTACCTGGTCTCTCGCATGGCGCCGGTCACTGGAAGGGACCTGCGTGATGCCCGGCCGAGTACGGATGAAAACGGTCAACCCTCGGTCAGCTTCACTCTCACCGGAGAAGCTGGACGCCGCTTCGCCGCATTTACCAGCTCGCATATAGGAGATAACCTGGCGGTTGTGCTGGACAACCGCGTTCAGGAAGTTGCTGTTATCCGCGGCCAGATCAGCGATCAGGGGGAAATTTCCGGCCACATGACCGAGCAGGACGCGAAAGACCTGTCCATGATTTTGAAATCGGGCGCTCTGCCCGCCGGCATGACTTACCTGGAAGAGCGCACCGTTGGCCCTTCGCTGGGTAGCGATTCCATTCGCGAGGGAGTTACCGCCACCGTCGTAGGATTTTTGGCGGTCTTAATTTTCATGCTGGTCTATTACCGTGGGGCCGGAGTCAACGCAGATGTCGCCCTTATTTTGAATCTCATCATTTTGCTCGGCTTTATGGGATACAGCGGCGCAGTCCTCACATTGCCGGGCATTGCGGGAGTCATATTAACGGTAGGTATGGGCGTGGATTCCAATGTGCTGATTTTTGAGCGCATCCGGGAAGAGTTGCGGAACGGCAAAACGCCGCCATCGGCGGTGGACCAGGGGTTCTCGCATGCCTGGACCGCGATCTTCGATACCCACGTCACGACCATTGTTTCCGCTGCCATATTGTTTATTTTCGGCACGGGGCCGGTGAAGGGTTTCGCTACCACGCTGACCCTTGGTTTGCTGGCGAACCTGTTTACCGCTGTTTTTGTGTCGCGCATCATTTTCGACTGGGTATTGAGCCGCAAGCAACGCGGCGAAGCTTTGAGCGTTTAGCGATTTTTCGTATAAAGGCTGGTTAAGTAGCGTGGAATTCTTTCACAATCCGAACATAGATTTTCTCGGCAAGAAGTGGTATTTCCTTGCGTTTTCACTGGTCTTCAGTGTCGCGGGCATCATCTCCATGCTGTTTTGGCATGGCATTCCTCTCGGCATTGACTTCAAGGGCGGGACATTGGTGCAAGTGAAATTTACCCACACCCCCAATGACGCCGCCATTCGCGCCGCTCTTGACCATGCGGGATTGCACCACGCCACGATTCAGACCTTCGGCCCTGCGTCAAACAATGAAGAATTGATAGACCTCTCGATCGAAGAAACCAGCGAGCAGGCGCTCGACAAAGGGAGAGCGCTCGTGGTTCAGGTACTGGAGAAAAATCCGCCGGCAGGCAAAGTGGATCTGAATAACAGCAGCTTGGGGACGGTAAGTAACTATCTTTTGGTTAAAGATCCATTGCATCTAGGAACGGATGCCAGGCAGCGCTACGGGCAAATCGCGCAGGATATTATTAATTCCCGCGACAGAGAACACAGTGGCGTTCTGAGCTCCATGGATCAGTTGAAGGGGGTTGTCGATCCCGCCGCGCTAGCCTCCCTGCAGGATGGTTTTTACCTTTCCGATTTTGCCGTCCGCAACGTGGATATTGTCGGCCCTCAGGTCGGGAGCCAGTTGCGCAGCCAGGCCCGTTTGGCGGTGCTTTATTCCCTTCTCGGAATGTTGATTTACCTGGCATTCCGTTTCGAATGGATTTATGGCGTGGCCGCCGTTATCACCGTGTTTCACGACACAATTATCACCGTCGGCGTTTTTTCCTTGCTCAATAAGGACATATCGCTTACGGTTATTGCCGCGATTCTTACGCTGATCGGCTACTCCAATAACGACACCATTGTCGTTTTTGACCGGATTCGTGAGAATCTCAAGTTGATGCGGCGGGAGAGCCTGTCAGAGATCGTCAACCGCAGCATCAATCAAACTTTAAGCCGGACCATCCTAACGGCAGGATTGACCTTCCTGACCGTGCTTTCTTTGTACCTGTTCGGCGGCGAAGTCCTCCGGGGATTCTCCCTGGCCTTGGTGATTGGCATCTTAATAGGGACATATTCTTCGATTGCCGTCGCCGCTCCCATTCTTGTGGCTTATCAGGATTGGCGATCGAGCCGGGGAAAGACTCCGGCCATGATGCGGGGAGGAAAGAGCGCGCCCCGGCAGGATAAGGCGAAGGCCAAAGTATAGTGATTGCAGTTTCCCGCAAGTAGTTGAAACTGCGCCTTGAATGTGAGTGCCGGAATGGAATGATACGAATTGCGATTATGGGAGCAAATGGGCATGGGGCGGTGTCTAAGCTAGCGTAGGGTCCTGTGCGGGGAGAAACGCCAATGTTTGAAGATAGTCTAATTGAATCGGGTGGGAAGCTGAGAACGAAGCGGGGAATGACGACGACCATTTCCTTTGCTTTTCAGTTAGCTTTAATCGGGCTTTTAATTCTCATACCGCTTCTGGTTACAGAAGCTTTGCCAAAACAGCAACTTACGACTTTTCTGGTAGCGCCGCCACCTCCGCCACCGCCACCTCCGCCACCTCCTCCCACACCAGTTGTTCACGTACGCCCAGTTGAGACGAACATCATTAACAACCAGCTGCGCATGCCCACCAAGATTCCAAAAAAGGTGGAAATGATCAAGGAAGACGCCGCGCCGCCGCCTATGGTAGCGAATATGGCAGGCGTAGCGGGCGGAACGGGTGAAGGAACTCCCGGCGGCGTTCTCGGTGGCATCATAAGCTCCACGCCTGTGGCCGTGCCGAAAGTCGCCCCGCAGCGTGTGCGGGTATCCCAGGGCGTTTCCCAGGGATTGGTCATTCACCGCGTACAGCCGCAGTATCCAATGCTCGCGCGTCAGGCGCGCATCCAAGGGACGGTCGTATTGCAAGCTGAAATCAGCAAGGAAGGTACCATTCAGGATCTCCGGCTGATCAGCGGCCACCCCATGCTGACTCAGGCCGCAATTGATGCCGTAAAGCAGTGGCGGTACAAGCCTTACTTCCTGAATGGAGAGCCGGTGCAGGTGGAAACCACCATCAGCGTAGTTTTCTCATTGGGTGGCTGATATTAGGTGGTTATTAAAGTCCGGCTAAATAGAGTTCGGCTAAAAAGTTTAACGATCAATTTTTTGACCACATAGCCAAAGCTTGGCTTAAGAAAGTCTGGCTGTGCGGAAATTGTAAGTTCAGGAAAGTTTCCGAGGAGGAAAAGCAACTCATGTTGGTAGCCAATTTAGCAACATTCATCACACTGCACTTTCACGCTGCTGCCTGGTTTTTTCAAGATGACCAGACAGTGCAATGGGACGCGCTTTCGCTCTGGGGCCACATGGGCTGGATCGCGAAAGCTGTGGTCATCGTTTTGTTCATCATGTCTGGCTGGTCCATCGGCGTCATGATTGACCGCTGGATGGCATTCAATGCCGCCCGTAAACAATCCCGCGCGTTTGCGCCTGCCGTGGCTGGCGCCCTGCGCGATGGAAAAATTGACGAAGCCATCAAGGTGGCGGAGCGCAACAAGAAGAGCCATTTGGCCAAGGTTGTGACCGCAGGCCTTATGGAATTCCGCGCCCACCAGGACAGCAGCGACATTCCCGGCGAGACCATCGAAGCCTCCAAGCGCGCCCTGGAGCGCACCGAAGCCATTGTTCACGCGGAACTCAAGCGTGGATTGGGCGGCTTGGCCACCATCGGCTCGACGGCTCCGTTCGTCGGACTGTTCGGGACCGTCATGGGCATTCTGCACGCCTTCCAGGACATCGCCAGCCAGCACGCTACCGGTTTGGGCGCGGTTGCCGGCGGTATTTCGGAAGCTCTGGTGACTACCGCGATCGGCTTGTTCGTCGCCATCCCGGCCGTCATGATGTTCAATTACCTCATCGGCCGCGTCGAAGCGTTCGATGTGGAAATGGACAACTCATCCAGCGAATTGATTGACTACTTCTTGAAGCGCCGTGGAGTGCGCCGGCCCTAGCTGCCTGGCGCAATCTGGCCGCGTTCTTGAGTTGCTTTTGTCCGGCGTCATCGAGCGGTGACGCCGGACCACAGGAAAATAACGCTGCGAATTGTCCCCATCGGGACCGCAGGAGATCAAAATATGGCACTCGCACAACGAAATGAAGGCGGCAAGGTCAATTCCGAAATCAACGTTACTCCCATGGTGGACGTAATGCTGGTGCTGCTGATCATTTTCATGGTCATCACCCCCATGTTGCAGCACGATGTCAGCGTGGATTTGGCCAAAGTGAATAATCCGCAGTTAATGCCGGACGCTGAAAAAGAAGATGCTCTGGTTGTCGCCATCACGCGGGACGGAGGTATTTTCTTCAGCCGCAATAAAATCAACCCGGCGGAGCTCACTGACCAGGTGCGTGACCGCCTGACGAACCGGGTAGACAAGCGGGTCTACATTCGCGCTGACGCGCGGGCCAAATACAGTTCCGTGGTTGAAGTGGTGGACAATGTGCGCGCCGCGGGCGTGGACCAGCTCGGGTTGCTGACTGACCAGAAACCGCCGGCTCCACCCGGAGCCCCGGCCGCGCCAGTTGCGCCTTTACCGACAAGCGGACAATAGGAGAGTTTTTTATGGCAATGTCATTGGGATCGGGCGGCGGCCAGAATGCAAGCATGAACGTGACGCCGCTGATTGATGTTCTTCTCGTGCTGCTGATCATTTTTATGGTCATTCAGCCGACCACAACCCACGGTCTGGACGCGCTGGTTCCGCAGCCTCCCCCGCCCAACCAGCCGCAGCAGACAGATATTAACCGCACAATTGTTGTGCAGGTCATTGATAAAGGGCCAGGCAACCAGCCGGCGCTGAAGATCAATACCGATGATCAGTCCTGGGGCGGTCTGCAGGATCGCTTGACGGATATTTTTAAGACCCGGGCGGAAAAAGTCATGTTCGTGAAGGGCGACGATAATGTTCCCTTTGCCGATGTGGCCACCGTGATTGATATTGCCCATGCCGCTGGCGTAGACAAAGTCGGCCTGATGACGGCAAAAGTGGAAGCTGGACAGTAATTCTGTTCTCTCGTAATCGGTAAATAGACAACGCTTTCCACGATGGCGGGTTGGATGTGTGTCCTGCTATATAGTGTTCAGAAACACATGGAGAAATGAATTTCAATGAAAACGACTGCACGGGTGCTGGCAGTAGTGGCTGTTGGATGCACGCTGTTCTCGCTGACCGGCTGTGACAAACTCAGGGCGCGCGATCAACTGAACAAGGGGGTCGCCGCTTACAAAAATGCCAAGTACGAGGAAGCCATTGACCACTTTCAGCGCTCCGTCGCCTATGACCCGGGCTTGTTGAACGCCAAACTGTATCTCGCAACAGCTTATGCCCAGCAGTTTGTGCCGGGCGTGGACACTCCGGACAACAACAAGAATGCAGACCAGGCCATCAAGGCCTACCAGGATGTCTTGCAGCAGGACCCGAGCAACGTTAATAGCGTCAAGGGCATTGCCTACCTGTACATGAACATGAAGAAGTTCGATCAGGCCAAGGAGTATTACGAAAAAGCCTCCAAGATTGATCCTAATGATCCTGAGCCTTACTACTCTGTAGGCGTCATTGATTGGACCCAGGCGTTTAAAAATGCGAAGGACGCAAAGGGAGCGCAGGGAATCCAGGTAGACGACGACATCAGCAAAAATGCGAAACTTTGCGGAACGCTTAAAGACCAGAACTCCGCGCTCGTGGCGGATGGACTGGATGCCCTCAACAAAGCATTGAAGCTGCGACCTGACTACGATGACGCCATGGCGTACGTGAACTTAATGTACCGCCGCAAGGCAGATCTCGAGTGCGGTGATCCTGATGCGCGTACCGCCGTCTTAAAGACCGCGGATGAA
>JAICKN010000189.1 GCA_025927855.1 Terriglobales bacterium
CAGGTCCTCTTCCTCTTTGGGAAGATCGAGGCTGGTGCGGTCTCCACCTTTGAAGCCGGGCAGGTCCACTTTCATTTCTTCGCCTTCAAGCTGCGAAGTAATCCCGACGACCGCCACCACCACGTCCGCATCCTTTGCGGCAGCGACGGCGCTTCCCACGGGATCGGCAATCACGCTCTCCCAAATCATGCGCGTACCGAAGCCACCGCGGAAGTACTGCACCTTGACCGAATAACGATGGCCTTTCTTCAGGTCCACGGTAATGGTTTTCGGCGTGGGATCGTGCAGCGTCGCATCGTCCACCACCAGCTTGCCGTCAAACCAGAAGCGGTTCATGGAGCCGCCCAATCCAATTTCATACTTGCCGGATTCAGAAGGCGTCAGATATCCGGTCCACTGCACAGAGTAATCGCGCATGCCTTCTGGCGGGGCGAGGGCCGTGGGATCGCGGCGGAAGACCTGCAAATTAATGTAGGGATCAACTCGCGTGAGCTGCGGAGTTCCGGAAACATCTCCGGCAAAGTATTCCGCTTTCAGGCCGGGCTTGCCATCTTCAGTGGAAAGCACGGCAGTTGGGACCACGCTCGGCGTGCGCAAAAAATTCATGCCGGGGTCAAAGGTGATTTGCGCGCCGGGGAATTGCTTCTGAATTCCCTCGAACGCCGTGACCGCGTGAGAAGCTGTGCCGGCGTAATTGCCATGCAGCACTTGCACCGACTGCGCCAGCGGCCCAAGCACGGCGATCTTTTTGACGCTCGAAGCCAGCGGCAATGTGCCGTCATTCTTCAGCAGCACAATGGATTCACGCGCTGCCTGCAAGGCGAGCTGCCGGTGCGGAGCGCTGTCAATTTCCGACTCCGGAATATTGGAATAAGGGACCATCGAAGGAGGGTCGAACATGCCGAGTTTCATCCGCGCCGTGAACAAACGCCGCAAGGCGACGTCCAGATCGCTCTCCTTGAGCAGGCCCTGATGCACCGCATCAATGAACTTCACGTAGTCGGAATTGTTGGTGGCGTGGCGGAAGAAATCGGCGCATTCGTTATCCATGCCAGACTTCAGCGACACTGCGCCCGCCTCGGCCAAAGATTTGGTGAAATGATGGCCATTGAAAATGTCGGCAACGGCGTCGCAGTCAGAAACAACATAGCCCTTGAAGTCCCACGCCTTGCGCAACGTGTCAACCAAAAGAAATGTGTTGGCGCAGGCTGGTTCGCCATTGATGCGGTTATAAGCGCACATGATCGAATCGGCCTTGCCTTCCACAATCGCCGCGCGGAAAGCCGGAAGATAGGTATCTTCTATATCGTGCTTGGAGGCGGGTACGTCAATGCGGTGGCGCTCCGGCTCCGGCCCGCTGTGGACGTCGTAGTGCTTGGGCGTCGCAATCACCCGGTAATAATGAGGGTCGTCGCCCTGCATGCCGGTGACAAAAGCTACGCCCATGTGCGCGGTAAGAAATGGGTCTTCCCCATAAGTCTCCTGGCCACGCCCCCAACGGGGATCGCGAAAGATGTTGATATTGGGAGACCAGAAATCCAAGCCTTCCATGATGTCGCGGCGTCCGGCGCGCACAGCTTGGTCGTGCTTGGCGCGGCCTTCCGTGCTGATGACGACAGCCATGTTGTGAATGAGCGGAGAATCAAACGTTGCGCCCAGCCCGATGGGCTCAGGAAATACTGTCGCGATCCCTGCATTGGCAACGCCATGCAGCGCTTCACTCCACCAGTCATAAGCATCCACGTGCAAGCGTGGAATCGCGCGCGCCTGGTTCACCAGTTGCGACGCTTTTTCTTCCAGCGTCATGCGGGAAATTAAGTCATTCACGCGCACATCCACCGGCTGTGAAGGGTTCATGTAGAGCGGAGCATCGGAAGGTTTTGTAGTTTGCGCAACGGCACCAAGCGCGCTTAATAAGAAAACAAGCAGGAAACAGCGAACGCCAGATCGGTTCATCAGATGGTGCTCCCCAAGCAAGGTCAGTTTTTGAAAATATTTACAGGCTGAAAACGACCCAGTTTAGCGGGTGCGGGCCGGAAAGGGAATGGCAACAAGAAAATTCGACATCACATTACAGACTTTTACAAAGCCAAAAACGTTTTGAAAATGACAAGGCTTAGGCCGTGGGATACTCTCATCCAGAGTACCTTCGCTAAAAATACCTTCAACTGTTGCGAGCTGATCTGTATGAATTTGCGCCGCTGCCTCTTCCTCCTGGCTTTTTGCTTTGCTTGCGTGGCCATCACGATTCACTCTCATGCCACATCGGAAGCTCCTGTCACCACGATCAAAAGCAAAGTGCGTGTGGTCCTTGTGGATGCCGTTGTGACCGACGACAAGGGAAACCCTGTGCATGGACTGCGCAGCGAAGATTTTGAGCTTCGAGAAGACGGCAAGCCCCAAAAAATCGCCAGCTTTGAGGAGCACCGGGGCGCGCCGCTCACCCTCTCGCAATTGCCCGCGCTGGCCCCGCACGTATATACGAACCTGCCAGTCGCGCAAGCCGCCGATTCCATCAACGTAATACTGCTCGATGCGCTGAACACGCAGATGCGCGATCAGGTGGAAGTGCACCGGCAGATGCTGGCGTATTTGAAGACGATACCTCTGGGAACGCGTGTAGCCATCTTTACATTGGCCTCACGTCTGGAGCTGCTTCAAACCGTTGCAACAGATTCTTCAGAATTGTTGGACCTGCTCAATAATAAAAATGGAGCAGCCGGGCCAAAACCGTCACAAATTCTGCCTTCCGAAGTAGAAACTGAAGCCAATGAGCACATGATTAATTTCATGATCGAAGCAAATGCGGATCCGTCAGCGATTGACGCGGTGACCCAGTTCCAGGCCGACAATGCCACCTTCCAGACGGACGCGCGCGTGCGGATCACACTAGAGGCGCTCCAGCAAATCGCGCGTTACTTTTCGGCTGTACCGGGCCGCAAAAACGTCATCTGGTTTTCAGGCTCCTTCCCCATCAGCATCATGCCGGATGCAGACTTGCCCGATCAGCTCAACGCGTCCCAATCCTATAAAGAAGAGATACAAAAAACTGCCGATCTCCTGGCTAGCGATGATGTTGCCATCTATCCGATTGCGGCGGAAGGCTTACAGGCGGACGCCCATTACGAAGTCAATGGCGCGCCCGTGGAAGCAAAGAGGTTCTCCGGGGTCATTGCGGAGCAAAATCAGCATCTACAGCGGGGAGGACTGCAGCGTTATTCCAACCAGGTAACGATGGAAGCGTTGGCCCAGGCAACGGGCGGAAGGGCTTTCTACAATACGAATGGATTAAGAGACGCGTTAGCCAAGGTCGTCAATGACGGGTCCCAGTATTATTCGATTTCCTATACTCCTACCGACACGAAAATGAATGGGAAGTTCCGTCATATCCAACTCAAGCTGCGCGACAAAGGATACAAACTTTCCTATCGCAGGGGATATTACGCGGCTCCGGCGAAAGATGTTGCTGGCACACAAAGCGCAGATGCGGATCCGCTCCTGCCGCTAATGGGGCGCAACATGCCCGCGTACTCGCAAATTGTCTATAAGATTCGCGTCTTGCGCGCGAATCCTCAACCGCTGCCGGACGCTCCGGTTGTTGGCGGCAACAGTGCTCTTAAAAGACCTTTCACCCGCTACAGCGTGGATTTTGCCATTCCCGCCAAATATTTAAAGCTTACTCCCACTCCCGATGGCGGATGCACCGGCGGAATCGAGGTCATGCTGATCGCCTATGACCGCTTGGGAAAGACCCTGAATTTTATCGGCACCACGAACAAGATGGTCCTGACACCGAGCGTGTATGCCCAGGTGATTCGCGGCGGATTGCAGCTGCACAGAGAAATTGATGTGCCCAACGGCGAAGTGTTTCTGCAAACTGGAGTTTACGATTTGGCGGCAAATACTGCTGGGACCCTCGCGGTTTCCATGCGGGAAAATCCAACCCTGGCCAGCGCCGGACAAAAAACGGGAAGCAATCCCAAATAATTACTCGCAGGCGAAGCGCGAACTCGCAACTTCGCACTTTCCGTGCCGAACTCTTTAGGATCAATTCAGGCTGCGGAAATTTCCGGGCCTGAGGACAATTCCGTCTGCGCACCGGCTTTAGGCGTGAGCAAGGGCCATCCTTTGCGCAACACATATTCCAGCCATGCCCCTGCAATTTGTGAAGTGACCACTGCGGCCACCACGAGCGTCATATAGAACTTTGGGCTGATAATGCCCGCATCAAATGCCACGCTCGCCAGCACAATTCCCGGCCCGCCGCGCGCATTGGTCGTAATTGCAAGATTGAACAAGTCCAATCCGCGAAAACCCGCGCAGCGCCCCGCCAGTGAGACAGAAAGGATTTTCACCGTGCAGCTTCCTGCAATAAACAGGACCAGCATCCCGAGCGCCCATCCCCGCACCAGGTCAAGCTTCAGCCCGACAATCGCGAAGTACACAGGGATGAAGAATGCGAAAGAGACTTTGCCGATGGCATCGAGCGCATCTGCAAAGATCCGGCGCTTTTTGTGTACAACAGCGAAGCCGGCAAGAAACGCCGCAAATACCAGGCTCACATTCAGGGCTCCCGCAAGCGCACAATAGGCAAGCAAAACCGCTAACGCATACGCGACCGGAGATTGCCTGGCGAACACATTGAAGCGGGCCTTGTTGATGCGCTTAATAATGCGCGGGACCAACGTAAGGCCGAGAACGAAAAACGCGATTGTCGTCAGCAGATGAAACGACATCTGCTTGTAATGAAGCGTGGCCTGGCCTGCTACCGCAGTAGCAATCGCGAGCGCCAGCCACAGCACAATGTCTTCCAGAACGGCAACGCCGAGTACGAGCCGCGCAAAACGCGTATGAAGAATTTTAAGATCCGCAAAAATCTTGGAGACCACCGGAACCGATGTGACCGCCACTCCCGCGGCAAGAATAATTGTCAGCGAAAGAGGATTGCCGTTGGGGCCAGCCAGCGAAGGACGGATGAGGAACGATCCCAGGGCCAGCCCCAGCACAAACGGAATGCCGGTTCCAACAAATGCAAGCCAGCTCACCTCGCGCCGTTCTTCGCGGGTAAAAAGCTGTTGCGTCTCCGCGCCGGAAAGAAACATCAGCAAAAGCAGCCCCAGCCAGTAAACAAAATTCAGGATGCTTCCCTGCTGTTTGCCTGCGTTCATTACGCCGGCAATGAATGGCAGCCTGCCCAGAAGCGCCGGGCCAAGAACAATTCCGGCCAAAATTTCCCCGACAACCTTGGGCTGATGCAGCCGCATGAAAAGGTAGCCCACCAATTGCGCGCAGCTTACAAGAAGCAGAAGGGCCAGAATGACAGAAGTGAGTTCAGCATTCGACATGTTGGCTACGTGAGATGTGCATCCTAAGTGCCGGGTTTGCCGATGGCTTTGAAGGTGATTTGAAACCGCAATTCTGAAGATTCTGCAGGTGGAAAAGGCGGTGTTCCCGCACTTCAGGGCCGCTGCGGATGCGATCGCATTACCGGAAATTTACGGCAAATTTTCAGCTTGAGCTTGTGGAGTGGATCAGATTTTCTTTGAATCGGTTGCTCAAATTTGCCCGCCGACGATCGTTCGTTTCACTTCTCCCGAAGAACTCAAGACCACAAAGTCCGCCCGCGCTCCCGCCCGCAGCACGCCAATATCTTGGAATTTCGCGGCTTTTGCCGGGTTCGCCGTGGCCGCGAGCAATGCTGTTTGTAAACTGACTCCCGCAAAGCGCATGGTGTTCCGCACCGCACGATCCATGGTCAATGTGCTCCCGGCCAGCTTTCCGCTGGAAACCGCTTTGCCGTCTTTCACGTCGAATTCGAAATGCCCCAGACGGTAACGCCCATCCGGCATTCCTGCGCCTGACGTCGCATCCGTTATTAAGACCACTCCATCGGGTCCCTTGGTTTGCATAACCAGCTTTACAATCAGCGGATCAATATGAATTCCATCGCAAATAATTTCTGCGCTGATATCCGCGTTGGTCAGAACTTCTCCCAAAATGCCCGGCTCGCGATGGTCGAGAGCCCGCATCGCATTAAACGTGTGCGTGGCATGGCGCGCGCCCGCGGAAACTGCCGAACGGCTCGTCGCCAGGTCCGCATTGGTGTGACCCAGGCTCACACATACTCCCCGTTTTGTGGCCGCAGCAATGGTCTCCATCGCACCCTCTAGTTCAGGAGCAATCGTCATAATGCGGATGTGCCCGCGCGACGCCTCCCAGAAGCGATCAAATAAAGCAACCGTTGGCTCCAGCAAAAGCTCCGGCGGGTGCACGCCGCATTTTGCATGGCTCAGGAATGGCCCCTCGAGATGGATGCCACGCGGCACAGCCCGCGCCGTATTGCCCGGAACGCGCGTCTCTGCCGACTCAATCTCGCCCGCCAGCGCTTCGAGCGCGCGCAGTGTCTCTTCCACGGGGGCCGTGACCGTCGTGGGAAGATAACTGGTCACGCCATGCGAGGCGATCTGAGTTTCAATTGCTGTCATGCCCTCTGCCGAAGCCTGCATCACATCGTGCCCTGCGCCCCCGTGGATATGCACATCCATGAAGCCGGGCGCGAGCACGTCGCTTCCGAAATCCACCACGCGCGCGCCAGACGGCATAGGGC
>JAICKN010000103.1 GCA_025927855.1 Terriglobales bacterium
CGGTATTTTTTCCTTCCCGCCCGCTTTCCACCGACAATGCTGCCATGATCGCCGCCGCAGCTTATCCCAAATACCTTGCCCGGGATTTCGCATCCATGGAATTTTCCGCTGAGCCGGGAATGGTTTTACGGTAGAGGCCTTCTCTAGATGGCTTTTCAGGGTAGCGCCGACTTCCAGCCGGCTTCAGTGCCGCCGGGACTGCGGCGCTACAAAAAAACGGAACTTACCTGGCTTTATTCGCCACCTGCAAGCGCGTTTCGGCGCGCTGCAATGCGGCTTCGGTAGAAAAATAATCGAGGTCCGGCCCGCCGTTTTTCAGCTTCTGCTCGGCTTTTTGTTTCGCCTGCTGGGCGCGGTTTGTATCAATGTCACTGGCGCGCTCGGCAGTTTCAGCCAGAATGGTGACTTTCTCCGGCAGCACTTCTGCAAATCCCCAGGCCACGGCAAGGTGTTGTGTGCCGCTCGAATTCCGATAGGTGATTTCGCCCACCCCAAGCTCGGTAATCAGCGGAGCATGGCCGGGCAGCACGCCCAGGTACCCGCTCTTGCCGGGTATCTGGACTTCGTCCGCGACGTCCTTTACCACGATTTTTTCGGGCGTAACGATTTCGAGTTCGAGGGTGTCTGCCATGAAATTATTGGTCGCGCCGCGCTTCTATGCCGCTGCGGCTTTCTTCATCTTTTCCGCCGCTTCGAGCACTTCATCAATCGTGCCTTTCATGTAAAAAGCCTGCTCGGGAATATCGTCGTGCTTGCCTTCGACAATGGCCTTAAAGCCCTTTACCGTGTCGGCGATCTTCACATAACGTCCCGGCGCTCCGGTAAACTGCTCGGCCACATGGAAGGGCTGCGAGAGGAAGCGCTGAATCTTGCGGGCGCGCGCTACTGTGAGCTTCTGGTCTTCGCTGAGTTCATCAATACCAAGAATGGCGATAATGTCCTGCAGGTCCTTGTAGGTCTGCAGTGTTTTCTTCACCGCCTGGGCCACGTTGTAGTGTTCCTGGCCCACGATGCGCGGATCGAGGATGCGCGAAGTTGAAGCCAGCGGATCAACTGCCGGGTAGATTCCGATTTCCGTCAGAGCGCGCGAAAGTACTGTCGTGGCGTCTAAGTGCGCAAATGTTGTTGCCGGCGCCGGATCCGTCAAATCATCGGCAGGAACATAAATCGCCTGCACGGAAGTGACCGATCCTTTCTTGGTGGAAGTAATGCGCTCCTGCAATTCGCCCATCTCCGTCGCCAGGTTAGGCTGGTAACCCACGGCGCTCGGCATGCGGCCCAGAAGCGCGGAGACCTCGGAACCTGCCTGCGTGAAGCGGAAGATATTGTCAATGAACAGCAGCGTGTCCGAGCCTTCGACGTCGCGGAAATATTCCGCGACCGTGAGGCCGGTAAGGGCCACGCGCAAACGCGCTCCGGGCGGTTCCGTCATCTGCCCGTAAATCAAGGCGGCCTTGGAGTGCTCGGGGTCCCCGGGTTTAATTACGCCTGACTCGCTCATTTCGAGCCACAGGTCATTTCCTTCGCGGGTACGTTCGCCAACGCCCGCGAACACGGAGAATCCGCCATGCTGTTTGGCGACGTTGTTGATGAGCTCCATGATGACGACGGTTTTGCCGACGCCCGCGCCACCGAACAATCCGATCTTTCCGCCTTTTAGGAACGGCTGAATCAGGTCAATGACCTTCACGCCGGTTTCAAACATTTCCGCCGTGGTCGCTTGCTCGTCGAACAGCGGCGCGGGGCGGTGAATGGGGTGGCGTTCCTTGGTCTCAATCGGTCCGAGCTGGTCCACCGGCTGGCCGATCACGTTCATTACACGGCCCAGCGTGCCACGGCCCACGGGAACGGAAATTGGGCCGCCCTGGTCAATCGCCTTCATGCCGCGCACCATGCCGTCGGTGGCTTCCATGGCGATGCAGCGGGCACGGCCTTCGCCTAAATGCTGCTGCACTTCAAGAATTACATTGATGGGTGTGGGAACGTTGAAGCCGTCGCTGACCACACGCAACGCCTCATAGATCGGCGGCATGGTGGCTTCTTCAAACTGAACGTCTACTGCGGGCCCGGTGATTTGAATGACGTGTCCAATGTTTTCTGGCATAGGTTCCTTTGAAGCTGTGGGTCGCGTTTACGACGCCGCTGCGGCCCCACTCACAATTTCAATAATTTCTTTGGTAATTTTCGCCTGCCGCGCGCGGTTCATCACCAGCGTCAGCGAATCAATCATGTCTGTGGCGTTGCTGGTGGCGGCGTCCATGGCGGTCATCCGCGCTGCGTGTTCTGCGGCAACGGACTCCATCATTCCATGGAATATCTGCACGCTCACATATTTTGGCAGCAGCCCCCGGAACAATTCCGCGGCAGGTTGCTCATAAATGTAATCCACAGGTGCTGTGGCAAATTTGGCCGCTGCTTCATCTACTTCGTGCGTATCCGCCGGGCGAAGCTTAACACCTGACCCTTTGGCGGCATCAATGGCCTGCTGCTTCTCTTCCAGAGACATCTCTTCCGCTTGCGCGACGTCGGTCTCGCCGACATGCTCAATGGGAAGCAGCCGCTCTACCACCAGCCGCTGCGCGATCACGGATTTGAACTCGTTGTAGACCAGGTATACGGAATCTATTTCGCTCTTGCTGTAGCGCTCAATAAGCCGCTCAGCCAATTCTGAGGCCACCGAATATTCGACTTTGTTGAGCACCCCGACTTTTTCCCCAACGATAGTTGTGCGTACGGGACTCTTGTCGTCTGCCGTGCGAGGCGCGGCGGAGCCGTAGCGGCGGCGCAGAAAGTCGCGCCCCTTGCGGCCTATGGCTTCAATTTCAATGTTTTTGCCTTGCTTCGATTCAAGAAAACGCGAGGCTGCCTTCAGGATATTCGTGTTGAATGCTCCCGCCAGCCCTTTATCGCCGGTAATCACAATCAGCAAAACGTTGTTTTCCGGCCGGCGGACGAGCAGCGGATGCAACGGCTCCCCGGTTTGCGGATCATAAATGTCCGTTCGCGATACCAGCGATTTGAGCACATTGGTTAGCATTTGCGCATAAGGCCGCGCCGCCAAAGCGCGCTCCTGTGCGCGCCGCAGCTTGGCCGCCGAGACCATCTTCATGGCCTTGGTGATCTGCCGCGTGTTGGTCACGCTGCGAATACGCCGCCGTATGTCGAGTATGCTGGGCATGTCGTTCGGGTGCTTACTTTGCTGCTACTGCTTGCTTTTCCGCCACAAACGTCTCTTTACATTCTTTAATTACGCGCGACATCTCAGCCTTCAATCCGTCGTCCAAAGTTTTCTTTTCCATAATGGACTTGAGCAGGCCCGGGTTCGTGGAATCTACGTAACGGTAAAGCTCGGCTTCAAAATCCCGCACCTGTTCTACTGCAAGATCATCCAGAAAGCCGTTGGTGCCGGCATAAATAATCAAAATTTGCTTGGAGAAGGGAAGCGGCGAATATTGCTTCTGCTTCAGCACTTCCACCAGCCGCTGTCCACGATTGAGCTGGTCCTGCGTGGCTTTATCGAGGTCGCTGCCGAACTGGGAGAAAGCCGCCAACTCACGATATTGCGCGAGGTTCAGCTTGAGGCTTCCGGCAACCTGCCGCATGGCCTTGATCTGCGCGCTGCCGCCGACGCGGCTTACCGAGAGTCCAACGTTCACCGCTGGGCGCACGCCCTGGTTGAACAGATCGGTTTCCAGATAAATTTGGCCGTCCGTAATCGAAATCACGTTGGTCGGAATGTAGGCGGAAACGTCGCCAGCCTGCGTTTCAATGATGGGAAGCGCGGTCAGCGATCCGCCGCCATTTTTATCGCTCACTTTCGCGGCGCGTTCCAGCAGGCGGGAGTGTAGATAAAACACATCGCCCGGATAAGCTTCGCGTCCCGGCGGCCGTCGCAGCAAAAGAGAAATTTCGCGATACGACGCGGCGTGTTTTGAAAGATCGTCGTAGACCACAAGCGCATGGCGCCCATTGTCGCGGAAGTATTCGCCCATGGCGCATGCCGCATAAGGAGCGATGTATTGCATTGGCGCTGGTTCGGAAGCCGATGCTGCCACCACGATCGTGTATTCCATGGCGCCGTAATCGCTGAGCGTTTGTACTACCTGTGCAATTGACGACCGTTTTTGCCCAATCGCGCAGTAAATGCAAATCAGGTCGCCGCCCTTATTGTTGATGATGGCATCAATGGCGACAGCAGTCTTGCCCGTCTGCCGGTCGCCGATGATCAGCTCGCGCTGTCCGCGGCCAATCGGGATCATGCTGTCAATGGCCTTCAAACCCGTGGCCATCGGTTCGCGCACCGGTTGGCGGTCAATGACGCCGGGGGCAAGCCGCTCTATCGGGATCGTCTGGTTCGTGTTGATGGGGCCTTTATCATCAATCGGCTGGCCGAGTGAATTGACCACGCGGCCAATCAATGCGTCGCCCACAGGAACGCTGATGATTTTCCCCGTGCGTTTGACTTCGTCTCCCTCTCTGATTTCCGTGTAGTCGCCGAGGATCACTACGCCGACTTGGTCTTCTTCCAGGTTCATGGCGATGCCGCCCACGTTATGCGGGAATGAAAGCAGTTCTCCCGCCATGACTTTGTCGAGACCATGCACGCGGGCAATTCCGTCGCCCAGGGTGATGACCGTGCCGACTTCATCTACCGAGATCTTGGACTCATAATTCTCGATCTGCTGCCGGATGAGTTCTGTAATTTCGTCTGCTCTGATTTGTGCCATAGAATCAGCTTCTCGCTGCTCGCTCCTGCCTGTTTTTGCTTGGGAATGCCGGTCTTAGGTTTAACTGCCTGCGCCTACCAGCTCCTCGTAAATTCTTTCCAACTGTCCTTTGACGGAACCGTCGTAGATGGTGCTGCCGATTTTGACCACTGCGCCGCCGCGCAGCGATTCATCGCGGGAATAGCGCGCCCGGACCTTTTTTCCGGTAAGAGTTCCTACCTGCGATTCCAGTGCGCGCCGTTCCTCCGCTGTGAGATCGCGGGCGGTGGTTACGTCGGCTTCGGCGAAGCCCAGGCGGTTGTCCATCTCGTGCTCAAATTCCTTGAAAATCGCGCTCAAAAAAGCCATGCGCCCATGCGAAATAATGACCGCTAAAAAATTCCGCACTTCGCGGGAGATGTTTTCCCGCGCCACAATCGCATCCAGCAATCCGATTTTTTGCGATGGCGGAATGGACGGCGCTTCCCAGACCTCCCGCAATTGCTTGTTGCCGGCGGCCAACTGGTCCAGCGAATATAGTTCCCGCGCCGCGCGGGCCGCATCGAGGTTGCGGTCAAATACTACATCCACAAATGCCTTGGCGTAGATAGCGGGAACAGAGGCCATAATTAATTTTGGCCCTTCCCGTTGCCGTTGTTGAGTTGCCGCAGAAAGTCGCCCACAAGGCGCTCGTCTGCGCTCGCATCCACTCTAATCTGTTTTTGCGCCAGCGAGACCGCCAGTCCGGAGGCGTACTTTGTAAGCTCACGGCGCGCAGCCTTGGTGGCGGCGGCAATTTCCTGCTCGGCAGATTCAACGATCCGCTTGCTGTCTTCCAAGGCCGCGGCCCGGATGCGCTCTTCCTCGACTGCGGCTTCGCGCTCCGCGCTGGCGCGCAACTGCGCAATTTCCGAATCCAGGTGCGAGAGGCGGTTTTCGATTTCAGACAAGCGCCGCCGCGCCTCTTCGCTGCTTTTGCGCGCTTCCAGCATGGATTGCTGAATGGAAACCGTGCGCGCGCGGAACATCTTTGGCAGTCCCTTCACGGAAAAATAGATGATCACCAGCGCGAACACGGCAAAATTGAACACCACACCGGTTATGTATGCCTGGCGCACAGTCATGCCGGTTTTCTGCGCGATCCAGCGCACCGCATCGGAACGCTTGAATTGCGCCGTTTCGTCCTCTTGCCCTTCTTGCTGCTGCTCACCCGCCGCTTCTTTGGACTGTTTTGCCATCTCGGGGGAGGATTTTGTCGAGGAAGTTTCGGCGGCAGGAGCTTGCGCCTCGGGAGTTCCGGTAGCAGAAGACGCGTTGCTTTGGGCCGGCCTGGACGCAGCCGGCGCGGAGACCGCGGCTGGAGATTGCTGCAGCATCGCTGCCTTGGCCACTGGCGAAACACAAACGAGCGCCAGGGCGAGTAGAGCGACGAAAGAAATGGCCCCGAGATTGTTGCGGAACGTTTGCCGCTTCATTGCTGAGCTCCTACCGCCATGGGACTGAGCACAGCGCGAATGATTTCCGTGGCCAGCTTTTCGCTCTCGGCCTGCAGATTGGCTTTTGCCAGTTCTTTGTCCTTGGAAATAGCTTCACGGGCCTGCTGGATTTGGGCCTGGGCCTTGGTTCGCGCCTCGGCGAGCACAGCATCCCGGGCCTGCGCGGCCTTTTGCCGCCGGACTTCCACCGTCTTCAGCATGGAAATACGGGCTTCCCGCAGCTTGTGTTCGTATTCAGCAGTACGGGCCTCGGCAGCCGCAATATCGGCGCGCGCCCGCTGCACCGCCCCCTCGGTCTTGCGGTAACGCTCGCCCAGGGTCCTCATGAGCGGACGATGCACAAGCAGGGTATAAGCCGCCCAGAGCGCGAGCATGAACAAAATGGTCGGGACGCTGCCGAGCAGTAATTCGCCTATTTGTACTAACGTATCGCCCATAATTTTCTTGAAAAAAGAGTCGAGCGCAGAGGGATATTAGAACCTTAAAACTAACATTCTCTTCGCTTGAGTGTCAATGAATTGCGGTGCAGGAAAGCGGGCCTTTTGGCCAGCTATTTCCCGTGGCCCGAAAGGGCGAAACATCGCGCGAAGACCGTAAACCAGAAACATTTCGGTTGCGCGCAACTCCCGCAAAGTTCAGAGATTTCCCTTAGAAACATTGATGGAACAATCTTCACCCCGCACCCCATGGATTCCATCCGGCGCGTTGCCGAATGTGTTTGAATCCGGCACGGGGATTGGAATAGGCTCATGGAAAGCGGAGCCGCAGTTTATGTTCGGCGAGATTACAAAGCGCAGCCAACATAGCCACAAAGCAATGGTTGCCTCGCTGGCCGCGCACTGTCTGGCCGTGTGGCTGGTTCTGTGGGCGCTGCAACCGAATTTCGTGCGCGTATCTTCGGTTGCCCGGGGAAGCCACGGCGCAAATCCATCGTTGATCTACCTGCCCACGAATGAATGGAAGGCTTCAACTTCCTCTCGCGCCAAAAGCGCTGCTAAAAAATCTCACAGCCGGAAAAAGTCTTTGTATTTTGCCTCTCATCCTGTGGATGAAAAAGCGGATGAAAGAGCGGACGAAAAAACCGGGCAGGCCGAAGCACAGGCTCCTCCCGCAGGCACGCAGTACGGGTCCGGAGCGTTCGCTTCTCCTGAGGGCGTGGAAGCCAGGCCCGCATTGCCCCTGGTATTTCCTGATCCGCCGCCCGTCTCCCGCGCCGAGCTTTTTTCTGGCGGGGAGGCTTCCGCTTCCGGAGCTTCCGGCCGCGAAGGCGACGTGGTTGTGGAGATCACAATTGATGCGCAGGGGAACGTCACTGGCATGAAAGTGCTGCAATCGTTGGGGAGCGCCATTGACGGAAAAGTGTTAGCCGCGTTGCGTGATTGGCGGTTCGCTCCCGCTACCGTAGACGGCAGGGCAGTTCCATCCCGGCAGGACGTTCACTTCCATTTCCCGAATTCGTAAGCGCGATTCGGGCCTCCAATCCAAGCTCTCATTCGGGAGCGGCGCAAGCTAGCCTGCAGTCTCTTCTTCCTGAGCTCCGTGACGGCGCAGCAGCTGCGGCAGATTTTGCGAGAATGCAGAGCGCGGTAGGACCATGTCGCATCCCACCTCGTGCGCCTTCTGCTTCAAATCTCCCTGCACATGCGATAGAAAGCCAATGATGGAAGTCTTCTTGAGCTTCGATTTCAGCTTGGGAACAAGCGACAGCGGTTTGATGCTGTTGTTATTCAGATCGAAGATGATGAGCGAAGGTTTCTCTTCGCCATTTTCCTTCAGGCGGTCAGTCAGGTCTTTTTCCGCCTTGCAGAACTCAACTTTAACGTTCAGCTTGCGCGCGGTTTCCTGGATTTTTGCCAGAAAGAACAAATCGTCTACGAAGGCAAATATGCGCGAATTAGCGTCGTCGCGGTTGGGCAAAGGGTCAGGCTCCGGCTGCGCATAAGAAGGAGCAAAGCCGGGCCGCTGCCGTCCCGGGCGCGAGCCATTTTTGCCACCCATGGCAGCGCGATAGCTGTGGTCCATAGGTGCGGTATAAATCCCGCTTTGTTGTTGTTGACGATCACGGCCTGGGCCATGCCCACCTCGGGGTGGACGCCGCCCACGACGCCGTCTGTTTCTTCCTCCACCACCGCCGGAGGGTCCGGGTCCTGGAATCATAGTTTGTTTTCTCTTAAGTTTGGTCCTATACACGCCCGCCTGGGAAATTCAGGCGGAATATTTCGGAGCCCATTTACCAACATGCCCTGGGTCGCGCCCACTACGCATGCACTTGTGCTTCGTGCGAAAAACCCCAATCCGGCTGGAACTCATTCGTGAATGACTTTATCCGTATTGGCGCCTGGAGCGTTTCGGCGCGGGGGCCAAGCTAGGCAGCCTGACCGCTAGGAACAAGCTGATGTTACCGCTCATGGCGGATTTTGTGCAAGTCGAAAGTCACCGTACTTTTGCACAAATGAAACTGCAGACCCGGCCGGCAAGGCTGCATGGGGGCTCATTCCCAGAGTGAAACACAAATGTAACAATCCGGCCTTTAGGCCATCACCCGCAAATTTGAACTTATCGTCAGCGTGGGCGCGGTCACCTTCTGCACGTCCTCAGGGGTAATTCCCGGGGCAATTTCTTCCAGCACAAGTCCGCGCGGAGTCACATTGATGTAAGCCAGCTCTGTAACAATTGTGTCTACAACTTTCAATCCGGTCAGAGGCAGGGCGCATTTTTTCAGGATCTTCGGCTGGCCGTCGCGGGTAGTGTGTTCCATGGCAACGATCACGCGGCGTGCGCTGGCCACTAAGTCCATCGCTCCGCCCATGCCTTTCACCATCTTTCCCGGAATCATCCAGTTGGCAATGTTGCCTTCTTCGTCCACTTCCATTGCTCCAAGAACGCTCAGGTCAATGTGGCCGCCGCGGATCATGGCGAAGGAATCCGCGCTGGAAAAATAAGCCGTGCCGGGGAGTTCGCTTACCGTTTCTTTTCCCGCGTTGATCAAATCGGCGTCCTCTTCACCTTCCAGAGGATAAGGGCCAATGCCCAGCATTCCGTTCTCGCTCTGCAAAACAACTTCAATGCCCGGCGGCACATGATTGGCAATGAGCGTCGGCATGCCGATGCCAAGATTCACATAGAAGCCATCGCGGAACTCGCGCGCAATGCGCTTTACAATGCGCTCACGTTTCTCCGCGTCTTTGCTCGATTTGGGTACAGAAGTCATTGAGATCCGTGGCCACTTACAATTTTACGCCGCGCTGCATATATGAACGCGGGTTGATTTAACGAATCTCTCGCCGGGAATCTGTTTTTCCGCGCAGGATTACTCGACATCCTCATCCCCGAAAACTTCGGCGGTAAAAGCGTGAAGGGTTGCGCCTTTTCTCCACGCGTCTCCCGGCAAGCCGGCCTTACGGCAGGTCTGTTCGAGAAAAGTAAGCCGGTCCCATCCATGCTCGACTGGCACTTGCGGCAAAAGCAGCCCACGATTCGTGCCCAGAGAAATCAGCAAGCCATGCCGCCCAATTTCGATCTGTTCCGGCTGGATAGGTTCGAGAGCGGAGAGAATGCTCAGAGAAATTGTGATATTGGGCAGCTCTTCGCGCGTAAGCGGCAAAAAGCGAGGATCATGAAAAGCCGCCGCCTGCGCGGTTTCCATCACGGTCTGCAACAGCGGAGCCGATGGCAGAATATGACCAACGCATCCTCGCAGATTGCCCTTCCAGTAAATCGTCGTGAAAACACCACGCTTCTCGCTAAGGCGGAAAGAAGACGCGGTAGGGTCAGGGTCAGCATCCGGAACGCTTTTTTCGCCAAGGGCGGATCCAATCACTGCATGGGCCGCGCGCAATAAAAAGCGGCGTTCTTCGCCATTAAATTCTGAATGAAGGTCTCCGCCGCCGGTTTTTTCCGCAGAAGCTACGCCTTCTTGGCCGTTTTTCAGCGGGTCAAACCCGTTCGGGACTGACGGGGGCATCGGACTTTCTCCTGCGGCTAAGGACGAAGGAGCGGCGCTTTACCACCTGGCGGTCAATTTTCGACCAGAAGGCGATGAAGTAGTCCACAGCGGAGACTAACGAGAGCAGCACCATGAACCATATGGCGAGAAATGCAATCCAATGGACCGGGAAAATGTATGGACCCACCGGCCACTCTGTCCAGCGATGGTCGAGGATGACCGCGACGACCGAGACAATCTGGACGACCATCTTGAATTTGCCGAGATCGCTTGCCTCAATGGTGAAGCCCTCCGAAGCCGCAATCGAGCGCAGGCCGCTCACCAGGAACTCGCGGCCAATAATCACGACCGCGACCCACGCCGGAACCAGCCGGGGATTGAGTTGCACAAGCGTAATGAAAGCCGCTGCAATCAGCAGCTTATCGGCTAGAGGATCGAGCAGCATCCCCATCGTGGTAATCTGACCGCGCTTGCGCGCAAGGTATCCGTCAATCCCATCAGTAATGGAAGCCGCGATAAATAAGGCCGAAGCCAGCAATTCCTTTTGCCCATCGGTGCTGGGAAAGTAATTGCTCAAAAGCACCCACATCAGCAGGGGAATGCTGAAGATGCGGCTCAACGTGATGGAATTGGGCAGGTTCACAACACACACCGGGGCAAACGCCCCTTTGGGCAGATTATCCTCCACGCTGGGCGGCGAAAGCAATCAATAGAATCGGGAATTTCGCCCATTCTGCTGTGCAAGCTTCCGCAGGTCAGAGGCGGTCTGCTTATTCTCGTATAATGAGTAGATTCCTATGGGTGCAAGCCTTGAGCAGATTATTGCGGCCACGCGCGAGCGTGTGCAGAAATCCAGAAAATCCCTGGACTTGCGTTTGCTGGAACAAC
>JAICKN010000262.1 GCA_025927855.1 Terriglobales bacterium
GCCGAAGGCAGGAAAATCTGCCCTCACAGTGCATCTCCGAACTGATTTTTGCGAGAAACCTGCGTGGAAACTTTCCCATTGCCCCTGTAGTCTAATGACTAAGGGATTGTGTGGCCTCACCGGAATCATGAGACTTTTCAAACTCACCTTCTTGACCGTACTCACGTTTACGGCATTTACGCTCGCTTTCGTAATAGCCAGCTTCGCCCAGCCCGCGCCCAAATCTTCAATCCTGCCAGCGCAGTTCGGAGGCTGGCAGGTCTCGGGCCAAATAAAAATCAGCGTCGACCCGGCTACGGCCGATCCGGCCAATGCGGCCGTTCTTAAGGAATATGGGTTTGCCGAGGTCGAATCCGCCAACTACCTCAAAAATGACGGCCGTAAGCTCACCATAAAAGCCGCCCGCTTTGCCGATGCCAGCGGCGCTTATGGCGCGTTCACTTTTTACAAGCTGCCGCAGATGCTGAAAGAAGAAATCGGCGACCAGGCAGCTTCGCTGAACGAGCATATCTTGTTCTACCGTGGCAACATTCTGGTGGATGCGGTCTTCACGAGACTTTCCGCCATGTCGGCTGCAGAACTGCGTGAGTTGGCCGCTTCCCTTCCGCCAACACCATCGAACGCCGCCGGATTGCCCGGTCTGCCAGCCTATCTACCGCGTCATGATTACGAGAAAAATACGGCCAAGTATGTAATGGGGCCGAATGCCCTGGAAGCCATCGGCGCGCCGGTTTCCGCGCGGCTGGTGAATTTTGAAGATGGCGCGGAGGTCGCGCTGGCAAAGTACAAGACCTCGAAGGGCGAATCCACGCTCATGCTCATCTCTTATCCCACTCCACAAATTGCCGAGCAACGTCTGGGATTGATTGATGCCGCATCGAAGAATGCCCCGGCGCAGCCGGGCACAGCCCTGGCCATCGAGGATGGCACGTTCTATGACAAACGGACCGGGCCCATCATTGCGGTTATTACCGGTGCCATTTCCGATTACGATGCGAAAGGTTTGTTAGGAGCGATCAACTACGACGCCAGCGTCACATGGAATGAGAACACGTACTTTTCCAAGCGGGACAACATTGGCGGCATCGTGGTCACAGCGCTGGTCCTCTCTGGAATCATCATGCTGTTCGCCTTGACGCTGGGAGTGGCGTTTGGAGGGGCCCGTGTTCTTGTAAAACGGGTATTTCCCAACCGCGTATTCGACCGGCCGGAACAGGTGGAATTTATCTCGCTGCACCTGGACGATGACCCGGCGGCGAAGGGTTAATTCTTTCGTAAACCCATCAATTGGCGCGGGTTAGCCTTAAAAAAGGGCTGTTTTTCTCAAAATAAAACAGTTTTCAACGGGTGTTGATCTTTTTGCTAAGATACTGATAACAAAGCTATTTATTTCCCAAAAAATCCTTGACACTCCGCTTTTTCGGCCCATAAGATTTCGCCAGAAAGTTTTGACGGCTTTTACCCCCGTTAGAACTATTCTCCCTTGAAAGAAAAGGTCGCCTTTTGCCGGGCGGCCTTTTCGTTTGCAATGATTTTCTCTTCGCAAAGGAACCGTATCCAATCGAAATGCGTACCCTTGGAATGTGAATGCGCATGCACGCTTAGATTTATGTTCAACGATTGTCAGAGAAGAGAACGGAGGCAATGAATGTTCTGTAACGGGTGCGGCAACACCATAGAAGCAGGTCGGCGGTTCTGCAGCTACTGCGGCAAGGAGTTCCTCGGACCATCGGAAATGCTTCAGGCCAGCTGTGGACGGGTATATGCACACGTTCGCCTGCTTTCGATTTTTTGGCTTGCCTATTCCGCTCTTAACGTGCTGGCCGCATTTGGAATGTTTATCGTTGCGAACACAATTTTCTTGCACGCACCTGCCAGCGGCCCCTCATGGACCCCAGGATTTATGCACGCAATTCTGGGCATTCTAAGCGTTTTCATACTCGTCAAAGCGGCTTTGGGCTTCGCGGTCGGATGGGGACTGATGAATCACGCTCCATGGGCGCGTATTTTGGCCTTGATCCTGGCATTCGTCTCTCTCTTCAATATCCCGCTGGGCACCGCGCTGGGAATCTACACTCTGTGGGTACTGCTGCCAGCCGACTCCGAACGGCAATATGTGGAAACAAGCGCGCCCCGAAGCCGCCTGAAGGAGCCAGCCCTACACTCATGATGCGAAGAGTTTTGCCAGGTTCGTGATGTTGCATCCAGTCGTGTCCTAAACTTGCGTGCAGCATTAGGACACGACCGTTGCATCCAGCACAGGCCATAGCCGCCAACTGATTTGGTAAACTGGACAAAGTAAAAGTTAGCCGACGTAGCTCAGTTGGTAGAGCAGCCGATTCGTAATCGGCAGGTCAGCGGTTCAAGTCCGCTCGTCGGCTCCATCACCCCTAATCCTTTGCTGGTTCCGTTTTTTAGCGGAAAACCTGCTACTTTACGCCTGCTTAGTCGTGCAGTTGGAAACATACGACGGACTACAATATGAGCATGACCAGACACGCCAAAGCTATGGCATTTGGTTTTGCATTTTTTTTCTCTCTTCTTCTTGTTGGCCGTGTGGCGGGACAAGACATCCCTTTGGATGGCTACCCCGTCGTTCATCCTTATCAGCGCGTCCAAATTTCGAATCTCGACAATATCTCCTCGACCGATACCAGCAGCCCCGCGATCGCCAAAGCAGCATTAGCCATTGTCATCAGCGCATCGAAGCTGAAATGCGAACACGACTCACAGCTTGAAAGCATTGCGGATGCCAACGCAGGGGCGTCTTTGCAGACGCTCGTCGCGAAGATTGCAGGCGCGGCGTGTTCAGCGAATGGCCGCAGGTTTCGCGTAACCGCGAGTTTCGTTCCGAACGGTGCAATTCAAGGGAATGCCATCATTGCTTCTCTTAAACAAGGCAGGCCATTGCTGGTTGAATGGAGGGGTATGTTGTACGTGCTTTACGGAGTCGTCTATGACGAGCACCTTTACTCCAGCGGCCGGCAAGACAATATTGTGCGCGATCTATTGCTAATTGACCCTCGCTATTCCAGCGAGCGGCGTTTCGTTCAATTTCAGCGCGCTAAGGACAATTTTGCGGAAATAGAAGGCATCGCCAGCATCGGCATAGTCGGGCGGAATGACTGAAAGCGGTTGCCGGGAAGTGACCTGCCGATTGCGAATTGCGATCCAGTTTTACAAATTGTGGCTCAGCGTCACAGGTATGGAAGAAAGAGGTACTCAGTCCGGAATACGGTTAATCGTGAGCACAGGCCCTGATGTTGAAGGTCGGCCACAGGAAGATGCCACGCTCAAATTATGAATCGCGCCGCGGAAGTGTTCTTCGGTATCGGTGGATAGCATTCCATAAGCGACGGCCCGCAGAAGGCGGCTATGGGAATGCATCAGTTGGCGTCCAGCAAACACTGCCCCGGCTTCGATTGCGAAGCTGGTGATATAGAAACGCGCATTGGAAGGGCGCGAGCCGTAAAGCGAGGAACTCCAATTTTCCACGCAGCCATTGGCGATGTTGTTGTGCGTCGTGATGCCGTCAGCAATCACGCTGGCGGTATAGGCCCCGGTTAAAGCCCAGAATGCCTTGGGGGTTGAAGTCTGAATACTGGGAGCATTCGGCAAAATCTCCGATTGCGCGAAGGCGCTTTGTCCAAAACCGCCGAGGGTGCAGGCGAACAGGGCGAGGTAAAGGGATATCTTCATATTTCCCTTCTAGTATCGGCAACTCCCACACACTAGTACATGGCCCATAGGTGCCCCCTGGTACATCCCTTTGGTACCCACATTTATGAGGTTACCTTAATCGGAGGGCTCGGGAATTCAACTAGTTACGGGTACAACGAGAACGCTGTCGGCGTGTTCTTCCACAGCCGCCGGAGCCATCGGTACGAGCGACGAAGCGTCGTCGCGGTTGGGTTCATTTCGAATGACTGTACTCGCCTCACTCGAACTCGACGAGCACCCCTGGCAAGTGATCCCATAGCGATCCAACTCCCTGGTCTTTGTTAAACGTCCACTCCCGGAAGCTTCCCAAGCCCTAATTGCGTTGGAACACGCCGGCTTGGTGAAAATATAAGCAGATAGCTCATTGTTATTGATGTGTTTTCAATTCGTTGTCGGGCTTTATGTCAAAAATTGTCACCAAGTCTTTGATTAGAAA
>JAICKN010000222.1 GCA_025927855.1 Terriglobales bacterium
GCCAGAAAGCGCGGGAGTGTACATGCGATTGCGCTGCAACGCGCCTTCCACATCGCGGCCCAAGTCTTCGATGCGCGCATTGCTCACCGAAACTCCAAAATAACTTCCGGCCACATCCTCCAGCTCGTGTGCTTCGTCAAAGATTACCGCGCCTACTTCCGGCAGAATCCCAGCATCCGGAGCGCCTTCTGCCTGTTGCTTGATTCCTAAATCCGCGAAGTACAGATGATGGTTGACGATGAGGATGTCGCTCTCCATCGCTCGGCGGCGCATTTCCGTAATAAAGCACTTGTCCCACGAACTGCACTTTTGCCCCAGGCAGGTGTCGGCACGCGCATCGAGCTTGTGCCACAGCATGCTCGATTCAGGGAGGGACGAAAGTTCGGCCCGGTCGCCAGTTTGCGTGGTAGCTTCCCATTCAGAAATCGCGCGGTAATGTTCGATTTCTTCCAGCCCATTGAGCACGGGCTGGCCGGCAAGATCGTAAAGCTTTTTGCGGCACAAATAATTACTGCGGCCTTTCATGTAACAGACGCTAAGTTTTCCGTCGTTATCTGGGTAAAGAGCCTGTTCCAGGAACGGGATGTCTTTGTAGAAAAGTTGTTCCTGCAGATTCTTCGTACCGGTGGAAATAATCACGCGCTTGCCGGAACGAATGACTGGCACTAAATACGCCAGCGTTTTACCCGTGCCTGTACCGGCTTCGATGATGAGATGGCGCTTTTCTTCGAGGGCCTGCTCAACCGCCTGCGCCATTTGCAGCTGCCCTTTGCGGAATTCGTATGCTGGATGGGTGCGCGACAGAACGCCGCCCGGCCCGAAAAACTGATAGAGATTAAAAGAGATGCGACCAGCGGTTTCGGAAGGAGAGGACATCGGAACCTTGATATTATCCGCTACAGCAATTTGCCGCCAGATACAGCAGTTTTTTATACGAGTTCGGTTTCCAATCCTTCAATTTCCTGAAAATGGGCACCGCGCGTAAGAAGCGTGAGATCATGCTGCCGCGCGATAGAGGCGATCCAAACGTCATTTTCCGGAATGTGCCGCCCTTTTCCCCGTAAATCGAACTTTACGGCTGCGTATGCCGAAGCCGTTTCGGAATCACAGGGCAACACCATCAATGCTTTGGCAAACTGATCGAGCCGGGCCAGATTGCTCTCAACACGGGCCGAGGCTCGCGCACCGTAGCGCAACTCTCCGAGAACTGGAGCGCATAGGAAAACCGCTGCCCGATGTTTCAGACTGTCCACAATCGCTGGATCGCCGCCAAAAAGCGCGATGACAACATTTGTATCCACCAGCGCTCTACCACTCACTCGAATCCACCCGTTCACACGCCGCGATGGCTTCCGACATCTTCTGCAAGTCGTAAGCAGGGATGAGTCCAACAAAGCCCAGCATGACTGCCGGGTCACTTGATCCTCCGGGTGACTCTTCTTTCCGGTTGTATTCTCTTAAATACCAGTCCACCAAAGGACGGTATTGCTCGGGGATGTCTCTTTTCTCAGGATAGATTTTTCCATGGCGGCCCGGATGTGCAGGATCTCCCTGCCGGTACAATCGTCGCCGTCCGCGCGCGCTGCTATGCAACATGCGATACTGAGCTGGGTTGGGTGGATTGGAGGCTACGCAATGGCTGATAATGTGTTGCCAAACTCCCGGTCTGCGATCATGAAACTCCTTAAACGATTTGTCTCGAATTTCATCCAGGCTGAAGTCCTCTTTATCGGGATATTCTTGATGCAGCAGCGCTGTGGACAGCCAAGCTTCATCAGCAACTAATATATTCATTTTTAGTACCTGTAAGTTCTAATTTACAACAATTAACTTAGAATATTTAAAAGGCAATGTCAAGTAAAACTGTCAGTCCGCTGGTCGCCATCGTGGGACGCCCCAATGTGGGTAAGTCCACCCTTTTCAATCGGATCGTCGGTTCGCGGCGCGCCATTGTAGGGGATGAACCCGGCATTACCCGCGATAGGCTTTATGGGCCGTCAGAGTGGCGCGGCCGGCATTTTCGCGTAGTGGACACGGGCGGCATTCTCCCTGATGACAAAGACTTCATTCCATCGGAGATTTTCCGCCAGGCGCAAGTCGCGCTGGAGGAAGCCACTGCCATTGTGCTGGTGGTGGATGGGCGTACCGAACTAGCCGCGCCGGATATGGAGCTGGCAAGGCTGCTCAGGCGCATGGGGAAGCCGTTATTCCTTGCGGTCAATAAGGTTGATACGGCCAAGCAAGAAGACCTACCGCAGGATTTTTACCGTCTCGGCATCCATAATATTTTCCCGGTTTCGGCAGAGCACGGACGTGGGCTTGACGATCTGCTCGACGCCTTGTTGAAGCTGTTTCCCGAGCCGGCCGGGGAAGCGGCGCAGAGTGGCAGCGACGCCAACAATCGGCTGACGCGCGGCGAAGAAGCAGACGATGAAGATGCAAGCCGGCGGCGCAGGAGGAGACGCGCGCAGCAATCCAATATAAGGAATTTGGATATTAAAACAATTCGCGCCGGCGATATTGTTGATGATAATTTTGCTGGCAAGAATAGTCCGGACAAAAACGTTTCAAACCGAAACCTTCCCGGTCAATATCTAGCCGAACCAGACTTGGCAGAGCAAGATTTAGCGGAACACGCTTTGGCAGAGCAAGCTTTGGACGAAGAGGCCGCTTTACCGGAAAGCACCCCGCGAGAAATTAAGGTCGCCATTATCGGCCACCCTAATGTTGGCAAATCCACGCTGCTGAACCGCCTCACTGGGGCCGATCGCGCCATTGTCTCTCCCATGCCCGGAACTACGCGCGATGCTGTAGATGAACTCGTTGAGCGCGATGGCAAGCAATTCCGTTTCATTGATACCGCGGGCATTCGCCGCAAAGGCAAAACGGAATTAATGGCGGAAAAACTCTCGGTCGTGATGGCGCGCAAGCATCTGGAGGCCGCCGACATCGCCTTGCTGGTCATTGACGCTACCGAGGGCGTGAGCCAACTCGATGCTGCAATCGCGGGTTATGCGCACGAGAGCGGCCGCTCCGTAATTATTATTGTGAACAAATGGGACTTGGTCATCAGCGGAGAGAAGAAAGCTGTGAGCCAGTCGAAAGCCGCCCGTATGCGGGAAAGCAAGCGTCCTGCCGACCGCGACGCCTACGAACAGCGCCTGCGTTACGGGCTTAAATTTCTCAGCTACGCTCCCGTGCTTTTTGTTTCCGCAACCACCGGCAAAGGTACGGAAAAGATTTTTCCCGTGCTGGAGCAAGTAGCAACCGAGCGCCGCAAGCGCGTTACTACAGGCGAAATGAACCGCTTCCTCAAGCACGTGGACTTTGAGCGCGCTTCCGTTCCGGTGCGGTCTCGAGTGCGAATTTATTACCTGACCCAGGCTGCGGTTGCTCCGCCAACTTTTATTTTGTTCACCGACCGTGCGGTCAAGCTGCATTTTTCCTATCAGCGTTTTCTGGAAAACCAGATTCGCGCCGCCTTCGGTTTTGTAGGCACGCCGATATGGATCAAGAACCGCGCGCATTAGCGTGATTTACTCGCGCAGCGTAGCGCCGCTGTCCTCAGTGGCGAATCACGGGGCTTCACCAGCTTTAGTATTGAATCGATATCCCACGTCAGCGCGCATCCAAGGGACGCGAACGCGGCGCACCCGGCGGTGGAAAGTCATTCACCTTCGGAGTCTTTCTTGGCGAAATATGGGTCGGCCCACCGGTATTGTTGATCACGTTCGAAATTTCACCCTGATCTCCCAGCGCAATCGTGATCATGTGATGAAAGTGAATGCCCGGCCTTACCGGCGCCTCAATCGCGCGCGCCAGGTTTACATTCGGATGGCGAAAGACGCTATAAATGCCGAGTCCCCATGCTTCGTGGTCTGTGACCTTATCGCTCACTTTGTAGGAGGCCCACCCCGCCGAGCCATCAGGGCTTCTATAGCTCCCCTGGTCCGGAGGATCGTATGGAATCTCCGATTGATAGAAGAATGTCCGCCCACGGTTGCCATTCCACAGCACTTGGTATTGCTGGTGATGCTCGACAAAAAGGCCGTAGATCGTAACATCGTTGCCATTCACCGCCAGCCCATTTGCGCTCACATTACTCGTCCAGCCCACGCCGTTACCATGATCGGCGCGCCATATCCATGTGTGGTCAACAATGACATCGTTGCTGTTGATCACAAGGTTTGCCGCCACTTTTCCAACCGCCGCGCCTCCCACGCGAAAAAATACATCGTGTAGCGAGGTTGGATTTCTCACGTGTGTTGCATGACTGCCTTGTTCTCCAACCTGCAACAGAACAGGCGAAAGCGTTTCGCCTGCATCGAAAAGCAGGCCCGAGATTGTCACACCATCAACATCCGCTACGGTCATCGCCGCTGTTCCGCGCGTTGAGTGCAACGTTGCAAAGCCGAGCCCGTACACGACGGTATTTTTGTGAACAACGCGGATGGGTCCAGTGAGGTCGAATGTCCCCGGCAAGAGAAGCAGATACTTCCCAGCGGCGAGCGCCGCGTTGATGGTGGCTGCTGTGTCCACTTCAGGATGCGCAATATAAAAATGCGACAACGGCACATCGCGCCCGGGCGTGGAGCCGGCATGCCAGGTTATTCCTGCGCTGTCTTTTCTGAGCGCAGGCACCCGAACGCTGTAGTGGCCGCGGGGGTCTACTTGCAAAAATGGCTTCTCGCGTATGATCGGCGTTTTGGCGATTTTCGTATAGGGCGGGTCGGGCCACTCGCCCGGCGGAGTGTTCGTGGTCCCCACGAAGACCATGTTCCAGTTTGCGCCCGTCCAGCTCTGCCATTCCGCATTGCGCGATATCCATTGCTGCTGCGATCCCGAATCCACGTTACCGTCCACCTTCGTATCGGAGATCCATCCGCCACTTGCCCATCCATGGTTCTGGTGAAGGACCATGTTGCCGAGAACGTGCATGCGGCGAAACGCGACCGCCTGGGACACCGCCCATTGCATCGTTCCAGCGCTGGGAGTGACGGAGAAACCCTCCGCCGCGCGCCAGAATGTTGTTGTCGCATTGTTGTTCCGCCCGGCAGCATCCACGTGTACATTGCCCGTTATGTGAACATCGTCGGGACGCGCTCCCAAGCCAAGCACCTGCGTGTAAAAGCCGATCGGCACATCCACTTTGTACTCGCCCGGCAAAAATAGAAACGCATACCGCCCCGCGCCGAATTCGCTGTGCTGCTGTTCTGCGTATACATCATCAATCTGTTTTTGCATGGCGCCCTGCGAAGTTTTGGGACCGAACACAAACACGTGGTCGCCGAAGAGACTGCTCCGTTGCGCGAACGAAGGCTGCGCCCCTCCAAAAAACACAAGAAAAGAACTCGTAAGCGC
>JAICKN010000025.1 GCA_025927855.1 Terriglobales bacterium
GTAACGATCGAGATGATTTCGCGTTTCCGTAACGCGAAGCAGCAGAAAGAAATTTTGCAAAAGCTCGAAGCGGGAAATATTGACATTCTGATTGGCACGCACCGGCTGCTTTCCAAAGACATAAAATTTTTAAATCTTGGGTTGTTGATTGTGGACGAAGAACAGCGTTTTGGCGTGCGCCATAAAGAACGAATCAAGCAGATGCGCAAGGAGGTGGATGTGCTCACTATGTCCGCTACGCCCATTCCCCGAACTTTGCATATGTCGCTGGTTGGTTTACGCGATATGAGCGTAATCGAGACGCCGCCGAAAGACCGCATGGCCATACAGACCGTGGTAGCCAGTTGGGACAACCGGCTTTTGCAGTCAGCCGTTGAGCAGGAACTTGACCGTGGCGGGCAGGTTTATTTTGTGCACAACCGCGTGGACACGATCTGGGAGATTGCCGCCCGCCTGCAAGAACTTGTGCCCCGGGCCCGAATTATCGTGGGCCACGGTCAAATGGGGGAAGGCGAGCTGGAAAAGGTGATGCTGAAATTCATGCATCATGAGGCCGATATTCTGGTTGCGACCACCATTATCGAAAACGGTCTCGATATTCCCCTCTGCAACACAATTCTTATCAATCGCGCCGAGCGCCTCGGGCTTTCCGAGCTGTATCAGCTTCGCGGGCGCGTAGGCCGTTCCAACCGGCGCGCCTACGCTTATTTGCTGGTCCCCGCGGAAATGGAACTTACGCCAATTGCTCGAAGGCGGCTGGCCGCGCTTAAGGAATTTTCTGATCTAGGCGCGGGCTTCAAAATCGCCGCGCTGGATTTGGAGCTTCGTGGCGCCGGCAATTTACTGGGCGGTGAGCAGAGCGGCCACATTGAGGCCGTGGGCTTTGAACTTTATACGCAAATGCTCGACCGGGCGGTCCACGAATTAAAAGGCGATGCCGCGCCCGAAGAAGCCGAGACTCAACTCAACCTCGGGCTCAATATTCGCATCCCAGCAGAGTACATTCCGGAAGAAAACCAGCGCCTGCGTATGTACAAGCGGGTTGCGGGCGTGGAAACCGAAGCCCAGTGGAACGATGTGCAGAACGAATTGAACGACCGTTATGGTGCTCTGCCGCCACCGGTGCAGAATCTGCTGGAATATGCTTCACTCAAATTGCTGTGCATAAAAATTGGAGTCACGAGTATTGACCGCAAACGCGACCTGGTGCAGGTCAAATTCAAACCGAGCGCCGCCATTGATCCGGTGAAGCTGGCGCAGTTTGTATCCTCGCAGCGCGGGGCGCAGTTCGCGCCGGATGGCACACTGCGGTTTTTGATGAAGGAAAACCGCGCGGAAGACGTTCTGGGGCGCTTGCGCAGCTTGCTCGGCGAGCTTTCCGGAGAGATTACGGAGCCGGTTGGGGCGCCGGCGACGTAGTGCCGCGGCGTTGCGCAGTTTCACCGCTGATGAACGGTGGGTACAATTTTTTCGCTATATTCCGTTTTCGCTGCAATCTTGTTCGCTACAATCTTTCTTCGCTTCTCGAGATTGGTCACGGAACCTGACTTATGACAATGAAAGTACGCAAAGCTGTCTTTCCCGCAGCCGGCCTGGGCACGCGTTTTCTGCCCGCAACCAAAGCCCAGCCCAAAGAGATGCTCCCCCTGGTGGATAAACCCATCATTCAGTACGGGGTGGAAGAGGCGATGGCGTCGGGATGCGACCAGATCATTATCGTTACCGGGCGCGGGAAGCAGGCCATTGAAGACCATTTCGATGTGAGCTATGAACTGGAGAAAATGCTGGAGGAGCGGAAAAAGACCGACCTTCTGCAGATTGTGCGTCACATTTCTGAAATGAGCCATCTTGCCTATGTACGCCAGAAAGAAGCGCTCGGGTTGGGGCACGCCGTGCTTACCGCGCGTGAGTTGGTCGGGAATGAACCATTCGCTGTGCTCCTGGCGGATGATGTCATTGACAGCCCGGTCCCCTGCTTACAACAATTATTGGAGGTGCATAAAAAGACCGGCGCCTCTGTACTTGCAGTGCAAAAAATTGATGGACCTTCGATTTCAGCCTACGGCGTGTTAAAGGCGAAACCCGTCGAAGGCTCGAATGGCAAATTATTCGAAGTGGAAGATCTGGTAGAAAAACCGAAGTACGAACAGGCCCCGTCCAATTTGGCTGTGATTGGCCGTTACGTTCTTACGCCCGGAATATTCCAGGAACTGGAGAACATCCAGGCAGGAGCAGGCGGAGAACTTCAACTTACCGACGGACTTAAATCCTTACTCAAGAAGGAAAAAATTTACGGCTGTGTTTTTGAAGGGAAACGCCATGATACCGGCGATAAGCTGGGCTTCCTCAAAGCTACAGTTGAATTCGCGCTCAAGCGTGAAGACCTCGGCGCGCCTTTACGGCAATTTTTGAAAGAGTTGGATTTCTAACCTTTTTGGTTGCCCTGCGGGTCCACCGGGATATTTGCAAATTAAACGCGCAGCGAGCCCCGGAACCCCCGGGCCGCATAATAGGATTCAGCGCCGTTGTGATATACGAAAACTGTATCGAAGCGGCGGTCGCAGAAGAGCGCGCCTCCCAGATTCCTGATAGCAGAGGGCGTTTTCACCCAGCTCGACGTTTTCGTATCGAACTTCCCGAGCTTCTGCAACTCCCGGTATTGTTCTTCTGTCAAAATCGCTATGCCCATGGCCGTTGCCAAATCCATAGCGCTGCTTTTTGGTTTGTTTTCTTTTCTTGATTCCAGGGCTTCCCGGTCATAGCAAAGACTTCTGCGCCCTGCGGGGCTTTCCGCGGAACAATCATAAAAAATGTATTCGCCGGTTTCTTTGTCGTGGCCGACCACGTCCGGCTCACCGTCCGTTTTTTCCATTTCGTAGAGTGAACGCAGCTTCACAGGATTGGCTTGCAGCCTTGCGTGAACCTTGGACCATTCCATATCCCTATGACGATCCATGCTTTTTTCAAAACGGGCCTTCAATGCCTGGAGAAACTCTTCGCATTTGGCCGGCGAGAATTCCTTTTTATTGCTACTTTCTTTTGCCATAGTTATCGCTTTAATGGCCTTCAATTATTAGCATAGATATAGCTAAAAATCGGCAAATGCCGCAAGCTAACGTCTGCCGGTTCATGAGGCCACCTAAACGTAGCTACGCCTGAAATACCACTCTCCCTAAGGCTTTTGCCTCAGAGGAGTATGCTTTTTAAGACTCTAGCTGGGTAGATGAGCGTCTTCTAAGGTTAATAATCAGTAAACCTAACGTTCTTCGTGTCAGCTGTGGGCAACAACGGGCAACGCAACTCCATCTTAGTTGGGCGCACCAAATGGGCAATATGCAAGCGGTGGCAAGGAGGCGGTTTGCTTTTCCGTATTTTGGTTGTGGATGACAACCCTGTCGTGCGGGAGCAGATACGGTCCGTTCTGGAAAGTCACCCTGAATGGGAAGTATGCGGCGAGGCCGTCAATGGGATCGAAGGGGTGGAACGCGCCCAGGAGTTGCACCCGGATTTGATCATCCTGGATTTCTCCATGCCGATGATGAATGGCCTGCGTGCGGCGCAGGAGATTTCCCGGCAAATACCAAACGTTCCTATGCTGTTGTTGAGCGTATTTATGTCGAAGCAGTTAACCAAAGAGGCGCAACGGGCTGGCTTCAGCGGCGCCATCCCCAAGGAGCAGGTCGCTTACCTTACAAAGGGAATCGAAACCTTATTGAACCACGGCACTTACTTTCCTGAGCTTATGGAAAATTGAGCCACGCCTTTAATGGGAATGCTCTTGTTCCTGCGTCACGGCTACCAGGCATCCATGCGCCACATCACAAGCTACATGCTCAAATTGAATGGTCGTGTGGTCAATGTGAAAACCCTCATGCAGTTTCTGTTTGATTTCCCGCAAAATACGCTCGCTCGCTGACGGCGGAATATCTTCGATTGAAATATGGCAGGAGAGCGCGTGGATTTCTGAGCCGATACTCCACACATGCAGATCGTGAACGTCATTGACGCCATCTGTATTCCGCAGCGCGGTTTCAAGCAGGTCCATTTTTATTCCGCGCGGAGTTCCTTCCAGCAAAACGTTCAGTGCATCGCGTACTACCGCCAAACCTGACCAAAGAATTAACGCCCCAATTCCAAACGACAACGCGGAATCAATCCAGGCCTGCCCGGTAGCCAGAATGGCCCAACCGCCAACAATGACAACGGCGGTTGAAATGGCATCCCCGAATTGATGAAGGAATGCGCTGCGTATATTCATATCGCGGCTGGAGCGGTACAGCAGGAATGCGATTACGCCGTTCATCACAACCCCGGCGCCAGCCACCCACATCATGGTTCCGGCATGGACGGGCTGGGTATTAGAAAGGCGTTTGAAAGCCTCATAAAAAATAAAGAACGAAACGGCAATCAAGGAGACGGCATTGACGAGGGCTGCGAGCACTCCAGCTCGCCTCCAACCGTAAGTTTTAGTGGCTGTGGCCGGGCGCGACTCTATGTAGATTGCTACCAGGGAGATGAGCAATGCGAGGAAATCGGAAAGATTATGCCCAGCCTCGGAAATCAGCGCCAGCGAATTGGCGCGGATCCCCGCAACCACGAGCAAAGCGGTATATGCCAGCGTGATCGCGAGAGAAACCCGCAATACCTTTGCCGGCGCGGCGCCATGCGCGTGGCTCCCATGGGCATGCGTATGCATGGTTCTAGTTTAGCGGCACGGCGAAGCCGCTTCAAGAAACAAGGAATTCAGTGAGAGTTGATTGAGCTAGCAACGGGCTAAGTGGATCAAAGAAAGAACTTTGCTTCAGATTTCCGCAAGTTTTGAAACTCCAGCACTTTCCCCTGGGACATGTCCACAGGGCATCTGGCCTAAAAAACTACCGTATTTCTACACTGGAACATCCCTCAGAATGCCCCAACGCACCAGCGATCTTGCTGAAACAAAATGCTCTTTCTCATGATTTCCAGTGGAATGCCCCGGTTTGGGGTAAGCCAATGTGCGCCAGCACGCGGCAGGCGAACTCCTCCGCCATCGCATCCAAATTAGCCGGGTGAAAGTAAAAGGCGGGAATTAAAGGAAAGATCGTCGCCCCTGCGTCGGCGGCGCGGTACATGTTGCGAATGTGGATTTTGTTGAGTGGCGTTTCACGAAAGCAAAGCACGAGTGGCCGCTTTTCTTTCAGGCAGACATCGGCGGCGCGCTCAATTAAACGGACGCTGATGCCATTGGCGATACGGCCTAGAGTTCCGGCACTGCACGGAATTACGACCATCGCATCGGCCATATAGGAACCGCTGGCGATGTTGGCGCCGATGTCGTCGTTCGATTGCTCGCGGATTTTTTTCGAAGGCTTGCCTACGAGTTGCGTAATCAGGTTGTTGCGGCCGCGCAAGCCGAGTTCTTCCGCCATGACCCGGAGGCCGCTGTTGGAGGCGATGAAATTGACGTTCTGAACGCGGATGTCGCGCACCACCAGAGAAAGAAAGTGCTTTAGGAATAGTGACCCGCTCGCGCCGGTGGTTGCGACAGTCAGATTTTTAGATGGATCTCCGGGCAAGCAGGCTCCAATCGAATTCCTGAGCTTGGAGCATAGGGACGCAGGCGACAAGAAGTCAAGGGAGGCGCGGTAAAGAGTCGAGTCAAAAATTAGAAAATGGCTGCCAGCACCGCAAATCTACGATTTCGCCGCACTGAAGCGCAACTCCAGGCGCTTACGGGAGTGGAGCGCGAAATCCGCGCGAGCGATCCGAATGGCCGCCGCAAATATCTGCGCGACTTCAGCCTGGCTTTTCGCAACTACGATTCCATCCTTGGCCGCGAACAATTCTTGAATCTGATTCAGTCCGCCGACACATTGCTGATTGGCGACTATCACGCGTTACCAGCGGCGCAACGTTTTGCCGCCGCGCTCCTCGAGCAGCGCGCCCAGCCCGGCGACCGGCCCGTCGTTTTGGGCCTGGAAACGGTTTTCGCCCGCGATCAGCACATCCTCGACGAATGGTGGAGGCGGGAAATTGATGAAGAAGAGTTACGCGAGCGCGTACGCTTCGACCTCGATTGGGGATATGACTGGGCCCCGTTTTATGAGTTGCTGGTTACCGCCCGCGATCACACCGACGGTATTTATGGCCTGGATTGCATGCCCCGCGAAGACCTGCGCAAAATCGGGGCTCGTGACCGCCATGCGGCCAACAAAATTGCAGAAATCCGCCAGAGACATTCCAATGCCGCTTTACTGGTTCTATTTGGCGAATCACACCTCGCGCCCGCCCATCTGCCCCACCTTTTACGGGAAGCATTGCCGGAAGAACGGGTGCTGACCGTTCTACAAAATATTGACGCGCTTTATTGGCGGGCCGCCGGGGAGAGGCAAACCCAGGTGGAAGCGGTACAAGTTTCCGGAAATGTGGTCTGTGTATTTAATTCCACGCCGCTCGAGAAATATGAAAACTACCGCCTGCACTTAAGCCGCTGGTGCCGGGATGCAGGCGATGGCCCAGACCTTGCGCCCACGCTCTACAACCTGGTGGATAGTCTTGCCCGTTTTCTCGAGATCAAGCCCTGTTCGCCGCACAACAGCACCCAGCCAAAATTTTTGGTGGACCTGCTGCCGGAAATCTATGGCCCGGCGCAGGCGGGCCGCTGGCAAAAACGCCTGCTGCGGCATTTGAACGAAGAAGAGGATCTCATCACCGCCATTGCCCGCATGGAGCAGCAAGGCTGCATCTATTTGCCGCGTCTTAATGCGCTTTACGTGCACGATTTTCAAATGATGTATGCCGCGCAGGAAGCCGCCCGGTTCCTGCATCATGCGTGCCGTGGACTGCCGGAGCGCCATGCGGTTTCAGCGCACGCGGTTGAAGGCCCAGACCGCTTTTATGGGAGCGTCCTGGAGCATGCGCTGGCATATTTCGGATCGCGCGCCCTTTATCCCTCTCGCCCTGCCGTCTGGTGGAGAAGAGGATCTGAGGACGAAGAAATTGAGAGAGGAAGAGAGAAAGAGGTTAATAAAAAAGAAGGCAAGGAACTCTCTCGCGCCAACTGCAATGCCGCCATGGAAGCGGCGCTAGGTGACCCGGAAGAATGGAATTCCATCACCGAGCATTTGGGACAGGCCCTGGGGACCTTGCTTTACGATTTATATCTGAGCGGAAAAATCAGCCGGAGTTCTGTCCGCCATCTCTTCCTTGCTCATCTGGACAAGGTTGGCGCTGCGCGCCAATTGTGCATGCAAATCATTGCTAAAAATCATCGTTGCCGCCGCGTGCGGGCGGCGAGTGCCGGCTCCTGAAATTCAATTGCCGTCCTGGGCATGTTCGCAAAGCTGCGCCGCAATCGAGCGAACCACATCAGCATTCCAGAAAATTTATAAGACGGGTGGGTCAGGCTCACCGGGCGGAGTTGGCGGCCATCTTTTTGATCATGGCCAAAACCAGCTTGCGGTCGCTGTCATTCAAGCTTACGGAATAACGGCGAATCTGGCTCAGGAAGCGGATTTCATCATCGGAGAGTTGCGGCAAGCCCTTGGAGCCGTTGCTCGCGCCCGATTCCGCGAAGAACTGCGAGAGCGGCAGTTCCATGGCTCCGGCAATTTTTGAGAGCGTATCGAGCGATGGGATGGTATGGCCGTTTTCCACCCGCGAAAGGTAGCAGCGCAGAAGTCCGGTGCGTTTTTCGATGTCCCCCTGGGACATTCCTTTTTGCAACCGGAAGTTCTTGATGGTTTCGCCAATATTCATAGGCCGGGCTGCTGTTTCGTAAAACCGCAGAAGAGGATGCAGTGCATAGTAACCAGAAGAGTACCTTCTGGCAAGTGGAAATTCGAGGCGTTGTTCTAGCCCCATCGCCTCGAATTTTCCCTGGCAAGCGCTCCGCTTCCCGATATTTTAATTCTGCAAATTTTCCCGCAGGAACTTGACTGTGCGGGCCCACGCATCGGCGGCGTCCTTTTCCCGGTAGCCGCCCTTGTTATTGGGATTTTCAAAGGCATGGCCTGCATCGGGGTAAATCGTCACCTGAATGTTCTTGCCGTCATTTTTCATTTGCGTGGCGAAGGTCTGCACATCCTGCGGAGTAATTCCACGGTCTTGACCGCCGAAAAGTCCCAGAACTGATGCGTTAATTTTTTTCAGTGCATCGTTGTCAGTCGCCAAATGGCCGTAATTGATGACTGTAGCTTTTAATGTGGGTTCCTGTAAGGCAACATCAAGCGCGTAGCCGCCGCCCATGCACCATCCAATGGAGCCGAGCCGGTCTTTGCGGACGTTGGGTTGTGATTGCAAGAATGCAATGGCCGCTTTCAGGTCGCGGGCGGCACGGTCTTCCGGAACCCCACGCATAATTTCGTGCGCCTCTTCAGGAGTGGTGGCCACCCTGCCGCGATACAGATCAATTGCCAGCGTCACATAGCCTTGGTCGGCGAGCTTCATGGCCTGTTCCTTTACCCAGTCATTCAATCCCCACCATTCATGGATCACGACCAGCGCCGGGAACGGCCCTTTGCCATCCGGAGTGTCGAGAACAGCCTGCACGGTCTCATCCCCGCTTTTGTAGGAGACAGTTTTCGACGTGGCCGCAAAAGCAGAAACGGCGCAGAGAATTGTGAGAAGCAAGCCAAATATTTTTTTCATGAGCGATCCTCCAGACGGCGAACGATTCTAATTTGTTTCGGAACTTTACGCGGACGACTACAAGTGCAGCAAACCCATTATCCCATCAACATGCCGCCGTTCACGTTCAGCACGTGTCCGGTAATATAAGCGGCATCGTCGGAGGCGAGAAAGGCCGCCGCCCCCGCGACTTCTTCCGGCGTGCCCACCCTGCCCAGCGGAATCATCTTGACGGCGTTCTGCTTGAAATCGTCGCCCAAGCCGGCGGTCATCGCTGTCTCAATAAAACCCGGGGCGATCGCGTTGCAGGTGATGTTTCGCGATCCAAATTCCCGCGCCAGCGCCATCGTCAGACCAATCAACCCGGCTTTGGACGAAGCATAGTTGGCCTGCCCCGCCTGGCCCATTTGCCCAAACACCGAAGTGATGTTCAGGATGCGTCCCCAACGCTGCTTGAGCATGGAGCTTATGACCTGCTGCACACATAAGTAAGCCGACGTGAGATTGGTGTTGAGCACGGCGTCCCAGTCGGCCCGCTTCATGCGCATCACCAACTGGTCGCGGGTAATTCCGGCATTGTTGACGAGAATGTCCACTTTGCCGAAGCGCGAAATAGCCGCTTTGCACGAGCTTTTAATCTGCTCCTCATCGCTTACGTCCATAACGAAGGCAGCCACTTCGCCGCCCGCCGCACTGATCGTCCGCACCAGTTCGTCCAGCTTGTCCTGGTTTCTGGCCGCTGCGGCGATGGCCGCGCCTTCTTTCGCCAGCCGCAGCGCGCACGCGCGGCCAATTCCCTGTGAAGCGCCGGTAATGAGCGCAACCCGACCTGTAAGGGGCATGTCTTCTCCCGGAAAAAATTCAGAATGCAGAATTATAAATGCATGCGCACGACGACAGGTTCCTGCTGGTCTTTTTCATGCGGGACACGGTAGAGAATGCGCAAAAGAGGGGGGGCGAGAATTGTTGTAACCGCAGTCATAAAGACGACGATGGCATACGCCCGCTGGGTTACGATCCGCGATTGCAGGCCGACCAGGGCCACAATTAAGGCAACTTCTCCGCGCGGCATCATTCCAATGCCCACCCGAAACACGCTTCGCCAGCCTTTGCTCAGCATGGGCAATCCGCAGCCGATTACCTTGGAAATAATGGCCAGGAGGGAAATGACGACTGCGTCCAGAAGCACGCTACTGCTGAAGAGATGCAGGTCCAATCTTGCTCCGATGGTGAAAAAGAAAAACGGCGCGAGAAACTCGGTGATGCCGCTCACGCGCGCGGGCAGGTTCCACTGTGGAGCATAATCGGCAAACATCATGCCTGCAAAAAAAGCGCCAATAATGGCAGCCATGCCAATCTTCGCGGAAAGCCAGGAAAGAAATAAACACAGGGCCAGCGCCACGATCAAGGAGGCATTTTCCGTGGAGAGCTTTTCCACTCCCGGCTTCATGCGGCGCACAATGCGGGGCGCGACGAACATCATGAACAGCGCAAACGCCGCGGCTTCACCCATCAGAATGCCCAGATGCAGCCACTCCACCTTGCCATTACTGGTAATGCCGGCAACCACAGCGAGCAGGACCATGCCCAGAATGTCGTCGAAAACAGCCGCGCCGAGGATGATTTTCGCCGTGTATTTTGAGAGGACGTGCAGGTCCGCCAGCACGCGCGCGGTAATGGCAACACTGGTGGCAACCATGGCTGCCGCCACAAAAATCGCCTCCGTTGAGGCGTCCCCGCGCAGCTTCATATAGGCAAAGCCGAGAATGAATGGGACCACAATTCCGGCCGTTGCCACATAGAAAGCTTTGCGTCCAACACGCACAAGATCGCTGGGGCTGGTTTCTAGCCCGGCGCTGAACAGCACAAAAATTGCGCCGATTTCCGCCACGGAGTGGATGGTATCGCTCGGCTGTATCCATCCCAGTGCGTATGGGCCCACGGCGATTCCGGCGGCGATCTCTCCCAGCACCCCCGGCAGGCGGAACCGCTCAAACATTTCGCCAATCACTTTTGCAGTGACAAAAATGGCGAATAGTTCTACCAAAAGTTGTTCAGTTCCGTAGGCCATGAGACGTGAATCGGTCTGGATGCATGACTGCCCATCCTGAGCATAGGCGAAGGCAGAGTGCCCCGCAATAAAACTCGAGTGCTGCCGCAATAAGCAAGAACGCTGTTCTTCGTAGCACCGGCGGCCCGCCAGCTTACTAGCGAATCGAGCTTAATCAAATCGTGTCGGCGGAGACGGCGGGGCTACAAAGCAAGGGCTCGCCGGCCTGAGCGAGACTCTTACATGATGGGTTCCGGATTGGGCAGCGTTGGAGCAGACGCGGGCGGAGGCAGATTATTCCCATTCCGCGCGCGCAAAAGCGATTCCAGCAGCGGATAGCGCTCTGCGAAGAAATAGATGGAATAAGCGGGAAAGAAAACGATCGCGGGAACGGAAATAAATGAAACCAGGTATAGGAACACTGCCAAAATCACCGATCCGCAAATTACCGCCAGAGAAATTGTATAGAGGTTCCAGGTCAGCCCGGCTGCTTTCCCGCCGAGTACGGCGATAATACCGAGTCCGCCGACGGGGATCATCACCAGCAGCATAACGATTAGAGTAATGATGCCGATTACGATGGCTGCTCCCAGCGCCATTACAACCTTCATAATGACGTAGAGCAGGAAGCCGCCTTTATCGCGCTTCATAATTTCTAAGAGCCGCCGCCATGATTCCACTGCGCCAATATGCTCCAACGCCATTTGCGGCACCACGAAATCCTTGGTAAACACTGCAATCAGCAGGAACAGTACGATGAAGGCGGCGAACACAAAGAACATGAGAAATCCGCCCAGAATCAGCGGAGCCAGATGCTCCCGTGGGCGGTCCAGCCAGCCCATTAGAACGGCGATGGCCAGCGGTATGCCTGCAAGAATCACCATGGCGACGAAGCTCGCTCCCAGCAATCCCAATTGCCATAAGAAATAACGCCAGCCTTCATTCATGCGGCGGAGCCATCCATTGCGGATGCGGCATTCCTTCTCAATGACCGCATCGAACAGAACAAAGCGCATCATGCTGTTCAAGTAAATGAAGGCGATATAAAGAACGAACGCAGCCGTAATCAAAAACAAAATAACGGCCATCCACTGTGGAGAACCGATGGCAGGGATACCATGCCCGGCGAACTCAAGTCCCGCAAATCCATGCCCGGCAAAGTTGTCTGTGGTTGCTGGATGCCGGGGTATTTGAAAGTTGCCGCCATTAAAATTGCATCCGCCGCCAGATGACAACTCGCCCGCCAGCAGGCCTACAAAGGCCAGCTTGACCCATTGCGAGGCGCGGAAAGGAACAATCAGTTGCTGCTTGGTATGGTGAAACGCAGGACTGATGGCATCCACAGCGGAAATCGGCAAAATACCACCTCCATCAATCGCTGCAAGTTACTGCGATCCGAAGAGAAGGTCAACAGAATTTTGGGGGATTCTCAAACGGCAGGAGTAGCGCCGCCATCCCCGGCGGCGAGGTTTGAACTTGGGATTGAGAGCCGGCGAGACGCCGGCGCTAGCCGGTTTTTACGCTGGGTAATGGCGGGCAATTTCTGAGGCATACTTCCGGCCAATATTTTCCGAGTTGGCCGCCAGCCATTCGCTCAGCCGTGTGTTGCCGGCAGCGGGAGCGTCCGAAGCCAGCAGATTGGCAACCAGCCCCTCATATTCTTCCCATGTCAACACAACATCGCCGACCATCCAGCCTACGATACGTGTTGAAACATAAGCCAGCGGCGCAGGCAGGTGCAGCAGCCATACTCCCCGATGGATCTTCTTCGCAATCAGCTTTACCAATTCATTGAAGGTAAAACTTTCCGGTCCCACGGCATCCGTAATTGTGTTTTCTTGCTGCTCAATGGCGGCCACCATCAACTGCGCCATATCTTCCACAAAGATGGGACGCACCGAATAGCGGCCATTCCCGGGCACTCCAAAAACCGGAAGATGCCGGACAAACCAGGCAATATTGTTGATCAGAATATCCTCCGGCCCATAAATCACAGTCGGTCGCAGAATGGCATACGAAAGCCCCGACTCTTTTAACGATTGCTCCAGTTCCGCCTTGCCCTTGTAATATCCCAGCGGAGAATCAAGCGCCGGGTTGGCAATGCTTACGTGCACAATGCGCCGCACACCGGCATTTTTGGCGGCGCGGAACAAAGTGCGCGTATTCGCAACAGCCTTCTCGAACGTCATTGCGCCGTGCGGAAAACGCACCCAATACGTATTGATGAGCGCAGAGGCGCCTCGTAAACTCGCGGCCAGTTTCTCCGGATCGTCGAAATTGTAGGGCAGAACTTGCAATTTATCCCCGAACGGGTTTTCCCGGTCCACATGGTGCGTCAGCGTACGGACTTTGTATCCGCGATCGAGAAGAATGCGCGTGGCGTATTGACCGGTATAGCTCAATGCGCCGGTCACGACGACCGTGGGCTGCGAAGCATGATCAACGGGCATGCAGACCTTCTATGCTCCCTTCTCGATACTTGAGATTGCGGCCTCCAGCACGTTCATAGCGATATCCGCCTGCTCTTTCGTGACGATCAATGGCGGCGCAATGCGGACGGTACTCGGGCCACACCCCAGAAAAAGAACGCCGCGTTCAAATGCCAGTTGGAGAGCGCGATCCCGCTCTGCTCCAGCGTGTTCTTTGGTGCTCTTATTTTTGACCAACTCTACACCAAGCATCAGGCCTCGTCCACGAACATCGCCAACGAGGTTGTGTTTGGATGGCCAATCGCTCATGCGTTTCAGCATGTAGCCTCCCATCCCGGCCGCGTTCTCGAGCAGATTTTCCTTTTCGATCACATCAAGAGTCGCCAATGCCGCTGCAATGCTGATGGGATTACCGCCGAAGGTCGAAGCGTGCGAGCCGGGTACCCAATCCATGATCCCGGCGCGCGCCATGGTAATGCTCAAAGGCATGCCAGACGCAATGCCTTTAGCGATGCAGACAATGTCCGGCTCAACTCCGGAGTGTTCGACTGCCCACCATTTCCCGGTGCGGCCTACGCCACTCTGCACTTCGTCCACCACCAGCAGAATGCCGTTGATATCGCAAATGCGGCGCAACTCCTGCAGAAAAACATTCGGTGCGACCACATATCCGCCCTCGCCCTGAATCGGTTCGACGAAAATGGCGGCTACTTCTTCCGCAGGCAAAGTGGTCTTGAACAGCTTTTCTTCGATGAAACGGGCGCAATTCAAAGCGTACTCTTCGCAATCTTCTGCGTCCCTGCGGTACAGGTTGGGATAAGGAACATGCGTCACACCCGGCACCAAAGGGAAAAAACGGCGGCGCTGCTGCGGCTTGGAGGCAGTCAGCGACAAAGCGCCCATGGTTCGCCCGTGAAATGCGCCCAGGAACGCGATCACATTCTGGCGGCCAGTGTGATAGCGGGCGAGCTTCAGCGCGCTCTCAATGGCCTCAGTTCCGGAATTACCGTAATACACGCGGTGCGGTCCGGGCATGGGAGCGATTTTTGAGAGGCGCTCAGCGAGCGTGACCATGCTCTCGTAATAAAAATCCGTGCCGGACATGTGAATGAGTTCGGCAGCCTGCTTTTGAATCGCAGCCACTACCTCCGGATGGCAATGGCCGGTGGAAGTCACGGCAATGCCGGCGGAAAAATCGAGGAACTCATTGCCGTCCACATCTGTAACAACGAGACCGCGGCCGCTTTTTGCGACCAACGGATAGGAACGCGTGTACGAGGGCGAAATATATTTTTCGTCTCCGGCCAGGATCCCCCGCGCATTGGGACCGGGCAGAGAGGCCGCTATAACAGGATTTTGCGCCTGTATGGATTTGGCTGACATAGGATCCTCCATGAATCGTTGGTAGGCTTAAATTGGCCGGAGCCCTTCCGCGAATTTCTGAGATGGCTCCAGAATTTACAAACCGGGAGGAAAAGAACTAATCGCTGCCGAAAAGGCTGGGCCGTCTACAGGAAGGCAATACTGCGCGATAGCGACGTGGGCAGACCAGAAATTGCAACCAGCACTCGGGAAGATGCGCGTTAGGATTATGCCAGTGCATGGCGACCGCCTGCCTTCATTATACGCCCCGGCGGATGAGACCGACCGCTTCTATCTGCTTAGTTTGGAGCATATTGGCCGCGTTCCAGAACTCTTGCGGCAATCTGTCGGCTGATCGCTATTAGGTTAAATGGCTCAACCTTGGTAAGGCGGCGGAGGATGGCGAGATTGGTGCGAAGGGCATCGTCTTCGCTGGCCGCAGAGAGAATCTTTCGGGCGGAATTTTCAATTTTTTCCATGCCATGGGCAAGGCACAAACGCGCCATGTCCAGGGAATTGGCAGCCGCAGCACCGCTAAGTTTTGAGGACATTTTCTGCGCGCGCAGAGTAGCCGATTCCATGGCATAAATTTCCATCACGATATCGGCGATCGCGGCCATAACTTCCTGCTCTTCCTGAATGGCCTGCATGTATTTTTGCGAAGCTACTCCGGCAACAAAGAGGCCGATTCTTTTAGTGTTGGCGATGTATTGAATTTCGCCCGCGAATGAGGATGTATTTTCCTGCAAAGGCAGCGGGCCCAACACCTCATCCATGAATTTTTTGATCGCGGTCGAAAGAGGTAGCTCGCCATTCGCCGCGCGCTTCAGCAAAAATCCAGCAATGATGAGCCGGTTAATCTCGTTGGTGCCTTCGAATATGCGGTTGATGCGGGCGTCGCGGTAAACGCGTTCCGCAGGGTATTCCTCTACAAAGCCGTAGCCGCCGTAAATCTGAACGCTTTCATCCACAACGTAGTCGAGCATTTCCGAGGCCCAGACTTTCACAATGGAGCATTCAATAGCGTATTCTTCAATCGCCTTGCGAACTTCTATAGACGTTTGCGAACCGGCGCGGTCCACCGCGAATAACGCCGCATCCATCAATCCGACCGTGCGGTAGACCATAGATTCACTGGTATAAATTGACGCCGCCATCCGGGCCAGTTTTTCGCGAACCAGGCCAAAAGCAGCAATGACAGTGCCAAATGCCTTGCGCTCTTTTGCATACTGAACGCTGTTGCGCAAGGCTTCTTTGGCGCCGCCTACGCACATCGCGCCAAGCTTGAAGCGGCCAATATTGAGAATGTTGAAGGCGATAATATGACCTTTGCCGATTTCCCCCAGAACATTTTCAGCGGGAACTTTGCAGTCATTCAAAAGCAGGGGGCAGGTCGAAGAGCCGCGAATGCCCATTTTGTGTTCTTCCGGGCCAATGGAAAGTCCGGGGGAATTCCGTTCCACCAGGAACGCCGTAAAGCGTTCGCCGCCTACTTTGGCAAAGACTGTGAACAGGCCGGCGAAGCCCGCATTTGTAATCCACATCTTCTCGCCATTTAGAAGGTAATGCTTGCCATCCGGCGAAAGTTGCGCGCGGGCGCGGCAATTGAGCGCGTCGGACCCGGAGGACGCCTCCGACAAGGCATACGCGCCGATGACTTCTCCGCTGATGAGCTTAGGCAAATATTTTCGCTTTTGCGCTTCGTTGCCGAAGTAAACAATCGGCAGCAGGCCGATGCCCGAATGCGCTCCCCACGTGGTTGCGAAGCCAGCGTATTTGGCAATACGCTCGGCAATGATGGAGGCGGAAATTTTATCCATCTCGAGCCCGCCGTACGCTTCCGGCACTTCCACAGCGCACAATCCCAAATCGGCAGCCTTGCGGATGAGCTCCCGGCTGACTGAAAAATCCTTGGACTCCATTTTTGGGATGTTCGGGTCAATCTCATTGACCGCGAACTCTTCCGCCGTTTTGCCGATGAGCTGCTGCTGCTCCGTGAAATCTTCAGGAGTGAAGATTTCTTGCGGAATGCAAGACTGCAACAAAAATCCTCCACCCGGTATGCGGCCAGAATGGTTTGCGGAATTCATTGCGAATAGATTTCCTTCAGTTTTTTTCTTCGAATGCGGAATCGTGCCGATGCGAACGGAACCCATCTTCACCAAATGAACCCCAGCAATGAGTTGAAGAAGATTCCTGCTAAAACGATACACGACGAGGGATGCGATTGAGCAAGAGAGGTGGGGGGAACGCGCATGCAGACGAACCTACGGCGAAGAATGTTTCTTCGCCTTCGGCGAACCTGGCGGACGGGGTCCCGGGACCGTTCCATCTCGAACGGGCAGCAGCGGTGGCCCGTTCAACATGAGAAGAGGTTAAGGCTGCGGCGAAAAGCATTTGTCATGGCTTGTTAAAAGGCATGTAACTTTTTTGTAAACAGCAGGATAGCCTTAATTCGTAGTTTGCGGCAAAAGCTGGTTTTCGTAGCCGGGACTGTTCGCTGGTGGCCCCTCATAATCCTGTCCGTACTTGTTCTTATGAACAACCAGGGTTTTGGGCGGGGCCAAATGGAAGGTGCCTAAATTGGAATCGTTGGCAGAGATGGTGACGTGATGGCTGAGGGCCTTCAACTGTGGCTGCGATGATTCCTGATACCACACCTCCAGCTTGTAATCTCCGGGCGGCACCCCGGCAATTTCAACTCTGCCCTTTGCATTGGAAATTCCGTAGTAAGGCGTGTCCATCGCGATAACGACCGCGCTCATCTGCGCATGGATATTGCAAAAAATATAGGAAATCCCCGGCTTATCGAAATGCACCTCGCGCGTGGTTCCTCCCTCATACAATCCGAGGTCAAATCTTTTGCCTTCAAACAGAGAAAAAACGTTATGGAAGAATGGATCGCGATTGGGGAAGTCCACAATCGATCCTACTGGAATGACAAGCAGGTGCGGCTCAAAGGTCTTGTTATGTTGCGTTAGCTTGGGATGTTGAGCCGGAACTGGATGGCGCGGGGCAGCATGACCAAGAGGGGTGAGCCAAAATACTACCTCTTGCGCATTGGCCGGATCGGCGTGATTTTTGCCGTCCGCCACAGCGTGAGCCGTGACGGTCACGTCCTGTGCCAGTGCGGAACCGAAAAATAGAAAGCAGCAGAGCAGCAATCCGAACAGTTTCGCCATTAGAACAATATCCCCATGACCATATTTAGCTGGCCGGCGCTCCATGCCGGGCTTCCAAGTCCCGCGGTCTTCATGTGCCGGTATTCAGCCGAGACTAAAAGATTCGAGCGTGGCCGGTAGATAAAATTCGCAAGTTCTCCGAGATTGCGCACCAAGATTTGACCAGTATAAGGCTGGCTGGCAGCGAACGAATTGGCTTCGCTGGCATAGGGATTGTCCAAGCCAAAGACTCCGTTGAACTCGATCTTGGGAGTTGCCTGTAATTTGAGCTGCGACCATCCGCCTGCTGAATCGAGGCCGTAAGCGTTTGTGCTGGCGATGGAGGGATTGCCGTTAAACACTACGCTGCGGCCAAAGGAAGCGCCCAGCGAGCCAATGGCGCTGCCACGATAAAACTCTCCCGAAAGGCGCAGGCGCATGGGCAACGGAACACTCCAATCCGCCATGCCGGCCCAGCCATCCACGCTGCGGCCAAATTGCCAGTTCTGGCGGCTGTAATATCCGCCCGCTCCCAGCGTAATAGGCTCCCCGAAAATATTTCCGGTCCACGCGGCGCGCGTCCCGTAGGCTGGCTGGCCCGATCTTTCTCCCGCCTGCGCGGTGCGGTCATATTGGCCGGAAGGAAACTCACCCGTCAGGTTGTCAAAAATTCCCGCCTGCAAGGTCAGGTCTTGATCGCCGGTCAGGGCCAGGCGGCGCTCGACGCGGATCTGCGGAATCCAGCCCCACAAATTTCCTGAGTAATTGAATGCAGGCACGAGGAGAGAAGCGTACGAGGTAGGAGATAGCGGAGACAAGAACAGGCGATCCTGCCCGACGACAATCGAGGTATTCTGCCAGTCAAGGCGCATGCTGGCTGTCCGCAATCGAAATTGTCCATAGTTCACTCCATCCCACGTGTTGGCGAAACCGCCGCCGAAATCGGCCTGAAAATTTGCCGAAGTCTTCGCGCCGGCAACCGATGGCCCAAAAACTTCCAGCCCCAGTTCCGATTGCCGGAGAGTCGCGCCAAAACTGTGATCGCTTCCCGTTGCTGATGCGGTGGCGAAGCTGGGAACATCAAGGTTGTCGGTAACACCCTGATTGCTGAAAAGATTCATAAGCACGATGCCGTTCAGGCGCACGCGGTATTTTGAGGCGCTTTCAACTTTCGTTTGATACTGCCCGGTAATCTTTTGGTCTAACAAACGCACGGAGTCTTCAAGTGATGCGATGCGCTGGTCCGGGTTTTGCTGATCAGGGGTTTGCAAGGATGAGGCGGAGGATTCTGACCCGGATGATCCTGATTCCTCGGACGCCGAATTCGCAAGACCTGGATAACTACCCGGTGCGGCGGCAGCTTCTGCGGGCGACTCCGGCATTGCGCGGGAATAGCCGGGGGTGGCATTTGCCGCGCGCATCGCCTCGAGTTCGTGGCGCAATTTATCTGTTTCGGCGCGGTACTCTGCGGCCTCCGAGCGAACCTCGGCGACCGCGGCGCGCAATTGCTGCACCTGCTCTTGCAGATCGCGCACGGCTGAGGCGACTGCCTGGTCCTGCGGAGCCTGGCCGGACTGCGCCCACGCGCAAGGGCCGGAGCTAAGCAAAAAGCAAAACATTACGCCTGAGGTGAGAATGCTGATAACTACACGACTCCGCTGCTTCACGGTCGCCTCCGAATCAAGTTGTGAAGTTACCGCACCTGATTAGTGTGATGCCGCTGCCCGGCCCTGAGGAAAGCCGGAATCCTATTGCCATTGCTACAGAATCCGTGACCGCTGGTTTTCATCGGGCTCGAATATATCGCGTTGCTCCTCGCCAAATGATTTGCGCGGCAGCACGATCCTGAACACGGCTCCAGCGGCGGAAGTTTGTTCTAAAGTTACGTCACCGCCATGATCCTGTACGATCTTTTGCACCACAGTCAACCCTAAACCTGTGCCATTCTCTTTCCCATAACTTACAAATGGATCGAAAATCTTCTCCCGCACCAACTCCGGGACCCCGCGGCCATTGTCGGTGACGAGGATTTCAAGCTCGTTGGGCAGGTCGCGCAACCCCACCCGGACTTCTCCGCTCTGCGGCGGCACGGATTCACAGGCGTTCAGCAGCAGGTTGAAGACAGCGCGCTCCAGTTTGCGCTGATCGAACCAGCCCGTGCTTTCTCCGCTTTCATGAATAGAAATTTTTATCTGCTGAAACTCCGGATGGGAGCGGATGGATTGCACCGCCCGTTCCACGCTGCTTTTGGCGCTGCAATAGCTGGGGCGCAGAGATTCCCTCGTGCGTGAAAATTCCAGCAGGGAATCAATCAGGTCCGTCATCTCATTGACCGCGTGGCGCACTTCCTGGTAAAGCTCCTCCCGTTGCTCGGGAGAAAGACGGCTTTCACAAAGGAATTCTGCATTGGCGACAATGGCCGCCAGGGAATGCCGCAGATCATGGGAAATGGAATTGGCCATGCGGCCGATGGTGGCCAGACGCTCCGCTTCGAGCAACTCCTGTTGCGTTTTGGACAAAGTTCCGCGCATGCGATGGAACGCGCCCGTCAACTCTGCCACTTCGTCGCCGCCGTGAGGATAGAGCTTGTAGTGGAAATCGCCTTTCTCCAGAGCGCGCACGCCTTCAACCAGCGCTTCCAACGGGCGGGTGAAGGTATGAGAGATCAAATACACCAGCAGGCTTCCACATAAAACGGCGGCCAGTCCAAGCGCTACCAGAAGGTGGTTTAATTCATCCAGAAAGCGCGTGGCCTGGTCGAAAGACTTCAATACCGTAAGGCGCACAGAAGGAGATTTAGGGCCGTCAAGATCCAGCGATGTCCGCAAGAAGCGTTCATCGCCAAGTTGCAACTCTTCGGCTTGCGGATTGCTTGCTGCCGGGCGGGAAGGGCCCTGGCGGGAGAGTTGCGCCTCCTGCGCGGGCGAGAGCGTGCTGCGGACGATTGTATCTCCGTAGTAAAAAACAACCTGGCTGGCGGCGACGCGCCCCACCTGCGAAGTAATGGCGTCGTCAATTTCATAGCCAATGACCAGAAAGCCAAGCAGCCTGCCGCCGTTCTCCGGCCCAAAGTAAATCGGCTTCACAAACACTTGGTAAAGATGTTGCGCTCCATACCACCAGTGGTCCGAGCCATCTTCATTGAAGGAGGTATCAAGGGAATGTTGCGCCATGGCGCGCGTGAACTCCGGAGAGTTCGCGTGCAGCGCCACAACCCGGCCGGTCTGGTTTGCCAGGACAAACAGGTCGCTTCCGGCAAGGGGCCAGAGCGCCCCGGAGGCATCCTGGATTGTGGTTTCATCCTCGGTAGTCATCAACGCGCGAAGGTTGGGAAGATCGGCAAGAAGATCGGCGGAATGGCTTAACGTGTCTTCGCGCACGCGCTGAAAATCTTTAAAGGTGCTGACGGAGTTGCGCAATCCCGCAAAAATTTCTCTTCGCACCTGGGCCTGAACGCTCCGGCGCACCAGCAGGAGGCTGGTCCAGGTGAGGCCCGCCGTGATGAGCAACATGGAAAGGAGAAACTTCGTGCTCAACCGGAGCTTTACGAAAGCCTGCATGTTTTCTCAGGACCCCGGCGCTGGTTGGAACTTCTTACGGAACGAACTTGTATCCAACCCCGTGTACCGTGCGGAAGTGTACGGGGTTTGCCGGGTCGTCTTCAAGCTTTTGGCGCAACTTCAGAATGTGGTTATCCACCGTGCGGGTGGAAGGGTAATTCTGGTATCCCCAGACTTCATTCAGCAGTTCATCGCGGGTAATCACGCGTTCTGCATTTTGTAATAAGAATTTCAGCGTTTTGAACTCCTGCGCTGTAAGCGCAACCACTTCGCCCTTACGGGTAACTTCCATTTTCGTGAAGTCTACCGTGACGCCGTCGAAGCCGGAAACTTCCGTGCTCTGCGTGCGGGCGGCGCGGCGCAGAGAAACTCGCACGCGGGCCAGCAGTTCGCGCGGGCTGAATGGCTTCGTAACGTAGTCGTCCGCGCCCAATTCCAGCAGCAGGACTTTGTCAGCCACGTCACTGGCCGCGCTCAAAATAAGAATCGGGACGGCCGGCGCCTGGCGCTTAATCTCGCGGCACACGTCCCGTCCGGACATGGCTGGCAGACGCAAATCGAGCACGACTGCCGCAGCAGGATTGGCGCGGAAAGCATCGATCGCGGATTGGCCGTCGCCGCAGATTTCGACGGCGAAGCCCTCGCTTTCAAACAGGCGTTTCAACGCTTTCTGAACTGCGCGGTCATCTTCGACGACGAGAATCCTATCCATGTTCGGGAATTTCAAAACTATACCGGAAGTTTCGCTTCGCGGGCTATTCACGGTGGAGTGCAATGCGAGCATGCGGGCGCCTTTCCAGAGATGCGTTTGCCAAAAACGGCGAATTTTATGGGCCTAAGCTTACTCCTGCGGCCCCCTAACCGGGATATCGGTCCGGACTGTTAACAATATTTTTACAATGGGCATTTACAAGCGCAGGGTTGCCGTCTTCCATAGCGCCGGCGGCCCGCCGGTTTTCGATCCCGTCTATGCCGCCGATACGAAGGAATGCATCTATTTGCGGAACAGATTTTCAAATGCCTGCCGGGCGTCGTTGGGCTTGACCGGACCGCTCGACGAACCACCCGGCGAAGAAGAGGTCTCTTTTTCGAGCATCACGCGGATGGAATAAAATGAACATCTGTTGTTCGTGTCCTTCGGACTTATCCGTTCAGCAATAGACTGGGAGCATTCAAAATGGCTCGAAGGATCGAAAAAAGAACACTGCTTGCAGGAATGAAGCTCGAAACCGCACTTCGGGCACTTACTATTTACATCAATCGTTCCGGTGAGCAGCGTTCCACACTGCGAGCAGCGTGAAACTTGCCGGTTCGCCGCCATTTGCAGCGGCCGAGGGCCGAAAGTCAGGTCTTTTTTCGGCGCGCCGCTGGAAGGCCTCTCGTGGGACTTGTTCCGGTCCTGATCGCTGTCCTGGTATCCGTGTTGACGGTACTTCATGGGGAGAAAATCTCCTAGGGCTGCTAACAAACTGTTCGTGGCCAGCCGCACATTGTCTCGCGTTTCGTCGAGTTCCGGCAAGTAGGTCAGAAAAAA
>JAICKN010000049.1 GCA_025927855.1 Terriglobales bacterium
TCCACACTCACGGCATTCGAGCTAGGTAATTGGAACCAGCAACTCAGTTTGCAGTTGGTCTTCGGGAGTCACTCGCGGATCGTTTAGATAATTTTCAATGCAGAATTCGGGACGCACAGCCACATGCTTTTCCGACAAAGTTTTGAAGATGCGATTGAATGCCATCCAGATGTGCACGTAAGGTCCGGTCAGCAGAAAGCGAGCATATTTGCCGGCTTTGATTGCCCTGTGATGGAACCCATCGGGGAGCTTCTTCGGCTCCTGGCCGAGTGCAACTCCCGCCTGGTAGATCATTGTGTCTTCCCCAGCCTTGCTCTTATCAATTCCGCTCAGACCGAGATACTCGCGTACCTGCTGCCGATCAAGCTTCCCGAGCAGTGGCATCAGGTCGTTCCAGAGCGGCGGTGCAACTTCAGCAAAGGGCCCGTGCTTCTCAATAAAGACGTAGTGGGTTAAAGGACGATTGACCGTCTCGAATTCAGGCGACAAGTTCATGGCGACCTCCTTGAGTAATCTTGGACGGCTAAGATCGTAGATCACATTGTCCTGCGGTTCTTTTCCCAGATTGCGAAAATTGCTGGGGGTCATTTCCAGAATCTTGTGAAAGGATTTGTTGAATGCCGCCGAGGTCTCATACCCGACGCTCAACGCAATTTCCGTAACACTTGCCTCGGAATCTTCCTGAAGCATGCGAAGCGCCGTCACCAGGCGCATACGCCGAAGGAATTCGAACGGTGTCTCGCCGACATAGGCCTGGAAGAGCCGGGCAAAGTGATAGGACGATGATCCAGCCTCGCGGGCGATCCGCGACAAACTCATCTTTTCTGTGAGGTGGATGCGGATATATCTTTGGGCACGGCCGACTTGCGAACGATGAAACTGGCTTTGATGCGCCTTTTTGGCCATGCGACAGTTTACAAGGCGCGCGGACTTACCGCTTTTCCAGAATTGCGAAAATTAGGCGGAATATTGGTGAAGCGAGCGCGTACAAGCACGCGCAAACTAGAAGCTTGCGCTCTGACCAAACCGAAAAATTTATTCGTAACGCAACGCGTCAATGGGATCGAGGCGGGCGGCCTTATTGGCGGGGTAGAAGCCGAAGAGGACCGCGATTCCGGCGGCGAAGCCGGTTCCGAGCAAGAAAGCTTGCTGCGTGAGTTGGGTGGGAAAGCCGAAATAGGAAGCGACGAATCCCGAGAGAAAAATTCCCAGCAAAATTCCAATGGCTCCCCCCAGAATTCCGATAGCGATCGCTTCGGCGAGGAACTGGGATTGAATGTCCCACTCCGTCGCGCCGATGGCCAGCCGCACGCCAATTTCGCGGGTGCGTTGGGTGACCGAAACCAGCATGATGTTCATGATTCCGATGCCACCGACGATGAGCGCCAGCGAGGCGACGCTGGCCAGAAAAATACTCATAATTTTGCGGGCCGCAAGTCTCGTCTTGATCCTCTGGTCTGGCCTGCGCACGTTGAAGTCGTCAAACTCGCCAGCATTGAGGTGATGCCGCTCGCGCAGCAATGCCTCGATCTGGTCTGCTGCGGTTGGTATCGCTTCCATAGAGACGGCCGAGCAAAAAATGTCATCCAGCCAGAATGAGCCGGTAATTCTCTTCTGCACGGTCGTATAGGGCATCAGAATGAAATCATCCTGGTCGCGCCCGCTGCTCGAAAGTCCCCGGGCCTGGAGCACTCCAACTACGCGGCAGGGAATTCCTTGCATTTGCACGACTTTGCCGACTGGATTTTCATTGCCGAAAAGCTGTGAGGTTACAGTTTGGCCCAGATCGCAGACCGGAGTGGCTTGCTGTACATCGGTGGCTGTAAAAAATGCGCCCAGACGCACATTCCAGCGCCGGACTTGCAGATATTCCGGCGTCACGCCCCGGTAAGAGGTGTACCAATTCTGTCCTTTGTATATGACCTGAATATGACCGTCAACATTGGGAGTCAGAGTCTTGATGGTGGGGATCTGTGTCAGGATCGCGTCGGCGTCTGCCATGACCAGCGACCGGGTTCCGCGAGCGCCCATCCGGACGCCATTATGATTGCGGCTTCCCGCTTCGACCCACACCAGATTGTCCCCAAGGTTCTTGAGATCATTTTCCATCCTGCTGGTGCCCGCCGTGCCAATAGCGATTACGCAGATGAATGCCGCCACAGCCACAGCGATGCCGAGAATGGAAAGAGAACTCTGGATCCAGTTGCGGCGCAGCGCTCGAATGGCTTGCCGGAGGACACTGGTACGAATGAGGGAGACTCGCATCACGACCTATCTTTATCATCGTAAACCACTGGCCTGACAATTGAAAATTGGTTGGCCCTGATTTGGTGTAGATTTATGCGGAAAGGCGAATGAGAGCAGCGCGAATTCTGATTTGCGACCAAGGCCAGCGGCAGGCCTCACGAATATCCATTCGGATTATTTCGACTATTTAGGGTTATTTATCTTCTTTTATTTGTCCAGGTAATATTCCACCGTCGTGACCACGCGGACAACTTTCATGATGCTGCAGTCGGAACCGCCGTCTCCCTCTTCTGTGCTGCCTGCCTGGTCAGCAGGGAGAATCTCAAAAAAGCCCTGGTTGGCCTGCCGTATGGAGCCAATCTGGCTGCCGGAGTCGGAAGCGAAACGGTCGGCGGCGGCGCGGAATTGCGGGTTGCTTCGGTAATCATGCCGGGCTTGATGGCATTCAGACCATTAAATTTGTAGGTGACTCCCTGGCCGGAGTCGCCGCTAAGGACAATACCTTTTTTGCAAAGCAGCATGGTTTTTTGCGCCGCCGCTGCAACCTGATCCAGATCCACGCGAGATGAGTGCACGGTAATTTCCTGCTGCACAATGTAGCGGAACGGAGCGCGATTGTTGCCGCCATACTGCCGACGATGAGGCCGACGGCGATGAGAAGTCCGAACACCGCTGCTCCGGCGCGGTGCACGGGCAACCCTTCAACTTCCAAACACGTCCTTTGTGCGTGGCGAAAAACAGGATCGATGTGCGGTCGGGTAAAATTCCTGCTCTTATTTGGGTGCTGGTTATCGCATCGATGGCCGGGGAATGGATCCTGCTCGTTGCGGGCATACGCAGCCACGAGATGATTGTAGGCGCGATTTGCATCGCGGCAATCGCAGCGGCGCTGAGAATCATTCACCGCTCGCATCGGCTGCACCTGCAAATTCACTTCGCCGATGCGGCTGCGGCATGGCGGATTCCCTGGTATATCGTCACCGGCGTATATGAAATTACCGCCGTTTTGTTAAAAGATTTGTTTGCGGGCAAGAGAGCGGGGTCTTACTATCGCGTGGCCAATTTCAGAATACGCGGAAAGTCGCCGCGTCTTGTTGCGCGGCAGGTTTTCGCGACTGTCTACACCACTGCCGCGCCAAACTTCATTGTGATCGGGATTGCCAGCGAACAGCAACGCATGCTCTTCCATCAGCTCGAACGCAGCAACATTCCTAAGATGACGAAAAAGCTGGGAGCCCAATCATGAACTGGTGGCTATGGGCTGGCATCGCCGTGGCCTCATGTCTCATTCCGTGCGCAGACATGTGCTTGCGGGGAAGTCCCGAACGGCGTCTGGTGGGGCTGGAGATGACGAGCATCATTATCACTTTGGCCATGGTGATTTTCACCATCGCCTTCGAGCGCATTCCCTTTATTGACCTACCCCTCACGCTGGCAATCATGTCTTTTGGGGGAGCCCTCGTCTTCGCACGGTTTCTTGAGCATCACCTATGAGCGCTTCCTCCATTATCGAAGCGGTCATGCTTGTTATGGTCGCGGTCTCGTGCTGGCTGGGAGTGCTGGGAATGTGGCGCATGCGGGAGCCGACGCAGGCTTTGCATTATCTTTCGCTTCCCGCTACCGTAGGGGCGTTCGCATTGACCGCCGCAGTGTTTCTTAAAAACGGAAGCAATCAGGCCTCCTGGAAAACTTTACTCATTACTTTTATTCTTCTCGGGATCAACTCCGTGGTAACGCATGCAAGCGCGCGGGCTTTCCGGGCCAGGGAACTGGGCCATTGGAGGCCCCGGGAGGGCGATCCGATTGAGTTTGTCGAAGATTCTTCTGAAACGGAGCAATCATGATCTGGTTCGGAGCAATACTTCTGTTGCTCGTTGCCATTTCCGGATTCGCGGTCGTGTGTACCCGTGACGTCACCTCGCAAGTTATCGCGTTGAGTTTTTATGGCTTGTTGATGGCGTTGACGTTTTTCTTCTTTCAAGCTCCGGACGTAGCTCTTTCACAAATTACCGTCGGCGCCGTCGCGCTTCCATTGATGGTGATGCTGGCGATCTCACGCATGAAATTCCGCAAGGCGCATATGCCCGATTCATCATCCGGGGAGGAACATGACTGAACGTTTGCGCGCCCGAATTTTTTTCGTGGCCGGATTTATTTTTCTTGCCCTTTATTTTTGTGCGGCGCTCAATTTGCCTCCATGGGGGGATTATCGCGGGCCTTATGGAGACTTTATTTCCCGGATGGTTGTTTATCAGCGGCATGCTACCGATGCCGTAAATGCGATCAACTATGACTATCGCGGCTTCGACACTCTTGGCGAAGAGTTCATACTTTTTACCGCCGTTCTTGGCGTGATGATGTTGTTGCGCCGCAGGGCCGACACCGCGACCCGCGAAGCCAACAAAATCAAAGAAACGCGGAAACTGAGCATTAGCGTCCAGGTAGTGAATTTTCCTGTATTTTTCGTCACTGTAGTTTTTGGTTTTTACATCGGATTGCACGGCCAGCTCACACCGGGAGGCGGCTTTCAAGCGGGCGTGATCCTGGCCTCGGCGCTTTTGCTTGTCTATATCTGCGAGAACACTGAAGCCTTCCAGCGAATTACCTCCCACAGGGCTGTTGAAGTCAGTGAGGCGCTGGGTGCGGCTTCTTATGCGCTCATTGGACTGGCCGCGCTATGCCTTGGTGTTCCGTTTTTGACCAATATTCTTCCGCTCGGCACTACAGGAGACGTGTTTTCCGGCGGCAACATCGCGCTTATCAGCGCTTGTGTCGGGGTGGAAGTCACCGCTGCGTTTCTTCTTGTTATCTACAGTTATCTGGAAGAAATTGTCACCGGCGAAGTTCCGGAGGAATAAGCCACGATGCCCCATGTCCTTGCTTCGCTTCCATATTTCGTTGCCGGATGGCTTTTCTTTTGCGGTTTGTACGGACTTACTACAAGCCGTCATCTTGTTCATGCGGTCATAAGCCTGGCGGTATTGCAGAGTTCCACCTACATGTTGCTGCTGGGCATCGGCTATCGCACCGGCGGAACAGCGCCGGTCTTCGTCGATATTTCTCCCGGTCGGCTTACGGTAGATCCGGTGGTACAGGCGCTAATGCTCACCGACATCGTGGTCGAAGCCGTGGTTGTGGCGCTGCTACTGGCAATGGTCGTCAAAGCGTACGAAAAGTCAGGGAGCGTTTCTCCATCGGACCTTCGTACATTGCGCGGATAACTTGATGATTCCCGCCTCAGGGTTTTCACCTCTGCCAGTTGCGGTTCCGTTGCTGGGTGCTGGTGCGCTCGCGGCCATACGAAGGTGGGCAAGCCGTGCCATAGCGGACTCGATTGGTATCGCATTTGCGTCCGTCACGTTAATTTTTGCGACGCTTCTTCTTCTCCATTCCCTGCAGGGAACCTCGGTGTATTGGTTTGGGAACTGGCATCCCCGGGGCGCGATGGTCATAGGAATCGGTTTTGTTGTAGGTCCGATTGGGGCGGGACTGGCAACTTTGACTGCTTTGATCACCCTCCTCTCCCTGATTTTTTCCTGGCGCTTTATTGATTCCGGCGGCAACCACTTTCAACCGCTCGTGCTGGTATTTCTGGGCGCGATGTGCGGGTTTGTGCTGACTGGAGATATTTTTAATCTCTTTGTGTTTTTTGAATTGATGAGCACAGCGGCATTTGCGCTGTGCGGCCTCAAAACGGAAGAACCGGCCCCTCTACAGGGTTCTTTTAATTTTGCCGTGACCAATACGGTTGCGGCCTTTCTCGTACTTACCGGAATCGCCTTCCTCTATGCTGCGACTGGCGCTTTGAATATGGCGCAGATCGGCGCCGCTATTGGTGCGCGGCATGATTCACTGGTTGTCTTCGCTTTCACTTTATTAACGTGCGGGTTCTTTATCAAGGCAGCGATTGTGCCATTTCACCTATGGCTTCCGGATGCGCATGCGGTTGCCCCGACTCCAGTCTGCGTTTTATTTTCCGCTCTTATGGTGGAACTCGGGCTGTATGCCGTGGTCCGCATCTACTTTTCGATTTTTGAGCAGGCGCTCTCCCCACACGCTTCAACTTTGCGTTTTTTGCTAATGAGCTTTGGCGCAATCACGGTGGTGCTGGGCGGGACCATGTGTTACGCCGAGCATCATCTCAAGCGTCTTCTGGCATTTTCAACCGTATGCCACGTTGGACTCATGCTCGTAATCTTCTCGCTGCAAAACTCTTTGGCCATCGCAGCCATGCTGGCGTATTTGTTGGCCCATGCATTAATCAAATCCGAGCTGTTCTTTACCAGCGGAATCATTCTTCACCGTCTGCGGTCCATCAGTGAGCGTGTGCTGTTCCGGCGCGGGACCGGCCTCCGTGGCACGGCATGCCTGTGGTTTATTGGCGCTGCGGGGCTGGCAGGTCTCCCGCCGTTTGTCTCAATGATCGGCGAAGCCGGAACCTCACAGGCTGCGAAAATTGCCGGCGTTGACGGAATCTCGTGGCTCTTCTTTTTTGCGGGAAGCATCACCTCTGCAGCAGTGCTCCGTGCCGGGATGCATATCTTTCTCGGCGCTGGTGAAAATCCATTAACCGACCGCGCGGCGGAAGTGGGCGAGATGCCGGAGACCACTCCGGAAAACAAGAAGATCTTCTGGTACCACTTCGCGCCGCCGCTATTCTGCATCTGCGGAGCTATAGCTCTTACGTTTCTGCCCGGCTGGCAAAATGTCCTCCGCGATTCTTCCTCCAATTTCGCCAACCAGCAGGCGTACATCCACACTGTTTATTCCACCGGCTCGGCGGCGAGCGCCCAACCTGAATGGAACGAGGAAATCCCTTCGGCTGCGATGCATGGATTTTTTGCGTTTATCTTTGCGATTGCACTGGCGGTCACTTCAGTCTTTCGTGCAAAACTTCCCCATTATCTCCGCATAGGTTCTTTTCTGGAGCGGGGCTTTCGCCCGCTGAGGCTGATGCAGAGTGGCCATCCGGGAGATTACGTCTTATGGCTGACCATTGGACTTGTGGTTTTCGGGTCGGTGGCTGCTTTGGCATTGGTGCATTAAACCCTCGGAAATTCGAGTATTTATTCCCGAAGTACTAGTGGATTTATCGTCTCTATCCTCCCTGGGACTTGTCATCCTCCCTATAACTCGTCGAACGCTGTTAACGTTCCGCGGCCAGATTTGGCCGGGCTGGAAGCGTAAAATGGTAGGGAGATGATGCGCCGCGTTTACCTCGACAATAACGCTACCACTCCGCTTCTGCCTGAGGTGTTGGAGGCCATGCTGCCCTATTTTGGGGAGCGTTTTGGCAATGCCTCTTCCATTCATCATCACGGGCAGGAGACGCGCGCGGCTGTGGAGTGTGCGCGTGAACTCGTGGCCGGGTTGCTGGGATGCCGCGCATCTGAAATTGTGTTTACCAGCGGTGGGACGGAAGGCGACAATCTGGCGATCTTTGGCCTGGTCGAGCGCGGCGGTCACGTGATCACCTCCACAGTTGAGCATCATGCGGTGCTGAATGCCTGCAAGCGGCTGGAAGAGCTGGGTTGCGAGGTCAGCTATTTAGCGGTGGATGGCCGGGGGTTGATTGATCCCGATGATGTGCGCCGGGCATTGCGCCCCAATACAAAGCTCATCACGGTCATGATGGCGAACAATGAAACGGGCGTCTTGCAGCCCGTAGAAGAAATCGGAAGGACCGCTGCCGAAGCCGATATTTATTTTCATACCGACGCGGTGCAAGCGGCAGGCAAGGTCCCAATTGACGTAAAGAAAATCGGTTGCGATGTGCTGGCAATTTCCGGGCACAAGATGCACGCGCAGCAAGGAGTCGGCGCGCTTTATGTGCGCAAGGGAACTTTGTTGCAGCCTATGATTTATGGCGGACGTCATGAGCGTTCGCGCCGCGCCGGCACGGAAAATGTTCCGGGAATCGTTGGCCTCGGAAAAGCTGCGGAACTGGCGGTTGCGGCGTTTGCGCAGGAAGAAGATAAGAAGATGGCAAAGCTGCGCGATCAACTGGAAAGCGCTTTGCTGGCGAAAATTGAAGCTGCGGGCGTCAATGGCGCAGGCGCGCCCCGCGTTCCCAACACCTCGAACATTTATTTTGATTATGTGGAAGGCGAGGCTTTGGTTATCGCGCTAGACCTGAAGGGACTGGCAGTTTCAACCGGAGCGGCTTGTTCTTCCGGAGCGCTCGAACCTTCGCATGTGCTGACCGCGATGGGCATATCTCCTGCGCGGGCGCGGGCCAGCTTGCGATTTAGCTTGGGCAAGCAGAACACGGCGGAGGACGTAGATTTTGCCGCTCAATTGGTTCCGCCTACGCTGGCGCATCTGCGCGAGCTTTCGCCCATATACAATACGGCTACGGCGGTCCATTCCTGATCCTGAGACCTTGAAAGCTTTTTTGAAGTTTAATTTCTGGGCAAATTACCGAGCTGAGTGTGACTGCTAAGCGCTAAATGCCGAATAAGACCATTGCCGTTGCCATGTCGGGCGGAGTTGATTCTTCAACCGTTGCTGCCATGCTGCGCGCGGAGGGCAATGAAGTCATCGGCCTGACGATGCAGCTATGGAACCAGCGCCGTTTGGCCGGGCATCCGGGTATGCCTGAGGCGGTGCAGGGACGATGTTGTTCTCTGGATGACGTCTACGATGCGCGGCGCGTGGCGAAGACGATTGGTATCCCTTATTACGTCGTAAACAACGAAGAGCGCTTTGAGCGCGAGGTGGTGCGTCCGTTTGTGGAGGAATATCTCTCCGGACGTACTCCAATTCCATGCAGCCTTTGCAACAATCATTTGAAGTTCGACCAGCTATTGATTACTGCGCGGCAAATCGGCGCGGAGTTTCTGGCGACTGGACACTATGCGCGAGTGGAATGGGATGAGCAGCGTGGCCGCTGGCTGCTGCGCCGGCCCGCGGATACAGCTAAAGACCAGACATATTTTTTGTTTGGACTGACGCAGGACCAGCTCGGCCATACATTGTTTCCTCTGGGCGATATGACCAAGCCGCAAGTGCGCGAACTGGCGCACAAGCATGGACTTGCCCTGGCCGAGAAGCCGGACTCGCAGGAAATTTGTTTCGTTCCCGGCGGGGATTATAAGAAGTTTCTTGATGCTTATTTGGAAGAGCAGGGTGAAGCCCTCCCTGATACTGCAGGCGAGCTGGTTACTACGAATGGCGGGGCCATTGGCGAGCACAGCGGCATTCACAATTTTACCGTTGGCCAGCGCAAGGGGCTAGGCGTTGCCACAGGATCGCCGTTGTATGTTTTGCAGATCAATGGCGCGGCGCGGCAGGTGGTTGTGGGCGGGGAAGAGAACCTTTATTCACGTACCTTGCGCGCGAAGAAGATTAATCTGATCTCTATTGACGATTTGCGAGAGCCTATGCGTGTGCGCGTAAAAATCCGTCACCGCCATGAAGCCGCGGCGGCGATGATTGAAAAGACTAGCGAAGATGAGATTTTGGTCACCTTCGATGAGCCGCAGCGCGCTATCACTCCCGGGCAGGCGGCCGTTTTCTACGATGGCGATCTAGTTGTAGGTGGCGGCTGGATCGCGTAGGTTAGTTTATAAACCTGTATAAAAAAGTTCAAGGAATGGATTTGAACATCCTACTCAGTGCCTGTCGGCATTGTAGATTCGCTCTTTGATGGTGCTTCTTTAAACAAACCACTCACCACCCACCCAATGACAAACGTCACCACGGTGCCAATTGCCACCCACCACGTCCAAGGCACGCGCGTTCCCAGCCATAAATAAAGCTCGGCGGAGAAACCGAATACCATGCCGATCATTGCGCCACTCTGGTTGGCGCGGCGGGTAAGCACACCGAGCATAAACACTCCGAGCAGCGCTCCGTAGGCGATGGAAGCAATTTGCAGTCCCACTTCCACTACATGCCCGGCCTCGCGCAAAGAGAGTATGGCCAATGCAAATAGCACGATGGCCCAGAACACAGTAAAGACCCGCGAGAGGCGGATTTTACTGGCGTTCGTAGAATCGTCTTGGCCAGCTGTGATCGAGCGCGCATTGCGGCGGAAGAAGAAATCCATCATGGAACTGGAAGAAAGCGCGTTGAGCGCGGCGCTCAAATTCGACATGGCAGCCGCAAGTATGGCGGCAATCAAAAGGCCGGAGATTCCGTGCGGCATTTTATTGACGATGAATGACGGATAGATCCAGTCGGCTTTGCCAAAGTGGGAAGAAGGCACACGGTAAAACGCAAACAGCATGACCCCGACAATTAAGAACAACGCGAACTGAAAGAAGATCACTATGGCGCTGGAGAGTAGCGCCATCACGGATTGCTTCTGGTTTCGCGCCGCCAGCAGCCGCTGCACGATGAGTTGATCGGTGCCGTGGCTGGCAGTGGTGAGGAACGTTCCTCCGATCAGTCCTGCCCAAAATGTATAAGGCTTCCAGAAGTTGAAACTGAAGTCGAACATTTTCCATTTACCGGCATGGAGGGCAAAACTATGAATTGCGGGCCAGCCGCCGGGAACAAGATGCAGGATGGTAAATACGCCAACGATTGTCCCGCCGATGTATACGAATGTTTGTACTACATCGGTCCAAATGACTGCTGCCAATCCGCCTTCAAATGTGTAAATGAGCGTGAGCACCGTAATTATCGCTATGGAAGCGACTTCCCCGGTGCCAAGCGCGATGGCTACGACGATGGAAACCGCATACACGCGCACCCCTTCGGCGGCAGCGCGCGTTAGAAGAAACAAACCTGCGGTCAATGAGCGGAGCTTTCCGCCGAAGCGACGGTCTATTAGTTCGTATGCGGTATAGAGTTCGCCGCGGAAGTAATGAGGAAGCAGGACAAAGCTGATGATGATTCTGCCCAACATGTATCCCAGGACGACTTGAAGAAACCCGAGATTGGAATCGTAAGCCAGGCCGGGAATGCTGATGATGGTAAGCGTACTGGTTTCCGCGGCGACAATGGAGAGGGTGATGGCCCACCAGGGAATATTGCGGTCAGCTAAGAAATAGTCACGCAATGATCGTTTGCGCTTGCGAAAGCGCAGGCCGAACAGGGTAATGCCTGCAAGGTAGAGCGCGATAATGGCAAAATCGAGATGGTTCAAGCCCATAAATTTTGCGTTTGTTGCTAATTCTTGCCAGGCCGATTCTGGGTTGCCTAAAGAGTAGCGGTTCTCTTCCCAGGGTGCGAAGGCTTTAGTACATAGGGAATACAGCTCGTAACAGTGTAGGTCAGTTTTCGCATGTGAGCGTAGAAACCACTCTGTGGTAGAACTAGCGCGTGGCAATTTTCCTGGGCATTGACGGCGGCGGCACAAAGACAGCCTGCCTGATCGGAGATGAGAGATCCATTCTGGGCAGCGGTTTTGCTGGCGGAAGCAACTTTATCCGGGAAGGAAAAGCGCAGGCGCAGGGAGCATTACAGGCGGCTGTCCGGCAGGCATGCACAGTGGCGAATATCAGCGTCGAGCGGATTGCCTATACCTGCGCCGGCATGGCGGGTGTGGTGAGTTCGGAGACAGCGGACACTGTGCGGCAGATTCTGGGTGAGATTGTTCCCGGCGAACTTAAGGTGATGGGCGACAACGCCATTGCTCTGGAAGCGGCTTTCGACGGCGGACCAGGAGTGATCGTGATTGCGGGGACCGGTTCGATTGCTTACGGCGAAAATGCTGCCGGCGAAAATGCTCGAGCGGGGGGCTGGGGATTTGCCGTTTCGGATGAAGGATCGGGCCAGTGGATTGGGCGTAATGCAGTTTCCGCGCTTCTGCGGGCGAAAGACGAAGGACGTGAAAGCAGTCTGGACGACATAGTGCGGAAGGAGTGGAATTTGAATTCTCTGAGCCAGATTGTTGTCACGGCCAATGCAACGCCTCCGCCGAATTTTGCCGCGCTGGTGCCGGGAATCCTGGCGGCAGCGGATGCGGGAGATACGCTGGCCTGCCAGACGCTGACTCGGGCCGGCAATGAGCTCGCGCAACTGGCAGCCATCGTCGCCCGAAAGTTATTTGCCGGGGCGGAAGCTGCCCCAGTGGCCATGGTGGGCGGAGTATTTGGTAATAGTGCGCTGGTGCGGCAGGCTTTTTACAATTGTCTGCGCGCGGATGTTCCTCATATCGCGCTCCAGCCGGACGTAGTAGAGCCGGTGCGGGGCGCATTGCAGTTGGCGCGCAAGCTCGCGAAACGATAATCGTAGTTGTTATATGGCTTTTGAACAAAATTCTGGTCAGGAATACGTGGAGGTTCCGCAGGAAATTGCAACAAGCGGGGGACCGTCCGCTCCTGAATCGCTGAATGAAGATACCGTGCTGGCGCTGCTGAAACAGCCGGACCTCTCTCCGGAGGTCATCGAGAAACTCAGCCAAAGCGGCGTAATGAAGTTGCGCAAGGTCAAGCTGGCCCTGGCCGGGCACCCGAAGACGCCGCGGCACCTATCGCTTCCCATGGTGCGGCATCTGTTTACGTTGGATTGCATGTATCTAGCCCTGACTCCCATTGTTCCATCTGACGTAAAAAAAGCAGCCGAGGATGCGCTGATCAACCGCCTGGAAACGATCTCCAGCGGCGAGCGGTTGACGCTGGCGCGCCGCGCATCGGGCCGGATTGCGGGTGAGTTGCTGCTGGATAAAGAACCCCGGGTGATGCAAGCGGCGCTGGAAAATTCACGGCTGACGGAAGTGTCGGTTGTAAAAGCTGTGTTACGCAATGATGCGCCGGCGCCGCTCATTCATGAGATTTGCCATCATGGGAAGTGGTCACTGCGGCGGGAAATCAGGATTGCGCTTTTGCGGAGCCAGCATACGCCCATGGCCAAGGCGATTGAGTTTGCGCGGGGAATTCCGCTTCGCATGTTGAAGGAAATCCTGCAGAATTCACGGCTGCCGGCAAATGCAAAATCCTATCTGCTGAAGGATATTTCCGGCACTAAGCTCGCAGCACAGAAGTAATCTCGTCATTCTTCCTATTGCTTACTACCATTGCTGGATGCGCGAATACCTGTCTGACATTCTCAACCGCCCGTGGAAAGGCAACTCGCGCGCAGGAGTCGCTGCGGAAGAGATCTTCTTCGTGCTGTTTATGCTTTATGCTTTTTCACAGCATGGCGGATATCTATTCATTGATAATGTGAATCTGCCGATCCACGAAGGTGGCCATCTTCTATTTGGGTGGTTTGGCAATCACATGCTGACCATCTGGGGTGGCACGATACTGCAATGGGCCGTGCCGTTGATGTTGGCGATTTACTTCTTCACTCAGCGGCAAATTTATGGCTTTGCTTTCTGCCTTTTCTTCTTTTTTGAAAACTGGCTCTACACAGCAACCTACATGGCCGATGCTCGCGCTATGGTTCTTCCGCTTGTGACTGTCGGCAATCCTGATTTTGTGGAGCACGACTGGAACTCGATCTTTACCTGGATGGGCGTGCTGCAATACGACACTGTGATCGGCGGGGTTGTGCGATTTTGCGGATGGTTGGGAATGCTGGGAACCACTGGATGGCTGGCGAGAAAAGGACTTAATAGTCCTTGGTTCGCAGAGCCGACCGAAATCTTTATACCTAAATAAACTTAATTACTGCTGGCAGAATTACTTCCTGAAGTGACTCAAAATCGCTTCAGCCTGTGTCTTCGTCACAACGGCTGATAATGTCGCCACGTCTGCCTGTTTTACCGCCTGCACGCTTCCGAAATGTTGCAGGAGCCTTCTTGTAGTGTTCTCGCCGACTCCGGGAATTTCGCGCAGCTCGGTGTCGCGGTCACGCATTTGGCGGCGCTTGCGGTGGAAGGTCACGGCGAAGCGGTGGGCTTCATCGCGAACCATCTGCACAAGATGCAGGACGGGAGAATGGTGGTCAATGACCACTGGGTCATTTTCCTGGCCATAGATGTAGATAATCTCTTCGCGCTTGGCAATCGAGGCGAGAGGCTGGTTGATAATCTGCAAAGCTTCGAGCGCTTCCGCAGCAGCGTGGAGTTGGCCCAAGCCTCCGTCAATCAGTACAAGGCTTGGCATCGTTTTCTTTTCTTCCTGAATGCGTTTGTAGCGGCGCGTCACCACTTCGCGCATGGAAGCGAAATCGTCTACACCTTCGACGGTTTTGATGATGAACTTGCGATAATCGGACTTTTTCATCGCGCCATCTTCCCACACCACCATGGAAGCCACTGTTTCCGCTCCCTGAATATGCGAGATGTCGAAGCATTCGATGCGCAGGGGCAGTTCCGGCAGGCCAAGTGCGTCCTGCAAAGCCTCCTGAATGGCGCGCTGGTTGGGCTTCATTACGCGGAAACGCTGGTCGTAGCACTGCTTAGCATTGGTGGCCGCAAGGTCAATGAGCGAGCGCTTCTCACCACGCTGCGGCACAATAATGTGTACATGCGTGGAGCGGGCGCCCTCGCACGCTAACTGCTCAGCAAGCAGCGCCTCCAACTCTTCGCGGTCTTCAAAATCCAGCGGCACATAAATATTTCGGGGTACGTAGGGCTGGCCGATGTATATCTGCTTCAGTAGAGTGGAGAAAAACGCCGCCGGGTTAAAGGAGAGTGCTTCGCTGGCCTCAGCTTGCACGGATTGAGAATCGCCGCTTGCGTGTTCATCTTCTTGCGATTCCGATTGTGCCAGTTCTTCCTGCTGCAATTCTTCCCAGAAGAACTCGCGTCGATCCACAACTTTTCCGCCGCGCATGTGGAACAGATTTACCGCCAGCATTCCATTTTCATAGTGGTAGCCGAAAACGTCGGCGTCATTGCCTTCGACGGCGGCCATCCGTTGTTTTTCCTGCAACTGCTCGACAGTAGAGATAAGGTCGCGGCACTTGGCGGCGCGTTCGTATTCCTGCGCCTCGGCAGCCGCTTCCATGCGTTGATGTAACGACTTCACCAGGTCGGTCTGCCGCCCTTCCAAAAACAACTTCACGTCCCGCACAGCTTCATGATAAATCTCCGGTGTAGTGAGCTCTTGCACACAGGGCCCGAGACAACGGCCAATGTAGTACTGCAAGCAAGGCCGCGGATGGAAACGGGTAAGGTCCACTTTGCAGGAGGGTATAAGAAAGTGGCGATGGATTAAATCCACAATGCGGTACGCCAGATTTGCCGGAAAGTACGGGCCGTAGTAAGCGCTCCCATCCTTGCGCAAACGCCGCGTTACATAGACGCGAGGATATTTCTCACCGAGAGTTAGCTTTACATAGGGGTAAGTTTTGTCATCCCGCAACAAAATATTGAAGCGAGGCTTGCGCTGTTTGATGAGGTTATTTTCGAGCGCCAGAGCTTCTTTGTTGTTGGCGACGACGATGTAATCAACGTCCACCGCCTCGCGTACCAGGGTGCCGGTCTTTGCATCCTGCCAGCGGCCTTCATGGAAATAAGAAGCCACCCGGTTTCGCAGGTTCTTCGCCTTGCCGACATAAATCACCTCGCCTTCGGCGTTTTTATACAGATACACGCCGGGTCCGGTGGGCAAAGTGCGTATTTTCTGGTGAAGGTCCATGCGGGATACTTCTATTTTAGAGCAATTCTGGCCGGATTCTCTGCATGAGGGCTGCCCGGCGGATGATAAAATAGAAGGATTGCATGCCGAATCCGATCCTTTCTGATGCTCCAGCCGTGACTTCTTCCAAAGCGCCGCAAAATGCAGCGGCATCCGGATTGAAAGTAGGTTTTGTGAGCCTGGGCTGTCCCAAGAACCTCGTAGATAGCGAGGTGATGATGGGCATGCTCGCGCAAGCGGGCGCGGACCTGACTACGCAAGCCGCCGACGCCGACGTCATCGTGGTGAATACCTGTTCGTTTATTGAGAGCGCGCAGAAAGAATCGGTCAACACCATTCTGGAGATGGCGAAACATAAGACCGCCGGCCGCGCGCAAAAGTTGGTGGTTGCCGGATGCCTGGTGGAACGCTTTCGCAATGAAATCCGGAAAAATATTCCTGAAGTGGATGCCGTAGTCGGCACGGGTGAATTGGAGAGCATTCTTGCCGCCGCCGGCATTGCGCCGTCGCCGCAGACGAATTCTCCATTTCGTATTTTGAATTCCAGTTCGCGGGCGGAAGGTCAGTTGCGTGAGACTCAGGGCCGTTTTTCGCGCCAAGAGTGGGACGGGGCCATCGCTGACTTGCCGAACTATTTATATGACGAAGCGACGCCGCGCGTGCTGGCCACGCCGAAGCACACGGCGTATATCAAAATTGCGGAGGGATGCGACCACCCTTGCAGCTTTTGCATTATTCCGCAGTTGCGGGGCAAGTTCCGGTCACGGCGGTTTGAATCAGTGGTGGCTGAGGCGGAACGGCTCTCCCGCTCTGGCGTGCGCGAGGTCACTCTAATTGGGCAGGATACAACCTGTTACGGCGAAGACTTTGCATTAAAAGATGGATTGGCCTTACTGTTAGAAAGGTTGGCGCAGATAGAAAATTTGCGCTGGATCCGTTTTTTATATTGTTATCCCAACAAGATCACTGGCCGATTGCTGGAAACAATCGCCTCCAACGACAAGATCTGCTCTTACATTGACGTTCCGCTGCAACATGCTTCCGCCTCGGCATTGAAGCGTATGAAGCGCGGCGGTGGCGCGGAAATATTTTTGCGCTCTATTGAAAAGATGCGCAGAGCTATTCCGAATTTAACTTTGCGGACTTCGTTCATCGTGGGATTTCCGGGCGA
>JAICKN010000043.1 GCA_025927855.1 Terriglobales bacterium
CCTGCGGATGCGCATGCCCTACGGCTGTGAACGGCCACAGGAGCATGAAAATCAAGGGATAGCCGAGCTCGCTGGGAGGCGATCCTATCGCAGGCAGCCGGGACAGCGGCAATGAAATTACCAGCACCAGCAAAGCCACAATAAAACCGGCAATCGGTCCCGCAATCCCAATATCAAATAACGCTTTCCGCGAACGGATAGGAGCGCGTATGCGGATGAATGCTCCAAAGGTGCCAATCAAAGTAGGCGCGGGAATGAAGTACGGCAGGGTGGCAAATACATCGTAGTAAACGCAATAGAGATAGTGCCCCATCTCGTGGGCCAACAAAATCAACATCAATGTCGCCGCGAACGGAATTCCCAATAACAGGCGTGACGGCTGGGCAAACGCCCAGGCCGCAGGGAACCATCCTAAGCTGTTGTCTGCTAAGGAGAACGCGGGCATCCCATGCAGAAAATTAAATTCCATCCGCGCGCCCACAACGAGTGTGGTGAAAACCGTCGCGACTAGCAGCAGAATATGTAACCAATAGCGCTGCTTGGGCTTTCGCACCACGAAAACTTCAACCGGACGAGTGAATTGGGCAGTGGAGGAGATTTGCGGACTGATATCAGACATCGTGGATTCCGGCTGGTTTTACTACTCCAGTTTACAGATAGGAAGGATTGAACTCCGCAGCCTAAAAACTGCGGCAGAAAACCAACAAAACTAATCTATGGACTGCAACTCCTTGCCCGGCTTGAACCTGACCGCCTTGCCGGGCGGAATGGAAACTTCCGCGCCGGTGCGCGGATTGCGTCCGATGCCCGTCTTGCGTGGACGCACATTAAACACGCCAAAGCCCCGCAGTTCAATACGATCGCCCTTGGCGAGGGAACGTTTCATGCTTTCAAAGACCGTTTCCACCGCCATCTCGGCTTTCGTTTTGGTGATCCCCGTTTTATTCACGACTTCGTTGATAATATCGAGCTTGATCACGGCTTCGCTCCCGGCGCAAACGATTCAACCACCAAGTTATTGATGCTAAGGAACATATTGGAGATTGTCAACGGTGCATCCTGTCCCGTAAGATGTTCCGCAACCAGCCGAACAAATTTGGTAATCAGGGAACCTGCCGGTTTGCAACCGAAGCCGGATGCACAGGGTTGCCAGGGAAATTGCCAAATTGCAAAATTGCCAAATTATTCAATTCTTTTAAGGAGCTTCATGCTGAAAAGTGACCGCTGGATCCGCAAAATGGCCAAAGAGCACGACATGATTAACCCCTTCTCCGAGAAGCAGGTGCGGGAAGGCGTGATTTCCTACGGATTGTCGTCCTATGGGTACGACCTGCGCGTGGCCGACGAATTCAAGATTTTTACCAATGTGAACTGTACCGTGGTGGATCCAAAGGGTTTCGACGAACGGTCGTTTGTAACACATCGCAGCGACGTGTGCATTGTGCCGCCAAACTCCTTCGCATTGGCGCGCTCGGTGGAATACTTCAAAATCCCCCGCGACGTGCTGACCATTTGCGTAGGCAAAAGCACTTACGCCCGCTGCGGAATTATTGTGAACGTCACGCCTTTTGAGCCGGAATGGGAAGGTTTTGTGACGCTGGAGATTTCCAACACAACACCATTGCCAGCAAAGATTTACGCGAATGAAGGGCTGTGCCAGATTCTGTTCTTCCAGTCCGACGAAGTCTGCGAAGTGAGCTACGCCGACCGCAAGGGCAAATATCAGTCGCAAAAAGGGATTGTGCTGCCAAAGCTGTGAGATGGAAGTTGAGGATTTACTCGAACAAATGGCTGCTACTCGGTTGTATGGGGACTATCCTTGGGATCGTCCCTTTTTTTATAGCTTGTAATTCATCTAAAAATCAGCAGGTTGTATCCGATCATCCCCTTCTCTTTCAGAACGTTGAGCTGCATGACGCTACATTCTTCAGTACAGCACTCAATCGTGTGATGCAATACCGCGTCGTGCTGCCAACGAGTATTGCACCCGGAACAAGGCTCCCTGTTGTTTATTTGCTGCATGGAAACGGCGGTGAATTCCGTGATTGGTCCAACTATTCTGACGTAGCTCAATTTGCTGCGCGGGGACTGATCCTAGTAATGCCGGAAGGAGGTCAATCTTATTACACCAACGCAGCACATCGGCCGCAGGACCGTTATGAAGACTACATTGTGCATGATTTGATTAGCGACGTCGAAAACAGGTTTCCTGCCTTCAGAGAGCGTGCTAAACGCGCAATTGTTGGAGTCTCCATGGGAGGGTTTGGTGCGATCAAAATAGTTCTTCGGCATCCCGAATTATTTATATTTGCTGGTGCACTTAGCCCGGCTATCGACGTGCCCAGCCGCTCATTCTCCTGGAAGCGCTTTCGGCAGTCATACGCCTTTTACGAAATATTTGGTTCCGCTGGCAGTGCGACGCGTAAAGAGAATAATCCGTTTGTCCTTGTTCAATCCGCAGTTCCCATAAAAGTTCCTTATCTTTTTCTCGCCTGCGGCGATCAGGAATCGCTGTTGGCTCCCAACCGGCGATTCGCATCCCTGCTGTTAAAACATCATTTTCAATATGAGTTTCACATCGTGCGTGGCGATCATAACTGGGCACAGTGGAACAACAGCGCGCCCGAATGTTTTCGCGTTCTCTTTAGGTACATTGAAAAATAAGCGCCTAGTAACCGTGGTTGTATTACATAATAATACGGCATAAACTTATCGTATTATGGCCACCTCAGAAAAGACCATCAGCTTTCGTGCAGATACTGAAAAAATAGATGCGCTGGATTCGCTCGCCGCAGCCCAGGACCGTCCGCGCAGCTACCTGATTAACGAGGCCATCACAAATTACATCGAATTGCATGCGTACCAGGACAAGCTCGTCCGCAATGGGCTTCAGCAAATGCAGGAGGAGCGCTTTACAAGCCATGAAGAAGTGATTAGGCGCGTGAAGAAAGCCGGGCGGACCGATAAGTGATTGTATGGACCGAACAGGCCACGCAGCAACTGGACCAGGTCCGGGAATATATTGTTCTATCTAATACTCCGGAAGTCGCTTTTAAAGTTGTACTTCAAATTCTCGCCAGCATTGAACAATTGGCTCGTTTTCCTATGTTGGGCAGATCAGGACGCGTTCCGGGCACGCGTGAATTGGTGGTCGTTGGCGCGCCTTTTATTGCAGCCTACATTTTACAGAGGGACAGAATCGTCGTGCTGGCGATCTATCATGGGTCGCAGCAGTGGCCGGAAGCCCTTTAATGGCGACTGTTTTCGCCTTCCTTGTACATGTACTTGATGGATGGCTTGTAGATCATCAGGTTGGGGCCGGAGTTGCGGTTCACTTTGATACAGTTTTTGTCGTACCACTCGATGACGCCATGGATTTCTTCGCCGTCGCGCAGCACCACTACCATCGCCGTCTTTGATTGCATCTGTTTCTGGTAATAAAAATTTTCGGCGTTGGTCTGCTCCGGAGGCGTGCCCTTCTTGGCCGCTCCGCCGGTCATACTCCGCTCGTGGTGGCCGTTGCGCTCACCACGGTCACTTCTGTCGCGGTCATTGCGGTCACTTCTCTCCGCTCTTTCGCGATCATTGCGCTCCGGCCGTTCCGTTCGCTCTGTGCGCTCGGACCGTTCGGCTCGGTCACGCCGTTCATAGGAGGCGGCTGCCGGCGCATGGTTGTGGTCATTGCCATTCCGGTTTAACGAAGGCCGTATAAGCCTGCGATTGCCAAATGCTTCGCTTTCCGGGGCACGTTCGGCTGGGATCGGTTCGACGATATCCTTCATGGCAACACCTGCTCGACACGCTTTTTTGCTGCGGACCACAACCCATCCAGGCTGTGCTTGTGGGTACTGGTTAGGCGTGAAGTTGAATTTACGGTAGCACAGGCGAAGGGTTTGTGACAATCAAGAACCCCAAGCGCGGATTTAATGCAGAATTAAGCAGTGGACAACCATTCAGTCTATGTACAGGACCTTACCAAATCGTTACGGCATTGCTGAGTAAAGCAATAGGGCGGACATTGCGGCCGCCCATGCATCGTTAGGCCCAAGAATTTAAGTTTAGCGTTCCACACCTAAGCGTTTTTATTCGGCCGCTTCTTTCGCAATGACCACCTTCAGGTGCGTCGTCACTTCCTTGTGCAGTCGAATGGGAATGGTGAATTCGCCAATAGTTTTCAGCGGTTCGTGAAGCTGAATTTTGCGCCGGTCCACATTGAAGCCTTTCTTTTCGAGCGCCTCGGCGATATCACCGGAGGTGACCGATCCGAAAAGCTGATCGTGCTCGCCCGAACGGCGTTCGAATGAGACAGAAACGCCCTCGAATTGTTTTGCCAACTCGTCGGCCTGCGACTTTTCCTTGGCCGAGCGGCGCAGAGCGGCGGCCTTCATTTGCTCGATGACGGCCTTGTTGGCTAGGGTGGCTTCAATGGCCAGCTTGCGCGGCAGCAGAAAATTGCGGCCGTAACCCTCGGCGACTTTCACCACGTCGCCACGGAAACCCAGTTTCGCTACATCTTCCTTGAGAATGACTTCCATGCAATGACTCCCGTCAAGCTTTGGCGCTTTGCGCCAAAGCGCAGATTCTTTCGCAGTGGACGGCTTGCGATTCACTCACAGCGGCCACTCCACAGCTCGCGCATTTTGCGCGGGAAATGTCTACGACGCGCGGCCGGCAAACGGCAGCAACGCAATATTGCGAGCCTGCTTGATTGCCAGCGAGAGCCGCCGCTGGTGCGGGGTGCAAACGCCCGTCAGGCGGCGCGGCACAATCTTCCCGCTCTCGATGGAGACAAACTGCCCGAGCAGCCGGTAGTCCTTGTAGTCAATCGCGTCAATTTTCTCCACGCAGAATTTGCATACCTTTTTGCGCCGGAAATATTTGCGGCCACCCTCGCGGCCGCCTCCGGGCCCCCCACCGGGACGTGGCCCGCGGCGTTCCCCACCGTCGCCGGAGGGTGCATGTGTCGGTCTGTTTTCGTCAGCCATGTTGCTCCTTAAAAGATGCTCCTAAAAATCGTTGGTCGTTGATCGTTGCCGAAGTCTTCGCATTCGGACGGCAAATCACTGGAATTGCCAATTCTCAGACCCAGAATGAATAAGAATTCTTCTATGCGGTCGCGGGCGCAGCCTCTCCGGCTGCTTCCGATGGCGCAGGAGCCGGTGTTGCCGGGGCCCTACGTTTGGCATCGCGCAGCTTCTTGACCTTGTCGAGCCGTTTCTGCTCTTCATCAATGCGCACCGTGAGGAACTTGATCACCGGCTCCGAGACGCGCAAACGGCGTTCCAGTTCGTGGATCAGGCCCCCTGCGCCTTCCACCACCAGCAGAATGTAAATGCCATCGTGAAACTTGCGGACGGTATAAGCCAGGCGGCGCTTGCCCATGCGCTCGACCTTCTGCAGCGCGCCCCCGGAAGAAGTTATCGCTGTCTCCAGCGTGGAAACCAGCTTGTCCTGTTCTTCTTCCGGCATGTCCGGACGGACAATAAACATCAATTCATAAGTACGGTTCATTTGTTTCTCCAAATTCTTCGCGGCTGCCCGCGTCATCAGCCCCTTGCTCTAAGTTCAATCTTCCTTCCGGTTGAACCTGTTCATGGCCGGGGCTTCACCTTCTGCCAAAATCATTTTTACGGCATCCACCGCAGCTTCCAGCATGTCACCAACGGAAGCCATCTGCGCCTTGCGAAACGGTGAGAGCAGATAGTCCTTGCCGTCACTCACCTTGTGTTCGGGCGCGACTCCCAGCCGGAGCCGCAGAAAATCCTGCGTGCCCAGAGCGCCAATAATGGACTCAATCCCGTTATGTCCCGCCGAGCTGCGCTTGCGGTGAAGCCGCAGCGTGCCCAGCGGAAAGTCCATCTCGTCGTGAATCACGATCAGCCCGCTTTGCGGATCCACCTGGTGCTCGGCGATCAACTCGCGCACCGACAATCCACTGAGGTTCATGTACGTCTCCGGCTTGGCCAGAATGACGCTTTCCGAACCGATTACTGCGCGCGCCGTTAAAGCCCGGCACTGGCGGTTCCTCACTTCAACCTTGTACTCATCCGCCAGCAGGTCAATAGCAAGAAATCCCGCGTTGTGCGGCGTGAACTGATATTCGATTCCCGGATTGCCCAAACCGACAATCAGTTTCACGTGGTCTTACGATCCTGACTTTGCACCCGATTTCTGCAAGCCTGATTTGCAATCCGCCGCAGGAATTTCCGGCGGCCGATTCTGCAAACCCGGAGAACACCGCCGGAAACCCCTCGGCGCAAAACGCTATTTCTTTTCCTTTTTCTCCGCGCCCTTTTCCGGAGCGGCAGCTTCTCCTTCAACTTCCTGCTTGCCCTTCTTGATGACCTCAGGCTCGCTCGGAGCAGCCGCGCCTTCCACAGCAGCCGCTTCCGGCGTGGCTGCGGCTTCCTCTTTCACCACCGTGATGTGCGCCACGGGCTGGTCTTCTTCCGTCACGAAGCGCACCTTTTCGCTGCGCGGCAGATCGGAAACGCGCAGCACTTTGCCGAATACAAGTTCGCTGACGTCGGCTTCAATGACCGAAGGGATGTCCGCCGGCAGGCACTCGACTTCGACTTCGCGCAACATCTGTTCAAGGATGCCGCCTTGTTGCTTGACGCCTGCGGCAACGCCGGTGAGCACGACCGGAACCGCGACCGTCAGCTTCTGGTCCATGGCGATGCGCTTAAGATCAATGTGGAGCAGCATGCCTTTCATGGGTTCATGCTGCCAGTCCACGATCATGGCTTTGGTCCGCTCGCCGCCTTCCAGGGCAAGATCAAAAATCGTGTTGTGGCCGCTCTGGGAATGCAGGATACGGGTCACCTGCCGCGGATCAAGGATGACGGGTAAAGAGTCCTTGCCGGCTCCATAGAGCACGGCGGGAATTTTGCCGCTCCGGCGCACCCGGCGCGCGTCATTCTTGGTGCCGGGAGTGCGCGGTTGCGCCTGTAATACGTTGCTTTCGCTTGTCGCTGTAGCCATAATCTCGCTTCCTATAAAAACAATTTGCTCACGGAGGTTTCTTCGTGAATGGACTGGATGGCGCGGCCAATAAGGCCGGCAATCGAGAGAACTTTAATTTTTGGTTCCTTCTTCGCGTTTTCGCTTAGCGGAATGGTGTTGGTAACCACCACTTCCGTGATGCAGGACTTCGATATATTTTCGACTGCCGGGCCGGAAAGCACCGGGTGCGAACAGCAGGCATAAATCGCCGACGCTCCGTTTTCCATGAGCGCGCTGGCTGTCTTCACCAGCGTTCCCGCCGTGTCAATCAGATCGTCCAGCACCAGGCATGTGCGGCCCTTCACGTCGCCGATGACGTGCATAATTTCGGCAACATTCATTTCCACGCGGCGTTTGTCTACAATGGCCAGCGCGGAATCCATCTTCTTGGCAAAGAAGCGCGCCCGTTCCACGCCCCCGGCATCAGGAGAAACCACGGTCAGATTCGGTAATGCCATCTTTTTGAAGTGGTCCACCAGCACCGGCGACGCAAACAGATGGTCCACCGGAATATTGAAAAAGCCCTGCAACTGCGGCGCATGCAAATCTACGATCAGCGCCCGGTCCGCCCCTGCAGTCGTCAGTAAATCCGCCACCAGCTTGGAAGAAATCGGAACGCGGGGCTTGTCTTTGCGGTCCTGCCGGGCATAACCGAAATATGGAATCACCGCGGTAATGCGCCGCGCCGAGGCGCGCTTGAGCGCATCAATCATCAGCAGTAGTTCCATTAAATGCTCATCCACTGGATGGCAGGTGGGCTGCACCACAAAAACATCCGCGCCGCGAACGTTTTCCTGAATCTGGATGTACGCTTCTCCATCCTTAAAACGGGTCACCATGGCCTGCCCGCGGCTCAACCCCAGAAAAGCGCATATTTCTTCGCACAACGATTCATTCGCGGAGCCGCAGAAGATTTTGAACTTGTCATCCACGCGGGCGCGTTGCGGCTTGTGCGCGGTCTTTTCGTCTGCGGTCATTTTTTTGTCTGTCGCTTTTTCCGCCGCTGTCGCAAGAGTTGCCATGTTAGTCCTCAGCTTTCAGCCTTCAGCCGTCAGTTCTAAAAACAGACAACCGAGAACTGGGAAACCAAGCTTCCATCTGGTGTGTTTACCACTCCTGGAACTCAATCGAACGTTGCCTTAACTGAAAGCTAATTGCTGATAGCTGACAGCTGATTTTTTGGCTGGGCCGCTAGGATTCGAACCTAGACAAAGTGCTCCAAAGGCACTTGACCTACCATTAGTCGACGGCCCAGTAAGTTCGGCTTCCAGTTTGAGGAACGAGCCGCAACAGTCTACTCAAACTAGAAACCAGAAACCAGCAACTTCTTCCAGTATTGCTGGCGCGTCAAAGTGGAGGTCGCCACCGCCGGGGTCCCCTTCTTGAACAATTTCGCCGCGGCCCGCTTTGCCGCGTCACCGGAACGAAACAAGCCGTAAAGTGCCGAACCGGAGCCAGACAACGACGCATAAAATGCGCCCGACTCCAACAGCAAGCTCTTTACCTCGCGTAATTCGGGATGCTGCGGAAAGACGACACGTTCAAAGTCGTTTTCAATCCCGGTACGGACAAGGTCGAGAAGCGGGTTCCCGGCCCGGCCCCTGCCACTTGCAGGGACACCGGATAAAATCTTCCCAGTCGAGTGCTGGGGCTCACTATTCAACCACATGGAAATCATGCGGCCGAACTTCAACATTCTATCGGAGCCGCTCGAAGGCGTCAATTTATCGCCAGAATCATCGGGGACGCGGCCGGACATCATTAAATCCCAGTCGGCAAAAGCCTTAGGCGTGGAAACACCCACCTCCGGCGTGGCAATCACGCAGGGAACGCCAGGCAGATCGGGTACGGAATAGACTTCTTCTCCGCGGCCCACGCCCAGCGTTGTTCCTCCTATAAGAAATAGTGGAAGGTCAGAGCCGACCTCGGCGGCAATGCGTAATTTTTCCGGCCCGGGGAGCTGCTTTTTTAGCGCCCGCTCAAGCGCGAGCAAAGCGGCAACCGCATTGGCCGATGCGCCTCCCAATCCTCCCTGTACAGGAAGTTTTTTTTCTATTTCAATCACTACCTTGCCGTCGGCATCGAGCACGGACATTGCCTTTTGCACGACGCGATAGCAGGTATTCGCTTCGTTCTGCGGCACTCGCGAGTCGGCGCAGCGAATTTCAATACCCGAGCCGCGGCTGACTTGCACATGAATTGTGTCATGCAAAGCGATGGTCTGGTAGATCGTGCGCAGAGCATGAAATCCATCCGGCCGCAGCGGACCGATGCAGAGACCAAGATTGATTTTGGCGAATGAGCGGACAGTTGGCATCAGGCGTTCATTCTGCCACATTCAGGTCCATCATTGGCGGCCACATGCAGAAAGGTAAAATGACTCATGCCTGAGGCCGTCTATCTTTCGCTCGGTTCAAATCTCGGCGACCGCGCAGCCAGCCTGAATACCGCTATCGAAAAGCTTTCCAGCCTGGGCATAGTCGCGTCTGTTTCGGACTTCTACGAGACCGAGCCGATGGAAGTCCGCGATCAGCCGTGGTTCCTGAATTGCGCAGTGAAATTAGAAACAGAAAAGACGGCGGCAGAGGTGCTGGCAGGAATTTTAGATATAGAAAGTTCGATGGGGCGTCATCGCATCCAGAAAAAAGGTCCAAGAACAATAGACATAGACATTCTGCTCTTCGGCGCATCCATTATTCAAACCGAGAGCCTGACTGTGCCGCATCCTGCCATGCATGAACGACGCTTCGTACTCGCACCGCTCGCGGAAATTGCGCCGGACGCAATGCATCCAGCGCTGCACCACAGTGTAAGGGATTTGTTGGATTCACTTCCTGCGGGACAAGAAGTGCGAAGAATTGCGAGATGAACGTCCGGCAAGGTTTTCGTTGCCAAAAATATTTCGCTGCGATCTGTAAATTAAAAGTGAAAAACCAGCCCGCCACCTATGAATAGATTATGTTGCCGGCTTACGCCAAGGTCCACATTCAAAGGCGGCGCGGCTGAGTAGCAATCCCGCACCTCTCCGCGCAAACTGAATGACTTAAAAATGGGAGCATCTATGCCCGCGCCGAACTGCCCCACGCCCGAATTCTTCGACGTTATACCGGGATTCGTTCCTCCAAATTCGAGTTTTGGGCTGGCGGCGAAATGTCCGAAACCGCCGCCCACACTGATCCACGGCGAAATATAGGTTTTGGGAAACAAATTGACGCGCAGCGATGGGGCAAGGAAATACGCGCTGTAATCGCCGGGGACGAGATTGGTTTTAAGGTTTACACCTTCCTCCAGATTAAAAAACACAGGGAACTCCGCCGTGAATGAAGCCAGATCATTTCCCCACAACCGGCGGCCATAGCTAACACCGAAAGTAAACCCCGGCCCGGTCGTGAGCACATTGTCGAAACTCAATCCGGGAATGTGATGGTCGCTGATGAAAAAATGCCCAATACTGCCGCTGAATTCATTCTTAGGATCGCGCCGCCGCTGGGCCCGCGCGTACACGCTCGCCAGCAAAAAAATCCCGATAAAGACATAAGCCCTTGCTCGCGCCATCCACCCTCCACAATGGCTGAAACTGGCCCAAGGTTAGCACGCAAGCGACGACTTTCATTGCAGGCAAAGGTGCCTGAGTTGGTGCGCGTTTAGGGCCCATTTTTGCAGGCCGAGAATCGCGTATTCCTCCGTCTGGGCATCGCGATTTTCTGCCAGAGCTCCAACTCGGGGGAAACGGTAACCCATCACCATTCCCTACAAACGGCTTCACCTCGTGTGAAACAGAGACCTGTCATATTCTCGGAAACCAGCTCCAACTTGTGTAAGCAGACATCCAATACAGTTCTCCGCAAATTCGCCCAGTCCTGTCTGCCCCGTTACCTGCGCCACACGTGTTATAAATATAAAGACTCGCCAGGAGCGTATAGCTTTTGGCATTTAGCGGCGCTTGCCGCTGGGCGGTAGCCCTCGCGAGAAACTGCTTCCACAACCCCTTGCCGGGCGCGTAGCTCAATTGGCAGAGCAACTGACTCTTAATCAGTAGGTTGAAGGTTCGATTCCTTCCGCGCTCACCATCTCCTTTGTTTTCAGCATCTCCCTTGCAGGAAGTGTGCAGGAGTAGGCAAAACTTTGTTACGCGATGTTACGAAGTCCGTGGCCACTCGATCTGAATCTCGTGTAGAATCAGTGACCACTTAGCCGGTCACAGCTTTGACCTGTTTGTCAAAGGTTGAAGAATCAGATTTTCCGACAAAGAAAGCGCGTTGAGAGGCTCACGCTGCTCTGATGAACCGGGGTCGATGATGAAATCACCGTGGTTTCGTATTGTCTCGTTCCCGCTTGCCTGTGCTCTCGTCTTGATAGCCGATCAAGGGGCGATTCCGTATGCTCGGGACGCATTCCATACCGTCGTTGCGGCTGCGACTGCAGGTAGCGTTGCTTCGGCTGAGAATCGCAATTCAAAGGCTGCGAACAATTCGCAATACACCATCGCATTCAAGAGCTTCGCCCCAAACAACACTGATATCTTCCTCGCCGACGCAAACGGCAATCATGTTCGCCCGCTGGCGCCTAATTCCGCCCTCGATTACAACGCGTCATTTTCTTCCGATGGGCAATGGATTGTCTTTACGTCGCACCGCGCCGGCTCTGCCGATATCTGGCGCGTTCATCCGGACGGCTCGAGCCTGGAGCAGTTAACCGACGATCCAGGATTCGAAGATCAGGCGGCGCTTTCACCCGATGACAGGTCGTTAGCGTTCGTTTCAAGCCGGAGCGGTCAGGCGGACATTTGGATCCTGGACCTGGTTACGCACAAGACGCGAAACCTCACTGACCATCCGGCTGGAGATTTCCGTCCGGCGTGGTCTCCGGACGGACAATGGATCGCGTTCTCGTCGGATCGCGACCGCGTGCGTACTTGCCCGAGCACCACGCAGCCCGGAGCTGGGTTCTTTGTGACGCCGCAATACAGGGACATCTACATCGTTCGGATCAATGGCTCCGGGCTGCGCCGAATCACAAATGGAACCAGCGAAACGGCGGGAACGCCGAGCTGGTCGCCCGATGGTACGCACATTTTGTTCTACACCGGAGATGTTGAACAAGTCTGCACTGGCGGTCTGATTCTCGGAACGGGAACGACACAAATTGCGTCAGTCGAGATTGCCTCCGGCAAACGCGAGACACTCACGTCCGGCGATGGACTCAAAGTGTGCCCGCGTTGGATTGGGCATGGACTCGTTTACCAGACAAAAGACGGGCTCCGTTTTGCCAACGGACGTACGATTCACGGATCGTTTCAGGTTCCCTCCTGGTCGCCCGATGCCCACAGCCTCGTATTTCACGTGGAGACCGATCCTCGAGGTGATCGTGATCGTCCCTTTCAGAACTGGCCGAGCCGTGATGCCCGATTCGCTCTCCTGCGCGTCCCCGACGCTTCCTCGTTTGCGCCTTCGGGCGAGCGCATGGTGTATATACTCACAAATTTCGCAGGCCAAATCCGGAGTGGCAAGCTGGTCACCGCGAGCTTGGATGGCGCCGATCGCAAGGTAATTTGGGAGGGACCGCTCACTGCGGACGCGGCCGGACCGGCGTGGTCGCCGAGCGGCAATGCAATCCTGGTCGGAGTCGGGGGTTTTTTCCAGCGCGCACAGATCCGCCCGGCGCAGCTGACGAGCGTGGACCCCAATAGCGGTCATGCCGTGCAAGTAACACATGACGATGCCAACAATGGTATGCCAAGCTGGTCGCCAGATGGCAAGCAAGTCGTTTACCGGGTTGCACGTGGCAGCAGCCGTGAGCTGGACATCCTCAATTTAGCATCGGGCAAGAGCCGAAGGCTGGAGACGGGCTCGGAGTACGATACTTTTCCTTCATGGTCGCCGCGTGGCGACTGGATCGTTTTCACAAGTAAGCGGGATGGGGATTACGAAATCTATCGCATACGGCCAGATGGCACCGGGCTACTTCGTCTGACGCGCCTTCCCGGCAATGACGCGCACCCATCGATCTCTCCCGATGGCGAATGGATCGCGTTCGCTACCTCAGTCCAGGGGTTCAAGGATGAAGCGGTGCAGCCGCTTCTGGTGGGCACATTTCAGCCCTACGGCGAAATTGCGGTGATGCGCATCGACGGGTCCGAATTTCATCTTCTGACCGACAATGCGACGGAGGAGGGAGCACCGTCATGGGTTCCGTCACGAGCCCGGAAGTAAAGTCGCGAGTGTTCGCCCTAAAACGGTCATAAAAACTTCGTAACAAATTTCGTAACAACCGTGCCTAAATCTGCCTATTTGTGCCGACGAAAAAGCTTGGGAAATCGCTGAAACCATTCATTTTGTGGTTATTGGTTAGGAATCAGTAGCTTGAAGGTTCGATTCCTACCGCGCTCACCATCTTTAGAATCATCAGATTACAGGCAGATTCTCTTCTTGATGATTTCTCGCGATTTCCGCCTTCCGAATTGCCCAATCTTTTATCTTCAATGAGTTGCCGGCCCGCGATGAACAACTTACCCAGAATCAGTTGCGCAAAAAAAGTATTAGGCTCCATTTCGAAATCAATGACATGCATTGACGAGAGAAATGTGTAGCCGGAGCCGTGGCTGTTGGGGTAGCGACTATGCGTGGTGCTCCCCACCGTGCGGCCCGCGACGACTGAATTCGTCAACCAATACAGGGGCCTCTTCGGCCACGTTCACGGGCCAGGGAAGTATTAGCATGGGCGGCTCGCAGCAGCATCCCCTCGCCGAGTACGTCCAATCCGAACAGGGTCATCCAGCCATTTACCTTCGCGGTCTTCCTTGTGGCATATGTTTGGGACGAGGCAAACGCCATACCAATAGCCGATGAGAATCTCAATGCGTAGAGTTCTTGGTGCAGTAGCCCATGCAATCTGCTGATTGAGAATGGCAGCTAGGCTCATTCTCGTGATGAGTGTAAAAACACAAGAGAAATAGACGCGTCCGGGAACTTTTCGCGCTCTTCTGACATTAAAGAAGGATGTAAGGGTATGGAAAGGGCTCAGCAGGATTGCAGGGATTAAGTATCGCAACGACTATGACTAGCGACGAAGCCTTGATGCTGGAATTCCGAGGCGGATCACGCGCAGCCTTCGAGGAGTTGTTTGCCCGCTATAGCAAGCCACTCTACGGCTTCTTCGCTCGCCGGCTAAACAATCCCGAGCGGGCAGAGGACCTTACCCAGGAAGCTTTCCTCGCCGTGATTCGCGCAGCCTCTCGTTACGAGCCGCGGGCTCTGGTTCGAACGTATCTGTATGGCATCGCTTTGAAGTTGGTGGCTGCGGAACGGCGCAAGTTCTTAACGAGTGGCATATCAGGGCAGTCCGCTCCGGAACCAAGAAGTCACGAAGCTCCGGACAGTGTGCTTTGGGTTCGGCAAGCTCTGGAAAGGTTGGATACTGCGGACCGCGAAATCCTGATGCTGCGTGAATACGAGCAGCTGAGTTATTCCGACATTGCGGAGCTGTTGCGAATCCCCGTAAATACGGTCCGTTCCAGGCTCTTTCGGTCGCGTCTCGCATTAAAGAGTTATCTGGAGTCGGAGGCAAGAACCAATCCTGGCCAGAGAGCGGATGCCGCGCAACCGCGACCAGGAAGACGAGGCATGCAATGAGCACGAACCGACATCCGATCGAGCAAGAAGAACTCATGGCTTATCTCGACGGCGAACTGCCGGCGAACGAAGCCACGAAGACCTTGTCGCACCTGGAACTGTGTCCGGAGTGCCAGGCCCTCGCTGCCGATTTCCGGGGCATTTCCCAAGATCTAATGGCATGGGAAGTTGAAGTACCAGAAGCAGGCATCTCCCTGGAGATCAAGAATGCGTTGGCAGAGTGCTTCCAGCCTCGGGAAGCGGTGAAGGTCAGCTGGCCGAGATTGAAAAACAGAGTGATGACGCGCCGCTGGATCTGGGCCGGGGCCTTAGCTATCATCTGCGGGGCTGTGGGACTAGCGTTCCTGTTTACGGGCCGCAATCGGAATGAGGATCGCTCGACAGCATATCCGAGCATGGCTTCGATCGAGCAATACCTGATGCCGGATCGCGACGCCGAGATCGCCTTGGCGCGAAGCGCTGCTCCGGAGTCGATATCCAATGATGCAAAAGTCCTGGTCCTTGATTGGCGGGGCTATGAGACCGCCGTGGAAGGAAAGAATGGTTTTGTTTGTATGGTCGAAAGGTCATGGATGTCCCCATTCAACTCGGGGCAGTTCTGGAACCCGAGAGTGCGAGTGCCGCAATGCTTCAATCCGGCAGCTGCGCGAACCATCCTGCCTCTCATCATTAAACGGACGGGAATGGTCTTAGCGGGGTTGTCCAAGGCCCAGATGATCGACAGCATCAAGGCGGCATACGACAAGAAAGAGCTACCGTCACCGGAGACGGGTGCGATGTGTTACATGATGTCGCGGGCAGGCTACCTAAGTGATTCCCTTGGGCACTACGTCCCTCACCTGATGTTCTACTTCCCACTGACAGACAAATCGTCTTGGGGTGCGGATTTGCCCGATTCGCCCGTGACACTGAATCCGCAATTTCAGGGTGGTCCGGAACCCATCACCGAGTTCGTGATTGCCGTTGACAAATGGTCAGATGGAACGGCTGCACCAGCTATGTAGGAATGTCTGAATGGGAAAGGCACAACAGCGGTTTCACCCCATCCGGCGGGGAGTGGAATCAGAGAACCCATGCATCGGAGGCAGAAATCAACGAGCTGAGAGTAATCAGGCTCAGAGCGACCGCGCGGCCAGGCCGGCTAATTGCAATTAGCCGTGCGGACGAATTTGCATTTCCCAAGTCAATCGAGCAAATCGTGTGAGACCTCATCGTGAAAAGGAGAATGAACAATGACAAAGATCACAGTTTCGCGCAGGAATATGCTTGCGACGGGAGCATGCGCGCTGGTAGGTGCGATAACCCTGCCCGCATCTGTAAGGGCCAGCGAAACGGGAACCCCCAACTTGATGAGCGAGGAGCTCCTCCGTAAGTGGTACACGGCGTGGAAAGACAAGGATTTCGCTACATTCAATAGCATGCTCGCCGACAATTTCACCTTTTCGAGCGCAGCCGGGGACGACCACATCAGCAAGACCACTTTTAAAACGCAATGCTGGGACACACAGATCAATTTCATCAAAGACTTCGACCTGGAGCGGGTTGCTACCGGCCCGAACGACGCTTTTGTGAAGTATCTTTGCTACACCAAGAACGGCAAATCGTTCCGTAACGTCGAGTATCTTCAAATCGACGAGAACCGGAAGTTGATATCCATTGAGTGTTATTTCGGCGCGCAATCCAGCTTTCCATCCGCAGTAAGCAAAGGGTAGGCCGGAGCCGAGCTTGTGGTCAACCATGTCGTTGAAGACAGTAATCGCATCACCTCCGGCGGCATCCGGCGGGAATTGATTTTGCCTTCGCGTCGCGGCGCAGTTACGGGGAGAGGACTACGCCTGGTTTCTTGGGCTAGTCCTGGAGTACGAGCCGCAGCCGCCGTATGGCACGGGGACGCCGGAAAAGGCGCCACCTGCTGTAGAAAAGATCGCGATCGGTGATCCGCGGCGAAGGGCGGCTCGCGACGCAGCCCTCGAAGATCGAAAGAAGTGGGCATCGTAACGGGCAGGCGGAACGTAGTCTGGGGGCTGCAAAACCGCACAGAGGCCAAGCGTAGGGCAGCGCCTGATTCAATACCCAACCCGGCGCAAGTTGGACGAAGTAACGGGACAGAAAGAAACAATTTCCAAAGGAGAGAATGATGCGCAACCGAAAATTCGTTGCATTTGGTCTGAGCTTTGCACTTACGTTTGGCTTTTTGATGCTGTGGCGAATGCAGGCCCAAGAGAAATCAGCCGGGTCTAGTATAGGCTCGATCGATCCATATCTGATGGATCGCGATGCGGAGATTGCGATGGCCCGTAGCGCCGCTCCGTCATCCATTGCCAAGGATGCCTCGGTGATGGTCCTTGGACGGCATGGTTATGACACAGCAGTGGAGGGGAAGAACGGTTTCACGTGTGTGGTGGGACGATCTTGGGATTTATCAAAAAGCAATCCTGCCTTTTGGGACCCAAAGATACACGGTCCGATCTGCCTTAGCGCTCCCGCTACGCGGTCTTTTCTTCCGATCTATCTCAAGAAGACCGAACTGGCGATTGCTGGACGTTCGAACATTCAGATCGAGGCCGCCATTATAGACGGCATCGCAAAAGGTGAGTTGCCCACCCCTGAACCCGGTTCGGTGTCCTACATGTTGTCAAAGCAGGGGTATTTGAATGCCGGCGTCAAAGGACCATGGCTTCCCCACGTGATGTTTTTTGTCCCTGAAATCGATCCTAGAGCATTGGGATCCGGCTTCGGGGATGACGTCCCATTGGACGCGCACGAAGAAAAAATAGGCCGGTATACCACGATTGACGTTCCGGTAAGCAGTTGGTCGGACGGAACGTCGGCAAGCGAAGCATTTAAAAAGTATTTTGATCTGACGACCTCGGTGGCGATGGCTCACTGAGGCCCGCGGTTCGTCGGTGTTCGCCGACCAGAGATCGGACGCACGCGCTTTAGTCGTGACTAGTACGCAGAGTCGCCATTTGTGTGAAGCATAAGGATTCGCTCTAGGCGGCACGACTATAAACGTCCGAGCCGTGTTTGCTGAGGACACCGTGGAACTCTAACGCGCGAAAGAGCTATGCGCGTTGGCAAACTGCTCAGTGCCCCGCGACATCTGACCACATGTTCAATGCTTAAGATCGTCGACAGTGCGCACAGAAAGAGCAATACAGGCACCGCCGCATCACTCATACCGGCGGCCGCCACGCTCGATACGCTGCGGAAAATTTCCGCAGGTTGCAAAGCATGTCCGCTCTGGAAGACGGGCACACAGACTGTATTCGGAGAAGGGCCGGTCACAGCACAAATCATCTTCGTGGGCGAACAGCCCGGAGACCGCGAAGATAGAACCGGCCATCCCTTTGTCGGCCCGGCTGGGGGAGTGCTCGACAAAGCCCTGGAGCAGGCCGGTATAGACCGGAGTCAGGTCTACGTTACAAATGTTGTCAAGCATTTCAAATGGGTCCCCAGAGGGAAAAAGCGCATTCATGCCAAGCCTCGCGCCGCCGAAATCAAGGCATGCCGCCCCTGGCTTGAGGCAGAAATTGACCGCATCCGGCCGCAGATTTTGGTGTGCCTGGGAGCGACCGCAGCGCAGGCTTTGCTCGGAA
>JAICKN010000297.1 GCA_025927855.1 Terriglobales bacterium
CGCCCGCGCCGCCGTGGCCGCTTTACTGGCGGAATGCGTTCTTTTTGCCGGGGGAATTGGCTGGCTTTTTGTGCTTACGCACTCCATCTCCATGGCGCTGCGCTTTGGTCTTTACTGGTTCGTCTTCGCGGAAATCATCAAAGTTCTTATGTCCTCGGCGATCGTTTCCGGCTGGCGGCGCATGCGTAAAGCGCAGTCCTGATGCTTCTCAACACTACGAAATCTCATGTCTCTGAAAATAGAAGAAGGTCCCATGTCCAGCAGTCCGGCTTCAACCCGCGAAATCACCATTGCCCACAGCCCCGATTCCGATGACGCCTTCATGTTTTACGGATTGGCCACAAACAAGGTCCGCGTGCCGGGGTTGCGCTTTACTCACACTCTTACCGACATTGAAACTCTAAACCGCAAGGCGCGGGAAGGCGATGGATTTTATGACGTGACCGCCATCTCTTTCCACGCCTATCCCTACATTCAGGAAAAATATGCGCTTCTCTCCAACGGCGGCAGCGTCGGTGACGGTTACGGTCCCATGATTGTGGCCAAGCGCGCCTTCTCGCAAAGCGAGATCAAGAACAAGCGCATCGCTGTGCCCGGCAAAATGACTACCGCTTATCTGGTGCTGAACCTGTTTGCCCCAGGGATTGAAACCGAGGTCGTGCCGTTCGACCAGATTATTCCTCAGGTAATGGCGGACAATTTCGAAGCGGGATTGATCATCCACGAAGGCCAGCTTACCTATGAAAAGTCGGGCTTGCATCGCGTGGTTGATCTCGGGAAGTGGTGGCAAAAAGTTACCGGGTTGCCGCTGCCGCTGGGAGGAAACGTCATCCGCCGCAGCTTGGGGCCTGAATTGATGGCAAGCGTCTCCGCTGCCTTAAAGGAAAGCATTCAATATGCTCTGGATCATCGTGAAGAAGCTCTGGAGTACGCCATGCAGTTCGCGCGCGATTTAGACACGCGGCTGGCGGACCGCTTTGTCGGCATGTACGTCAACGAGCGCACCCTCGACTATGGCCCAGACGGGAAAGAGGCGGTCCGGCGTCTGCTCGACATGGGGCATAAGGCGGGAATCATTCCGCACGAAGCGAAGGTGGATTTCGTCGCGGCCTGAAATGCTAATCCGCTGCGGTGGGAAGCCCAATTGCCGCAGGCGAGAGGCGCGGCAGATATGCGGTCCGTTCCATTTCCAGCGTTTCTAATTCCGATGCCCCCTGCTGTTCTGTCCATCCCATAACTGCGCGCATGCGCGCGACCGCCTCCCGGCTACAGGCGGCTGACCAGCATGGCCCCAGCGCCACCGGGACCCGCCGCAACAAAACGTCTGCCAGAGTCAGAGCAAATTCGTTGGCAAAGGCATCTACCGCTTCCGCCACAATGTGCTCGCTGTGCGAGCAAAGAGGCGCACGCATTTTTGCATCCCGTTTAGCCAGTTGCGCTACAGGAAGAGAGCGGGGTCCGTGCCACTCCGCAATGCTGTTTGCATTCTCATGGCTGATGCGCGCAGCCTCTGCGATCTCCACCGTCCAGTCATCCAAAAGAGAGTTCGCCGGGGTGGACTCCGCAGCGTGCGCGGGTTTCTCATCTTTTTCCAGGAATGACAGAAATGAACGGGCCGCATCTTCCGCAGATGCCGGGCCGCCGCCAATAACAGAAACGAGATTCGCAGCTCCGTCGTCTTCGTGGCGCCGGACAGAGTAATTTCCTGCATGCCGGGCTTCGCACGGCTCGGCGGAAACTGCATTGAAAGCCATGCGGATATTTTCAAAAGTTATATCCAGCCCGGGCAGAAGGATGCGCAGCGCATGCAGGATTTGTTCGCATTCTTCGTGGGATGGTTCCGCTTTTGCAGTGTCATTGCAATCCGTGCGCGTGGGCCCAGCCACAAGCAGTTGACGGTGCCACGGAACCATATGTAGAACTCCGCCATTGTGATCTTCGAATTGAAGCGCCACATCCGGCAATCCAGCGGTCATGGGCAGCACAATACAGGCTCGGCGGATATTTTTGCTGAAAGGGCGCTGTAGCTTTATTCGCGAACGCTGTAGCAGGCGTTCAGACCACGCGCCGCTCGCATTTACAATCCAGGCCGCCTCCACGCGGGTCTCCGCGCCCGTAAGTTTGTCGCGGACAAGGACGCCGCGAGCTCTGTTCTGGCGGACATCAATGGCCAGCACTTGCGAATGGTTTCGTACGATTGCCTCCCGGCCAACAGCATCTAGTAACCACTCGACGGCCAGACGTTCCGGAAATTCGCACTGCGCCTCCTGAAAATGAAAAAGCGGGGAATGACCGGAAGACTCCAGCGCGCTCTCCAGTGTTTTTACTTCCGTTTCGCGGGCAGAAGACGAGCGGCTGCCTGCGATTTGTTTATATAGCCAGAGGTTGGCGCGTGATTTCAGCGGCCGTTGCTTCGAAGGATTACTGGCCACCAGCAATCTTTTGGAATGGGATAAATAAGCGTGTTCCGCCAAAAGCTTCTGTTGCTGGCGGGCAGCTTCGCGAGCCAGGGAAATGTTCCCTCGCAAAACATGCTCCAGTCCCTCATGCAGCAGGCGGAGACAGTGGCTTGTGGAGCCATTGGCAAAGTCATTCTGTTCCAGCAAGAGGGTGCGCTTTCCCGCCAAGGCGCTGGCGCGGGCTACCGCCGCTCCGTTGAGGCCGCCACCAATTACGATTACATGGAAACGTTCGCCTTCCAGCGAACTGCGGGTTGCTGTGGGGAGGTTCATTGTGGCCTGCAAAATCTAGCTATACCGATTATAAAAATCGTTCTGCCAATAGTTTCTTCCTGCGCGACTATTAGAGAAAGGTAACCTAAGTCCAGCATGAAATATGTCAGCGTAAGCGGCTCATAAGGCGGTAGTTAGGGGATTGTCCGTCTGGCGTAAAAGCTCAATCCTTAGAAAGACAACTCGTTTCTCCGATTTGCCGCCAATCTACCGCCTCCAATACAGTGAGGGATATGCCTGAAACAACCGGATCACGTTTCGAGCGCGCTGTCGCCATCATGGCCCGCCTGCGCGCTCCCGGCGGATGCCCTTGGGATCGCGAACAGACCTTCGACTCCATCAAGACCTACACACTGGAAGAGACCTATGAGGTCCTCGAAGCCATTGATAACCGCGATTGGGAGGAACTGCCGGGCGAGCTTGGAGACCTGCTGC
>JAICKN010000007.1 GCA_025927855.1 Terriglobales bacterium
CGGGCTCTGCGTAAGATAAAGGAATACGCCTTATTCGCGAGTTCGAAAATTCATTTGGCGTCCATCAGTTGATCCGGTCTGGCTTGTTCCAATCCCCGTAGAGGCGATTTATATTTGCTGTTCTTCTGCTTCCCACTCTGCTATTTTTTTCCAAAATTCTTCGCTGATTTTTCCGTTCGCTTTGTCCAGAAGCATCATGCGAAGTTCTTCGATGCAAAGCTAGTCTTGCGCAAAATACGAACATCGGCGAAAGAGTAGAATGCGATCAACAAATATGCGAGTAAGGGAATGACGTAGGCTGCCGCCATACCGCCGGAATTGAGAGATATCAGGCCCATGACCGGCGTGAGCACCGCGCCGCCTACAATTGACATCACGATTAACGAGCCTGCGAGTTTGGTGTTCGCGCCCAGGCCACGGATTCCCTGGGCAAAGATCGTTGGGAACATCAAGGACATGAAGAAACTAGTAAGCACCAGGGCATAGACCCCAAGCCAGCCGGGCAACAACACGCCGACGGCAGCTAATCCCACGTTGAGGACCGCGTACAAAGTCATCAGCGCGCTGGGATTGACAAAGCGCATCAGCCAGGCAGAAAAGAAGCGGCCGATTCCAAACAGGACCAGGCTTCCGGTCAGAAGATATCCGGCAAGTTTCTCCGGGGCGTGCACGTAAGTCTGGATGTAAGGAATTAAATAGCTCCATGTTCCCACCTGCGCGCCCACGTAGGCGAATTGGGCCGCGACAGCCAGCAGGAAATGACGATGATGCAGGAGTTCGGTGAACCGTCCGCCATGTGACTCGGCCTTTTCGGCTTCGCGCAATGCGGAAGGAAACCGCGTTGCCGCGATCAACAGCAACATGAGAAATGTGATGACGCTTAAAACGACATACGGCGCGACCACGCGCATGGTTTCGGAGTGCAGATAGGCGGTGTATTCGTGCTTAGCTTGGAGCAGCGCAACCTGGTCGGGGCGCAGTTCGATTCCAGAAAAAATGAATACGGTCCCCACAAGAGCCCCGGTAACCGAGCCGAGCGGATTGAATGCCTGCGCCAGATTCAGGCGGCGCGCCGCCGTCCGCGGATCGCCTAACTGGGCGATGAAAGGATTGGAAGCGGTTTCAAGAAAAGACAAGCCGCTGGCAATGACGAACAATGCAGAGAGAAAAAGCGAGTAACGCGCGGCAAGAGCGGCGGGCCAGAACAACAGGCAGCCAAGAGAGAAGAGCGCCAATCCAATGAGAAATCCGGATTTGTAGCCCCACTTGCGCATGATCAGGGCTGCGGGCATCGCCAGAACGAAATAGCCCATGTAAAACGCTGATTGAACTAAGCCTCCCTCAAACCGCGTCATGACAAATGACTTCATGAACTGGCGAATGAGGACATCGTTCAGGTTGTTGGGAATGGCCCACAGAAAAAACAGCGCGGTGATGAGCGCGAAGAGCAAGCCGTATCCCTGCGGAATAAGCCGAGGCTGGCTCTGCCCCGTTCCGGTTTGCTTCTCTGAATTGAACGCAGTTTCCATTGTTTGAACCCTGCCTATGCGTAATACCTATGACAACGAAACCATGATCTTCGTAAACCGGTCGGGATGAGCATCCCACTCCGCCAGAATTGCCGGCGCTTCCTCTAATCGCACAACGGAACTGATGGTTGCATCTGCAGGAAACCGGTCCTGCTCGAGCATCGCAATGACTTCCTTGAAGTCAGGAGGAAGCGCATTGCGCGAGCCCATAATATCGAGTTCCTTCTGAACAAAAAATTGAGTTTCATAGCTCACCAGCTCCTTGGCATAGCCGATATAAACCACGCGTCCTGTATAAGCCACAAGATCAACTGCCGCACGAAACGTCTCCGGATGGCCAACTGCCTCAATGACCACTTGCGGGCCAAGTCCATTGGTGAGTTCGCGAAGTACCGCTCCAACATCCTGCTTGCGCGAGTTGATCACGTGCTGCGCTCCTGCTTTGCGTGATGTTTCGAGCTTTCCGTCATCAACATCAATGGCGATGGTGGTGGATCCCCGGAACGCTGAGGCGGCGACGGCCCCCAATCCTACGCCTCCGCAGCCGAAAATTGCGACTGTGTCCGACGAGCGAACGCGCCCACGGGATACCGCATGGCATCCGACGGTGAGCGGCTCAACCAGGCAAAGCTTCTGGAGACTCAGGCGCGCGAGATATAGTTTCTCAACCGGCACGGAAATAAATTCCGCCAGCGCGCCGTTCCGCTGCACTCCCAACGTCTGGTTGAACTGGCAAGCGTTGCACCGGTTGTTGCGGCAAGCCGCGCATTCTCCGCAGCTCGTGTAAGGCGACAAAGTTACGTCCTTTCCAACCGAAAGTCCCAGGCGGTTCTCCACAATTTCGGTAATGGTCGCGGCGATCTCATGCCCCGGAATGCGCGGATATGAAACCAGAGGGTTGCGGCCACGGTAGGAATTTAAATCTGTTCCGCACAGCCCGACGTAACGCACCCGCAACAGGGCGTCCCCTGCTTGTCGCGACGGAGCCGGAACTTCCTCGACCTTCACTGAGCCAGGCCCGTGCATGACGAGAGCTTTCATCGCGCCACATCCTTAAGCCTGTAGGTTTCGACGGCGTTGCCGCCGAGAACGGCATTCCGTTCATCGTCGGACAATTCAGAAAGCAGCATTTGCAGTGTCTCCCACCACAATTTATATCCGCAAGCAAGGGTGCAGACAGGCCAATCCGAGCCGGCTAAAATCCGCCGAGGCCCGAAAGCCTCAAGAGCAATTTCGACATAAGGGCGGAGATCGTCAACTTTCCATCCGCTCCAATCTGCCTCTGTGACTAAGCCGCTGAGCTTGCAACTGACGTGCGGACGTTCAGCGAGCGAGCGCATGTGCTCCCTCCACGGCGATATTTCGGCGGCGCGAATCTTGGGCTTTGCCAGATGGTCCACGACAAATCTCTGATGAGGATGCCGGTCGACAAATTGGACCGCCTTTGGGAGATGGTGCTCATAAATCAAGATGTCGTACACGAGGTCTTTGCCTTTGAGCAGGCTTATGCCGCGGTTAAAATCATCGTGCAGCATGAACGTTTCGTCCGGCTCGTCCTGTAGAACGTGCCGCAAGCCTCGAAATTTCCGATGCTCACTAAGCCTGTCTAGCTGCGAAGAAAAATTGGCGCTGGCTATCGGCGCCCACCCAACCACCCCTGCGAGGCACGAATTCTCCGCCGCCAATTCCAGAAGCCATTCCGTTTCTTCCAATGTCTGACGCGCCTGCACCGCGATTGACCCGTGCACTCCGGAAGATGTCATCTCAGCGTGCAGGTGTGAAGGCAAAAAATCCCGGCGGAGCACACTCATGCGCTCATCAATCCATTCATACCCCTGGGGCGAATATTTCCAGAAATGCTGATGCGCGTCAATGTACTTAGTCACAGTTTTCAAGTGTCCCTGAAGGCCATTGCATATTTGAGACAGGGGCCAGGATAGTTTTTATTTGCCGCATTAAGTCACGGTCGGGTGAATTCCTGTAAGCGCGCAGATTGCGGCCGACCTCTTCGGGGCTTGCCATGCCTACCAAGGTTGTCGTTACCCGCGGATAATCCAGGCAAAATTGAAGGGCAATTTCTGCCAGGTCCACACCACGCATCCGGCAGAATGACTGCGCTTCTTTAACGGCCAGCCGTACCTTCAAAGGGGCTGGATGCCACTCAGGGGCTTCGCGCTCCGTTAGCATTCCCATATGAAGGGGCGAAGCATTGATAACTCCAATGGCAAGCTTTTCTGCAAAGGGCATGAGAACAGTATCCATGTCATCAATAAGAAGGTTGTAATGACAATAGCTCAGAATGCAGTCCACCGGCGCCTTCTCTGCAATATGCATTAAGACCTTCAGCGGATAGCCAGATATCCCAACATAGCGAACTTTGCCCTGCCGCTGCAGACTCCGCATTGCCGGAATGGTTTCATTGACAATCTGTTCCGCGTGGCCGAACTCCACATCGTGGGCAAGCCATAGGTCTATGTAGTCAGTGCGAAGCCGCCGCAGCGATTCTTCAATACTTAAGCGAATACGCGAGGCAGAGAAATCGAATTGCTCAACGCCATAGCGCCCACATTTTGTCGTAAGAACCACGCGGTCCCGCTTCCCTAAAAGCGCCTGCCCCAAACGCTCTTCAGCCAGCGTCAAACCATAGTATGGAGAAACATCAAAGAAATTGATTCCTTCGTCTATTGCCAAATGTACCGCCCGCGTGCCTTCTTCGGCATCAATGGGACCAAACGCATTGCCGAGCGGCGAGGCACCGAAACCAATCGCGGAAATTTGCAAGTCGGTTTGACCCACTTGGCGGTATTCCAGGCGAGAACTTCTGTTCATTTTGTCATTGAGAATTTTGGAATCTGACATGAGGTTCGCGAGAGCGCCGGAGATTCAATAGCGCAAATATAACTAAAAGTCATCGGTAAAGTAAACCTTACCGTAGCTCGGTCTTTAGTGGTCTTCAGCCGCTCAAAATGCCCTCAACTCCCATGGAAGCAAAATTTGTGCTTTCAGTCAGGCTTTCTGTTATTACAGCGCTCATGGCGACGGCGTTCCGCTTAGCTCGATTCTAGAATCATGTTCGAATACTGGGTCGTGTCAGCGGTGCGGATCAGACCGATCGCCTGTGGTACTCGCTTCCTGAATTCCACGTGCGGTTCGTAGCGAATCTCCAATCCTGCTGTCGCTTCGGCAAACCGATTGATTACCGCGGCAGAATTTTGCTGCCGGAATTCTTCCGCCATCATGATTGCGCCGATGACGAAGTTCGAGCGGATGGCTTGGAATACATCCAGCACTCGGGGAATATCGTCTACCAAAGCGAGGTCAATTGTTTCTATTGTGGGCCAAAAGGGAAATCCGCGATCCGCAATAACCAATGTATTCGTATGGCGCACTCTGCTAAGAAGCGAATTGATCTGGGGGTTAAGAATTCCTTGGCGGAGCAATCAGTCTCCTTGTCAAAGCGGATGCGAGTACATCCAGAATGCTCGCTTTGGATTATGCCAAACTTACTTTGAGCGCGGCCGCATAATCCACCTTGGGCCGATAGTGGCGCGGTAGCTCTACCTGCAGGCTTTCGCTCTGCTGCTTCCATTTCAGCTTCTCGCCCGTGCCTAAAAGCTCCACGTGAGCCACTTTGCCTGGCTGCGTGGCCGCCGCGAGCCCCAAAGAGCGCACAGCAATCGGTTTCTCCGGCAATCCCAAAACAAGCGCGTAAACTACGTCATTCTTCTTGTTGCGCGTGAACCGGATGTCCTCAGCCCCCAATGTGCTAATGCTATTTCCCTGGAAAGAGCCGCTTTTAATGCTGTTCGGGCCTTCACCATAAATTTTCCACGGGCGTGTCTCGTAAATGGCCTCGCCATTCACCTGCATCCACGCGGTAACGCCGTCGAGCACGGCAATTTCTTTTGAATCAATCGTGCCGTCAGGCCGCCCCGGCACGTTCAGAATAAATGTGCCATTCTTGCTTACGGTATCAATGAGCCAGTGAACGACATCGCGGGGAGGCAAATAGCCGCCGTACTCACCCGCCTTTTCATAAAGAGAGCGGTTGTAGTGCCACTGGCCAATGCAGGTTTCCGACTGCCACGGATATTGCATGATTCCGCTGGTAAGTCCGCGTTCGTAATCCGCCACCACCGCTTTGGCCAGGCGGTCGGGAACATCCTTCACGTTCAGGACGGCTTCCATTCGACCACGCGTTTTAAGGTTGTGGTTATAGAAATACGCGCCTACATTCATTCCGCCCCAGCCCAACGGCAACAGCGAGTTATCAAAATAGAGAAGGTCGGGATCATGCTGGTCAACCAGGTCACGTGTGCGGTCGTAAAAATTTTTAACGTAGGAAGCTTCAGGGAGGGCATCGAACGGGTGCTTCACGCTGTACAAACGTTGCGGATCAAGCCCTTGCCACCATTGATTTGTGCCTTCGGCCGCAGTTAGATCGCCGTCGTAAGGCACGCCCGCGAGCGCACCAGTTTTGTCCGCGCCATGCGACGGTTGAAACCACCACCAATTGCGCGCCTGATGCACCGTCACCCCGACGCGCAGTCCTTGTTTGCGCGCCGCTGCCGCCCAGCCGCCAATCACATCGCGATGCGGGCCGATGGCAGATGCATTCCACGGATGGTGCTTCGAGTTCCATGCGTCGAAGCCGTCATGGTGATTGGCCAAGGCAATGAAGATTTTTGCGCCCGCGTTTTTGTAGCGCGTAATGAGGTCATCAGGCTCCCAGTTCAATAGCGTCCACTGAGCGCACAGGTCTTTGTATCCGAAGCGCGAGGGCGGGCCGTAATGGGTGAGATGAAATTGGTTTTGCCGGTTGCCCTCAATATACAAATTGCGCGCATACCAATCGCCGTCTTCCGGCACACACTGGGGGCTCCAATGAGCCCAGATGCCGAATTTTGCGTCTTGATACCATTCCGGCGCGTCATATCGCAGCAACGAATCCCATGTGGGTGCGTAAGGCCCGTCGCCAGCCAACCCAGATAGAGGAGATTCCATGGGCACTCCATCCCATGATCCTCCCGCGATGGGTAATGCAGGCGGCTTTCCCCATGCAGTGGGCTTCCAATCCGCGTTATCGAGCTTCGATTGGACAATTGCGCCATTGCTTACCTGATAGAAAGTTCTTTTTTCGGGAGGCAATGCACAGAACTGCGCATAATCCAGACTGGGGGTAGCAAAGTCCGCCGCTGGACCCGACTGCTTGGCAGAGAGAGTTTGTCCCCATACAGGCAAGGCGCTCGATGCAGCCGAAGCTGCTAATAATTTGCAAAAATCTCGTCGCTGCACTGTGATCTCCTGGTCTTAGACTGCGCACTGCTCTTTGCTTCACTTCAATTGCAAGGGAGGATGTTAGCAATCCAACATTTATGTGTCAACGATACAGTTATCGTTAACCTACGATATTCTCTAGGCCATCTCTCTCATTCGCGTGTTGACGCAATCCCGGCTTCTTCCATTTCACGGATTATTCGAGCTTCCCATAAATTCAAGGCCGCCTTTTCTACCGATTTTCCTCAGCCTCATGAGGGCTGAACGGGGGTAGAAATGGCATGCCCCTGATATTCGACCGTGGCATCGGGATTCGAACTTGGCGCAATTCCTGTTCCCCGGCCCTCTCGGACGACCACAATATGAAAGGTACGGTCCTTCAGCATTCCGGGAAAGCTGCCGTTGCGGTCTGCCAGAGTGAGCGTTTTCGCCCTGTCGTCCCAATGGATGGGAATGACCGAGTAAGCTCCGTGTTCGTAGTTATAACTGTCGCCTTCATCCTCGTAGAGGGCGAAGTCGGCATCTGCTCCCGTGTAAATCCGCAGTTCTACAGGATCGGCCTTTGCCGCAGAGGATTCCACGCGCGGCCCGAGCGGAACAATGGAGCCGGCCTTGGCATAAATCGGCATCTTCTCAAGCGGAGCTTCCGCTGTAATGCTTTGACCGCCACTAAGGCGTTTTCCCGTCCAAAAATCTACCCAATCACTGCCGGTGGGCAGATAAAGAGTCCGCTGTGTCGCGCCTTCATCTGTGACCGGATTGATCAACAGCGTGGGCCCGAACAGAAACTGGTCAGAAATGTTTTGGGCGCGGGGATCAGACGAGAACTCAAGAGGAAGCGACCTCATGAGCGTTTCCCCCCGATTTGTGACGCCCCAAGCTGCCGAATAGATATATGGAAGCAGACGATACCGTAACTCGTCGTATTGGGTAAGAATGTTTTCAACCTGTGGCCCATAATTCCAAAGCTCAGCGTTTGACTGGTATCCGTGTACGCGGAAAATAGGGCAAAACGCGCCGTACTCAAACCATCGCACGAGCAACTCATGGTACGCGTCCGAGGTGTATTGGTCGCGCGGCCGGAAGAATCCGCCGATGTCCGTAGTCCAATACGGGATTCCCGACATGCTGAAACTCAGTCCGGCAGCGATCTGCCGCCGCAGCGTCGTCCAGTTCGCGCTGATGTCACCCGACCATGAGGCGGCAGCATTCCGCTGTTGTCCGGCGAATGCCGATCGCGTCAAAATCACCACCCGTTTTTTGTCGGTCGTTGCGCGTTGACCTTCATAGATCGCTTTTGTGACATACAAAGGATATGCATTGCGCACCGAATCGCCATCTCCTAGGAATGTTTTTCGCCCATGAAGGACGTCACCTTCCGGCTCGGAGGCATCCATCCACCAGCCGTCCATTCCATCTTGGAAGATTCCGTTCTTAAGTTCCGTCCAGAATGCCGTTTGCGCTTCGGGGTTGAAGAAATCCGTCCATGGAGTTCCGGGAATAAGAAGCGACCGGGCGCTCATTCGTTTATAAACGTCGGTATTCTCGCCGAATCTCGACCATATGGAGATCACCATGTGCAGATCGTTTGCGTGCAGTTGATCGAGCATTTCTTTGGGTTGGGGGTAGTAATCCTCGTCGAACTTCATCGCATTCCACCCATACTTGCCCCAGTACTGCCAATCCTGCACCAAAATGTCTACGGGGATCTTGCGTTTTCGAAATTCTGCTGCAATATCCAGAATTTCCTGTTGGCTATGGTAGCGTTCCCGGCACTGCCAATATCCATAGGCCCACTTCGGAAATAGGGGCGCCTCGCCGGTGAGCTGCCGATAATCAGAGATGACCCGGTTCAACTCGGGCCCATAAAAAAAGTAGTAGTCAATCGCCTGCCCGACTTCGGAGCGGAAGGTAGTCGTGTCTTGTGGAGGGCGCATCGTCAACTGAGTGCCTCCGGGCCCGCCCTTCGCTGAGACTTCGTAGTCCTTGTTCGCCTCCAGTTCCGCGAAGCCCGAGGCCGAGGTCGGAGTCCACATGTTATGCAGATCAATCACAGATTTTCCGCCCACTTTAAGCGTCAACTGTTTTTTATTGTCGCTGGTCAGGAGGAAGCCATAGGTGCCTTTTACGGTGGTAGTGAACTTGCCCTTACCGGTGATTGGATCAATGGCAATGGTTTGATCGGCAGGATTGAAGTCGGTAAGTGACGGATTGTCCCATAGAATGCCGTATCCCTCGCTTGACAACAAAAACGGAATGGAAATATTCGTATTCGCCTGGCTAAGGCGGACTGGAACTCCGCGGACATTGAAGATGCCTTCTTGATGCTGCCCCAGGCCGTACAATGCCTCGCCCGAAGGAGAAAGGAAAGTCTGCTGCACTTGCCAAACCTTGTTTTCAAAAGACGAGGGCACAGCAAATTCTCTGGCTCCGGCAGTAGGTTCGGCGAGAATGCTCTTGCCGTTCTTTGACAAGAATGTCAGCGAACCGTTTCGGTCATCAACTCGCGCTGTGATCACTGGAGTAGAAAGCGTGATGTCGTTCCTGCCGGTTCTGACGCGAAGATTCTTGGCCCGGCACGGTTGCGTGACGATTGGAACCTTTGGCGTTGGAATGTTTGAAGCCGGGCTGACCACAACATGAAAGACGCGGTCCCCACACGATTCAATCCGCACTATTCCCGTAGATGTTCGAAATGTAATGCCATTAGGATCTTTCTGTGACTCTTTAATGGCAAATGGACGCTCATTCGCGGCGAATGCCGGTGAAATAGCACAAGCAATAAATAAAAAGACACTGATGTATCTCTTGGCCATGGTCTGGTGTACTTTCGGTTTTTTCATCTGGAAATTTCAAGCCTGCAGCGCGAGGCTTTAACTAGGCAATCGCTTTCTGCGTGTCCGGATCCTTCTAGCTTAACGGTATCGTTAACTCTATCGAATCCGGATGGATTCTATTATTCAGGAAGAAGATGGTGCAAGTTATTTCTCTGGTCTAAATCTAAGCGTCGAGGTGGAATCGCGAAAGTTCCAAGGAAAAATACAGGCAGTAGGTTTGGTCTGACGCAGAAAAAAACTGCGAAAAGGATAAACCTACTCCTGAAATCTTGGTTCCGGGCAACATTGTGAATGAACCCGCGAAATGCGCACGTGACACCATCGCCGACTTAGTTGCACTGCAAGCATTCTGTATACTGAGGTGTTTATGGGCGTACGAATGAAGGACATCGCCCGGGATCTTGGTGTGTCGGTTATTACTATTTCCAAGGTCCTGCGCAACCATCCCGATGTTGGAGATGAGACTCGCGGGCGGGTGCTGGCCCGCGTTAAAGAACTGGGATACCGTCCCAATCTGGCGGCCCGCAGTCTGGTCACTGGCCGCACCTATCTGGTTGGCTTGGTAGTGCCGGATCTACTTCATCCTTTTTTCGCGGAAATCGCTAAGTCTCTTTCCGCCGCTCTAAGAAAGCATGGATACTACCTGATCGTTTCTTCTTCCGAAGAAGATCCGGACCTTGAAGAGCAGGAGATTAACCAACTTCTAGAGCGCGGGCTTGATACTCTTATCATCGCCTCGTGTCGTTCAACCGTAGATCTCTTTTTCCGGATCGAAAAGCAAAACACCCCTTATGTGCTTATTGACCGCGCTCTTCCGGGACTTTCCACAAATTTTGTTGGAATAGACGATGAAGCGGTTGGAATGGTTGCAACCAGGCACTTGATTGATATCGGCTGTAAAAGAATTGCACACATTCGCGGCCCTGAGACCAGCCCCGGCATCCGCCGGATGGAAGGATATAAGCGAGCGTTGGCCCAGGGGGGCCTAAAGATTATCGAGGACTACATCATCGCGGAACCTAAGGGAGATGTAGAGACAAGGCAGCGTGGCGCAGAAGCTATGCGGCAACTGCTGTCCCTTAAGACAAGGCCTGATGGCATTTTCTGCTTCAACGATCCTCTGGCTATGGGAGCCATGAATTATGCCCTGGATCAGGGATTGCGCATACCGGAAGACATTGCGGTCATCGGTTGCGGAAATCTTCACTACGATGACGCGCTGAGTGTTCCGCTTTCGAGCGTTAACCAGCACAGCAGGAGAATCGGAGAGGAAGCTGCCCGTATTGCCCTTGCGATCATAAACTCTAAAATACCCCCCAAGATTGAAAGCGTCATCCTGCAACCGGAGTTAGTCGCGCGCCGGTCCACACAAAGACATTCGGCAAAACAGGCCACATCCAGAGCCAGAGCACGGGGCTGACATTCTAAAGTCAATAAACAACATTTTTTGCAGGCTTGAATGAATTCTTGACAAGCCTCGGCCCCACTGATACTTACCTAATGGCGATACAGTTAGCGATATCTAAGAAATATTTGTTGGTTGTAACGGGGCGAGAAATAGGCCGTGCGGCCACCACGAAGATCCAAAAAATCTGGGGTCAACGGAACCACTCCAGATGGAGCTTTGAACATTGAATTTCCCCGCAAACGGATGGCATGTTTGATTACGGTGTAAGTGGAATTGCACTAGCGCGGAACCAAACGCGTATATCTATTTAAAAAGCAGGAGGCATTGTGCCGCGCATTACACGTCGTGACCTGATCGCTTCTGGACTGGTTCTATCAGCCTCATCCTGGGTACCACACCCCGCCTTCGCAGACGTTGCCTCGTTGATGGAAGCCGAGCGGACGGCCGGTTCGGTTGAAACTGACGCCGCCATTGCGCCCCGTGAACAGTTGCTCTTCGACTTTGACTGGAAATTCAAATTCGGCCATGGCACCGATCCCGCGAAAGATTTAGGGTTCGGATTTGGCCAGAGTGACTTCTCCAAGACCGGCGATTTTAAATTTGCAAAGGCCGGTTTCGATGATTCCGGCTGGAGCACAATCAATCTTCCGCATGACTGGGCGGTCGAGCTGCCGTTCGTGCGGGACGATGCAGGGGCTGGCGACAGTTCTCTGCGTTCGCATGGTTATAAACCCCTTGGCCGCCGCTATCCTGAGACAAGCATAGGCTGGTACCGGCGCGAATTCGAGGTTCCTGCCAGCGACCAAGGCCGCCGCATATGGGTCGAGTTTGACGGCGCCTTTCGCGACGTACTCGTTTTTGTTAACGGCTGCTTCATTGGTCGAAACACCAACGGCTACGCTCCATTCCGATTTGATCTCAGTGATTTCCTCACTTATGGCGGCAAGAACTGTATTGTCTTACGGGTTGATGCCAGTTTTGGAGACGGCTGGTTTTACGAAGGCGCCGGGGTCTATCGGCACGTGTGGCTCACGAAGACCGATGCGGTGCATTTTGGAAAATGGGAGAGCGTCGTTCGTGCTGTGGTGGAACGGAACTCAGCCCTGCTCTCGCTTTCCACTGTAGTGCAGAACGACAGCGGGTTGCCCGTGAATGCCTCAGTAAAGTGGAAAATCCTTGATAGCCGTGGCGAGGTTGTGGCCACTGCTGGAGCACCCGCGCAATCTGTTCCCGTTGACGGCTCCGCCACCTACAGCGCGACCGCGAAGCTTCAGAACGCAGCGCTCTGGTCGGTCGAGCAGCCAAATCTGTATTCCGCCTTGGTGACGATTGAGCATAACGGGAGCGTCCGCGATGCAGAGCGCGTCACCTTCGGCGTCCGCACCGTCCGTTTCGACGCGCAGAAAGGTTTCTTTCTAAATGGCAAACCGCTCAAGATCCAGGGCACATGCAATCACCAGGACCATGCGGGTGTCGGCGCGGCCCTTCCTGATGGCCTGCAATTGTTCCGGCTCGGCGTATTGACTGAAATGGGCTGCAACGCTGTCCGCACTTCCCACAACATGCCGACCCCAGAATGGGTGGAAGCCTGCGATCGGATGGGGGTGATGATGATGTGTGAGACCCGCCAGATGAGTTCGAATCCTGAGGGCTTACAGCAACTCGAACTGATGGTTAAGCGCTATCGCAACTCCCCCTCGATTATCGTCTGGTCCATTGGAAACGAAGAGTGGCGCCTGCAAGACCAGATGGCCGAGCAGGGCGCAAGGATCGCAGCCAGCATGGTGCGCCGCTGCCACGAACTCGACCCAACCCGGGTTGTTTCCGCCGCGGTTAATGGAGAGAACGAAAAAGGCCTGTCAATTCCGCTCGATATTATCGGTTTTAACTACAACACGCAGAAGTTTCCTCTTGCATTCCACAAGAAGTATCCTGGCCGGCCGATTTTCGGATCGGAGACATCGAGTGCAATCAGTACGCGCGGCGAGTACACCACCGATCCGCTGCGGAATCTCGTGAACTCCTACGACGGTGTAGTTTCCTGGGGTGAGACACCGGAGACATGGTGGAAATTTTATGGTACGCAGGATTGGGAGGCGGGCGGATTTGCCTGGACAGGTTTTGATTATCGGGGCGAGCCTACTCCTTACGGCTGGCCATCGATCAACTCGCAATTTGGCATCGTTGATATGTGCGGCTTCCCGAAGGACTATTTTTATTATTACCGGGCCTGGTGGCGCAAAGAACCTTCCATTCATTTATTTCCTCACTGGAACTGGCATGGCCGCGAGGGTGATGAGATTCCGGTCTGGGTTTACTCCAACTTGGACGCCGTGGAGTTGTTCGTTAACGGCAAGAGCCTTGGCACCCAAAAGGTGCCGTATCTTGGACACGTGCAGTGGAAGGTGCGCTATGAGCCCGGCATCATCGAGGCTCGAGGTTCAAAGGATGGCAAAGTCATCGCGACGGAAAAACGAGAGACAACGGGATCGCCCAGCGCGATCCGGCTGACTGCTGACCGTATCAATATTAGAGCTGATGGCGAAGACGTCTCTATGTTGAAAGTGGAGGTCCTGGACACCGAAGGCAGGCTGGTTCCAACTGCAAAGAGCAAAATCGCCTTCAGAGTCTCCGGTCCCGGCAAGCTCATTGGAGTCGGAAACGGCGACCCCAACTGCCAGGAGAGCGACAAGGAGCCGAAACGCTCAGTATTCAATGGTCTGGCGCAGCTTATCATCCAAAGCACGAAGACCCCGGGTGAAATTTACGTGGAAGCCCTGAAAGATGGTTGGGGAGGTGCGGGGCCAAGGTCCACCACTCTGACTATTACTACAAAAGCGGTCAGGTTGAGGCCTTCCGTTGGGGTACTCGGATAATCATCGCGAAATGACAGCAGATGGGTGAAAGAGCATATCCAATTCGGTAGATCGAATCGCACCTGCTACAAGGCGCAAGTCAAGACCGCGCACGCGAGAATGATCTCATTTTGCCTCCGTTGCATTTGCAGATGCCGGTTTGGTAGATAGCCGCTTGAACAAAGCTGGATCGTACTCCTCGAGGCCGTTGATTCCGTACAGGTGGTTCGAGCTGATCCACGGCAGCCAGAAGCGGTGCCCGCCCACGCCTCGGCCGTTCGGACCCGGTCCCATGCGCCATCCTTCCTGTTGCCACCCGATGCCCTTCATGTCATACTGCCGGTCCGGCAGCGCCACCATGGATTTTGTGTCATGCAACAAAATGCGCGCGACGTCGAGATAGTGCTCGTCATGGGTGAGGTTATAGAGCTTCGCGTAGGATGGCACGGCCCAATCCAGGTATTCATCAGCGCTGCCGGCAACACGGGCGGTTATGCCCTGAATCCCGACCGTGGGTACTCCTTTTTTGTAGTGGAGTTGCGCGTTGTCAGCATCCAGCGGCATGGGCAGATTCCATATCCATATCCAGCTCTCGGCAAAGTCGGCAGCGGCTTTGGCGCGCTCCAGCCACTTCGCCTCTTTGGTCGAATCGTAGAGACTCAGAAACGCCTCCATGCTGAGCATTCCGGCCTCTTTGTCAGTATTGTTGGGATTGTCGCTGGCCCCTCCGACATAAAGACCGTTTGCTCCCCAGTTGGCCCAAATGTACTCGGCGGCGCGAACTGCGGATTGCTGATACTTTGGATCTCCAGTCTCTTCGCTCATCAACACAAGCAAAGGCACGGGAGCGTAACTGGTGGTCCCTGTAGGCTCCGCGACTTCGCTGCTACCCGCTTTCCAACGTCTGGGGAAAGAGCCATCCTCACGCTGCTGCTGTATGAGCCAGTCCACATAAGACTTCACCCAGTTGAACCACTCCGGATGCTCGCGTCCTAACGCCCGTTCGCGGCGATATGCCCGCATCAAAACCCGCATGTCTTCCGTAGCGTTGCGCAGCCACGGCGCAAGCCAAATATGGTCGGACGGTTTACCGGTTGCCAAATCGTAGCCTGTGGCTTGCAGCGGCACGGTCGGGAGCGCGTGAATCATGGACGCGATCACCGCTAGCCCGGTTTGGCGCATTTTCTGCCCGCGTTCCGTGTGGTCACGATCACCTTCGCGCAATAATTGATCGGCACATTCAATGTTCTTGCCCACAAAGCCCATAGCCGCCATGGTCCAGTTCCACTGAAGTTTGTCCGTGACCGTGGACATGACGAAAGGAATAGCAGTCCGTCCATCAATTGTGGCCGCCTGCGACTCAAGATGATCGGTTAGAACGCGGCGCATCTGCTCTACATCTATGTAATACACCGGCGGCTTCAACGTGTTCCATGCCCAACGCCAGCTGTTGCGCGTCATTTCGCGGAAGGATTCGTCCCTCCCAAAGCGAAAGCTCACCTGATACGTGTGACTTACACCCGCAACGATCGGATGGTAGCGGCGCGCAGTCCTCTCCTTGGCGTTAGGAGGACCGCCCATGTAAATGCCGCTGACCGTTCCGGGAAACCAGAAACCGAATTCGACCGGGCCATTGCCCTTCTGCCACGTTCCCAAAGCGCCGAACTGAAAGCGAGCATCGGTCATGACAGGCTGAGTAAGTTTGGTTTCTTCTACCGTAGAATCGCCTCGGGGCGAGGGGTCGAGAACCGCCACAGAAGTCCCATTGCGAAAGAAAAGCGCGAACAAAGGAGCGGGGAGAATGTCCTCGCGCATAAAGAAATGGTGGGCTGCATAGTTCAAAGTTCCGCCAGGGGAGCGGTCCCCGTCGTAAGTTGGGTCGCCATACAGAGCACCCGGGGCCATATAGCTGACGTCAGACCAGCCGATCGAGGGCGGAGCCTCAAACGTAATCGCGGAGTCGAAACCGCCCGGAGAGTTGCCAATGACGTCCACTTTTCTATGCACGGAGAGCACGGATCCGCTTACACTCCAGTGGTCCACAACGCGAAACACTACCCGGTCGTACTTAACTTCTGCACGGGCGTCAATCCCCGCCGCCGATTTCTGGATCGCTTTGTAGCCGGCGGCAAGCTGACGAATGTCGTCCTCGGCACGAAAAACCTCCAGCCTCGCAGGATTTTGTTGAGAGATGGTGGGAGATGCTCCGCCAGTAACTTCGAGGCCCCACTCACCCGCTGCGGAGCGCACGAAGTTTACGGTTGCGCCAGTCTGTAAATGTCCAAGCATAACTCGGGTGACCGGTTGCGCGAGCAAACTCGAACCTGCCAGAAATAAACAAAGCACCATGCATCGCGAGAGCATTATTGTTCATGCCTCCTACCTGTGCGCAAACAAAGTTATCTTGAGGACAGGGGCGTAGTCTACAGGAGGTCTACCGGCGGTTGCACGTGAAAACATCGCCGGTTGCTTTCAGTTTTTTCAAAACCATCTCAGATCCGAGTAAGGCCGCATATTGCCAGATGCCTTCTGCCATATCCGTGAATGAATTAGTATGAAAGGAATCTATGTGGCCTCCATCTCCGGCACGCGTCATGCAACTTCGCCTGTCAGCTACGTCCAGCTGCATGGCAGGCATTTCAAAGAACGGCTGCAAGCGACAATCGCAACGACCGCTATAACGAATTCATGACTAAAGAAAAACACCGCTCTCATCAGCGGAGTAGCGATCCTCGTGGGTGAAGCACCAGATCTACTGCTGCTTTCTGTGAGACTTTCGCGGAATTAAATAACCTTGTCCCAGAAATTATTCGGCAGAGCGAGAGAGATGCCCGCATATTACCCCGACTGTAACCACTAGAAACCACTCGCATAGCGGTCGTGACATAAGTCATCGCGTGACACGGCCCAATTTTCTATCTTGTGCTTGGTACAGGCTGATCGCCGCTTGGACCAGAAGGACATTTCAAATGAGCACGAGAAATCATTCCAAACTTCTAATTACATGGGTTGTAGTTGCGCTGTTTTCAGTTGTTCTGTTGATCGCGGGAGCTGACATTTCTGTGGCGCAGGTGAAGGCGCATAGCCAAGCCAGCCACGCAGTTAAGCCGGCGGATATTGTCCGCGATCCGGCTGACATTCCACCTCCGCTCCCCAACCGGGCCCCGACGGTAGTCCACGTTACATTGACCGCCAGGGAGTTGGTTGGAACCCTCGATGCATCGGCAAACACCACTTACCGGTACTGGACATTCAACGGAAAAGTCCCCGGTCCCATGATCCGCGTCCGGCAAGGCGATACTGTCGAGGTTACGCTTCACAATGATCCCAGCAGCCGCATGGCCCACTCGATTGATTTTCATGCAGCTCTCGGGCCGGGCGGCGGAGCCGCTCTTTCGCAAACCATCCCGGGACAGTCGAAGACGTTTACGTTCCAGGCAACGACTCCGGGCTTGTTCGTGTATCACTGCGGCACACCAATGATTGCGGAACACATGGCCAATGGCATGTATGGCCTGATCCTGGTAGAGCCGGCAAACGGCCTTCTGCGTGTGGACCATGAGTATTACGTGATGCAGGGAGAAATCTACACCTCCGGAGCGAAAGGGACGAAAGGGTTGCAGACCTTCAGCGCGGCAAAGCTGATGGAGGAAAGACCCGAATACTCCATCTTTAATGGAGCAGTTGATGCGCTTACCACCGAACACCCCATGCCGGCCAAGGTGGGCGAAACCATCCGCGTCTTTTTCGGCAATGCCGGCCCTAACCAGACCGCATCGAGCCACGTTGTGGGCCAGATATTCGCTCGCGTTTATCAGCTGGGATCGCTGACTTCGCCTCCCTTGGAGGACGCGCAAACCGTAGGTGTGCCTCCGGGAGCGGCAGCTATTCTGGAATTGAAGGCAAAAATTCCGGGGAAATTCGCCTTGATGGACCATGCTATTTCCCGAATGGCAAAGGGAAACATGGCCATCTTTGACGTGACCGGTCCGGAAAACGCATCTCTCATGCACGCCGGACCAACAATTCCGCAAGACGGCTCGCAAAGCAACAAGCCTGGGTCAGCGGAATTACTTCCGGTGACGACAAAAGCAACACCGAGAGCAATGCTGCCGGGAGCATGCCAATGCCTGGCGGCAACAATACTGTTCAGGCCGGCAATATGGAGATGCCGGGGATGATGCACATGCAGGGTCACGATAGTGCCATGCCGGCTCCCGCCAATAAGCGATCCGCAGAGGGATCGAAAGCGCCCGGCGCGGCGGAAGTCTCGTTCAACGGCTGCCTCACCCTCACTGCTGAAGGCAGGGCGATGCTGAACGTGTTCCAGTCGCGCAAAGTCTATCGCCTCGAAGCGCAACCGCTCCTGTTCTCGCAAAACGCAAACCGCATGGTGCATGTTACCGGATACCTCGGCAGCGTACTGGCAGTGGAAGACCCGCGTGTGCCGAGCTTCGTGGTCAGCAGGCTTGATCCCATTGTTCCGAACTGCAGCGGAAAAATCACCAGCGCGCAGATTCAACAGGCGGTGATGAAACAGACGGCGGTCACACAGGGCGTCGTGAATATGGGCGATTTGAGCTTCACTCCGCAGACCATCATCTTGAATGCAGGGCAGAGAGTGGTTTGGAGAAATACATCGTCGGTCACGCATAACGTGATCGGCGATCCAAGTCAGGCTGTCAATAGAGTGGACGTTAAGTTGCCGTCCGGCAGCCGCCCCTTCGGGTCCGGATACCTGCAGCCCGGGCAATCATTCAGCCGCGTGTTTGATGTCCCCGGCACTTACCAATACGTCTGCACGTTACACGAAAACCTCGGTATGAAGGGCGTGATCATCGTCAAAGCTCCACAAATATTGCGGGCAGAAAAATAAATTGCGGGCGAAAAAAGAGGAGTGGAGCGAAAGCTCCACCCCTCTTAGTTCTTGCGTGGAACTACTAGTTACTCCTGAAAGCTAGTTCGTATGCAGGTCCACAAGTGTAACGTGTTGAGTGTCTTTTACCTTGTCACTGTCGAGCGGTTTTAATTTCTGAATTTCGTAAGAACCCTGTTCCGGCACTACGGCAATCAGGCGGCCATGGCCCTTCATAAATCCGGTGGCGATTTCCAGGCGAATATAATATTTCTCGCCAGCCTTGAGATCGAGCGCGATCCCGGCCTGCTTGTCATTGGAATGGAACAAGTATTTGCCCGGGGCGAGTGTGACCACGAAATACCGACCGTTTTCCATGCGGGCGAGTTCAGTATCATCGCAATACACGGAAGGGGAGAGTGCCTTTCCCACAAACTGCTTGTAGCGATAGACGTAGACAGTGGCCTGGGAATTCGTGCCCTGGGCGGCCGAGCTCACTTCGGTTGACGGTGTTCCCTGCGCAAGCGCCACTGAAATGAAGAGCATGACGCACGCAACAGCATAGCCAAAACGCGATTTCATTTATTTTCTCCTTAAAAAAAACTAAATGAGAAATAACAGCGGGCACCATTCAACAAAAGATTACCGAAGTCATTTCTAAACGGCTGGGTGCACACGTGCGTCACCAATTGTGAGTCCTCAGATTCCCGTGTTATTTCGTCAACTGTGGCAGGTCGCCCCTGGCAAGTACAAAGAAATGAGAAAACGGCAGAGTGAATTCCCTCATCCCAGTTAAGTCACACACCGGTGAGGGGTTGTGCGCCAGGTGCTTGATCGTCAAAACGAGCCCCAAAAAGGCTATTTCAAAAGAGGAGTGTGGTCATGTCCCAAATTCTATCTACAAGATCAGCGCGCTGTTGCTCGGCATTCTTGAGCGCAGGCGCTCTCGTAGTGCTGCTCGTAGCAGGCACCAATGCCATGGCAGCCGATGTCAATTCCCTTTTCCAGCAGGCACGAGTCACGGCCAGGCAACTGGACAGAGATGCCGCTACCCTCGAAAGCTATACGAAATCCAATCTGGCATGGAAGACCCATAGCGCTCAGATTACAGAGATCAAAGAACACATCAACAAAGCGGGAACCATCTTGTCCCAGTTGCACGCGGCGCGCGAAGATGCGCAACCGTGGCAACAGGATGGCATTGACGCGATTACCCCGACACTCAAGGAGTTGGCTTCTAACACGGAGGCAGCCATCAACCACTTAAATGACAATCCTAAGCGGCTAAAGGACCCCGACTACCTGCAATACGTTAGGTCAAATGCAGCGTTGGCGCACGAATTGGCTACCGCTCTGGACAATATAGTTGAGTTTGAAAACACGAAGACCAAGATGGAGCAGTTGGAAACAAAATTGGGAAAGTAATAACCGACGTTTATGGCGCTCCTGCCGGGCCCCACATCTCACCGGTTTTGTGAGATGTGGGATAAGGATGATCAGAATGACCGAAGCCCGTATCTCGCAAAATTGGCGAGCCTTGGGGCATTTATCAGGCGAATTGGGAGACAGACTGCAAACTATGGTGCGGTAAGGTGGAAACGGCTATCCGCTTCCGCCGCCCAAGCCCGCAAAATCTCCTGGAAATCAGGGTCTGATTGAAAAGGCTGGAATTCCGGCGCATTGAGCGCCAAGACATCGTGATAGCCATCTGACGATGCCTGCTTTAATTCAGCGAGCATGTGCTTTTTGTCGGAAGTGATTGCATACACACATGCGCGCTGAAAGTAAGCCCAACCGGGATTGTCCGATCCGGACACTGCCAGATCGAAGAACTGAAGTGCAATGTCATATTTCTTTTGGGATATGGCGAACTGGCCTCCCTCAAATGCCTCTACAACCAGCCCACTCAATGCGCGGCGAGTAGGAATCAAGCGCGGATCCTTTCCCGCCCCGCTGGCCTGCGTTTGCCGCAACAGGACTGCAAGGTTACTTCGCAATGCCATAAAATCTTCCGGGGATAGGTTGCCCGCGGCGAGATCCTGCATTTGCTGGGATGGTCGCAAGATGATTCGGCGCTGATTCTCAGCAACAGCCGTTTCCTGTTTCCGGGCGTTGTTGAGACGTTTGTCGGCGACGAGGTCTTTGACCTCTTTTTGTGCAACCGCAGTGTCGGTCAAGCCGGAGAAATCTTTCACCGTGAACTGATACTCGCGGAATGCCGTCAGGAAATCGTTTTGCGCCAGCAAATGGCTGGCTCTTTGCATTGCAGTATCATAGAGTTCTTTGACTCGCGCGTTGTCGGCCTTGAGGGAGCCAGCGCGTATGGCTTGCAGATCCATCCAGTTCAAGGCCTCCTGCCAGACATCCGGAGGCGCCCACCCATGGGTACCTTCGAAGGGGCGAATCCGAAACTGCATTCCACTTTCTTCGAGTTCGCTGCGCAGATCGAAAAATTCCAAAAAATTGAAATCAGCGTCGCCCACCGCGGCGAAGTACGCAAACTTAAGCGAACCGGAAGGTTTCATTCCGTGGGGAAATCCGGCAGCATTGGCCATCACGCCTGCGACACAACCCTTGCAGGAGATTGCAAACGCTACCGCGAGACGCGCCCCTCCTGACATTCCCGCAAAGTAGCGGCGGCGCTCATTGATGGAGAACCTTCGTTGCGTATCGTCCCAAATTGCCCGCAGCGCCTGGGTTGAAACAGCCTCTTCTCCATTACGCGAGTTGTTGGAAGCTGCAACGATGTAGCCGGATTTCTCAGCGGCCCCGCGGATAGCTTCAACCGCAATTTGCCCGCGTGCGCCCGGATCGAATGCGTAGATGATGGGCCAGCTTTTGCCAGCCGAATATGTAGCGGGCAAGTAGAGTGCGTAGCTCTGTTGCGGATTGCCGGCACAGATAACTTTCGAAATGACCGTGCCTGAAGAGAGATGACCGGTATCTTGCGCGCTGGCAACGGCAAAGCAGAGAAGACAGCACGTGGCGGCCAGAATTTTTCCCATGTTTAACGATAGACAGTACCACACCGGCAGAGCAACTCCGATGCGTTTTTGGCGCGCGGAGATCCGCTTAAAATCTCGCGAGAAAAGGCGCAAGCATGCGGCACCGATTATTTTTTACCGATTGCAACTGGCGGAAAAAGCACCTGGTTTGTTTGCAGCCGCTGCGGCAAAGAAGGATTGAGCGATCGAGGACGTTTCCTGAAGAAAATCTTTTAGCGCCGCCGGTTTTATCTCGGAAGAGTAGCGATAGACCACCAATTTATTGCCTGCTCCCTCAATCTGCCATGGCTTTTTGCTGTTCAGCTGTTTCACAAAAGAAATGAGAGGTTCGCTGAACAGGCCTTTGATTTTCTCGCGGTCCTCTCCGCGAACGGAATAGTGATGCAGAAACTCTTTGTCGGATGTGACTTCCACATTCTGATGGCCTACGGCGGCAAGAATTTTTCCTGCCAGCCCTCCCGGCCCGAGCGCGAAAACCGGAAAGTCCACGTTATGCGTATAAACGGCAACCGTTTGTAGCGTGACCGATGTATTTTGCGCACTGCCGGTGGAATGCGAGTAGTCGAATATCTCAACATCCATCCCGGCGTAGTTGCCGGTCATTACGTTTTTGAAGCCGGCTGACGCTTTGATAAAAAATGGGGCGGCAATTTCAGACGCTGAGAGTGCGCCGCTCCAATGGCTAAATGTGAAGCCCAGTAGCTGCGCTTCCGTTTCCATTTGTTGGCTTCGGTTTTTATTGCGGAAGATGCCTGTGACTACGCTGATGACAAAAAGGCCGAACATTACGAACGGCATCAGCAACATGAAACTGCGGATAGGCATGGGTTGATGCTAGCGAGCTGTGGGAAGTGGGGCAAGGTTACCTCCGTTTTTGCGAAGGAGGAAGCCGGACAAAGAGGTCTACTAGCTACACCTGACGGACACGATGTTGATAATCAGCAGGTAGATTTGCCGGGATGCCCTATTTGGTGGGATGTCGGATTGGGACATTCGCAAGCTCTTAACTGATCTAGCGTGTCGCAAAAACGACGAGATATGGGCACCCCCGAATTTCTCTAAGTCAATTTAAGGGCACTGGGATCAGTGCGCCAAACTTGCCTGTAACGTCTTCGGCAGTTCATCTCCGCGGAAATATTTTCCGGCAGAAGCTTTCATCTCCGGCATGGCGATGTAGGGCTTGCTGTAGTCATTGGCGGCATTCCAGAAGAGAAAGCCGATACCGCCTTTTTCTTTAGCAGTCAGCACCTGGATTTTTATGTACTCGGGCGAATACGTCTTGGTGCGCCAGTGGAAGGCTTGCAGCCAGGGCCGGATGGTTACGCCACTGCCTGCAGTGATTTTTTCGAAGCGTTCCATGGACTCGCCGATAAAGTGGGCAGGCTCGTCTCCGGGATGCGCGATTCCATCCATGCCGAAAAAGTGCGAAGGATAGATCATGGGCGAAATTACATCGCTATACCTCGCCATGCTCACAATGTCCTGACCGGTATGGGAAAGATCTACGGGACGCTGCCAGGCCATCACGCCAAATACGTCAAGCGAGAGAAGAACACCGGTCGGGTGAATTTGGGCATAGGCATTTTTCAGGAAATTCGTAATTACATCCGAACGGTGCCAGGCGGGATGCTCGGTCTGGAAGAGAAACGTGGCATCTTTCTGGTCGCCTTCCGCCGGAAAGCGCACGTAATCAAACTGCACTTCGTCTACTCCGGCTTCGGCTGCCTTTTTGGCTAAAGCAATGTCATATTCCTGCACTTTGGGCTGCGAAGGATCGGTCCAAACTAATTTGCCGTTTTCCTTCCACGGCAAACCAGTCTTATGTGATTTCACAGCCAGCTCGGGATGGGCTTTCACCAAGCGCTCATCGCGGAAGATTGCCACGCGGGCAATGGCGTGCAGGTTCTGCGAATGCAGGAAGGCAACGAACTTCGGCAGATCGTAAAAATCTACGCGGTGCGGCCCAAGTAATGGATGCTCGAACGGAATATTTACGCTGCCGTCGCTGTCTTTAATGTCGAACACAACCGCGTTGCCGCCGACCTCGCGCCAATGCTTAATAATGCTGATTCCATGGTCGCTTGCTGCCATCAAACCGGTTAGGTAGATTGCACGCACTTCAAAGTCTTTGGGCACGGGAATGGTTTTGGCGGTAACGGGAGCAGTCAGAATTCCGGGGACTGTGATCTGCTGGCCAGCTTTAAAAAATGTGCCCTGATAATTGCCATTCGCCTGGCGAATCGCCGTGGCCAGCTCTGAAGAAGTTAAATAAGAAGTCTGCGGCAGAAAATGACGCGCCACTCCAATCACGCTTTCTCCGCGTTTGGTTGTGTAAATTTCAGTTCCCGGAAGCTTGCCAGCCGGAAGCGGAGCAGCTTGCGAGGAAGCTGTGGAAATCGTAGCGCTGGCGGTGGTTATCAGGTGCGCGGATTTGGGCCTTTCCGAAGCCGTTGCGGAAACTGCAAATGCAAGATGCCACGCGAGATATCCCGCGCACAAAAAGCCGCCGAGAGCGATAAAAATCCAACGAAGACGGGTCAAAGGTTCTCCTATTATTGAACAAGTCTGTGCTGCCATGCTAGCTTTCCAGCAATCCAAGGTGCCAGTTACGTCAGGTCATTGCCGGATTGGAGTACTGGCTTCTCGAAGCCAAAGATGTTTCCAGCATGCGCAAAGAATTTCTCTTTACAGTATTTCCCGTGAATATGTAAGTAGCTCCTTATGGGCAGCGAGAGCATCTAACTTCTGTAGAAAGAGAATGATGGGTAGTAACCCCAGGATGGCGAGCCACTTGCACTATGGTACGTGTTCCAATTGACAAGGGGAGATCAACCAGTCCCCCCGGCGCGGCAGGAGTTAGAGACTCGCTCCCCAGGAAGCCAGCGAGGCCCAGAAAGGGAATAAAAGGGCCAAAGACCCTATGAAAAACGTCCTTAATACCGTCCTCGACCCCAATCGCAGGGGTAATGATGCCAAAGAGTTTGATAACGCGCTTCGTCGCAGAATTGTGGGCCAGGACCAGGCCATCGAAAAAGTGGCCGAAATTTACCAGATGTTTCTGGCTGGTTTGAATCCTCCGGGGAGGCCTGTCGGCAATCTACTGTTCCTTGGGCCGACAGGTTCGGGAAAGACCCGGGTGGTTGAGTCAATTGCCGAGGCACTCTTCGGCGACGCGCGCGCTTGCATAAAAATTGACTGCGCTGAGTTCCAGCATTCGCATGAGATCGCGAAGTTGATTGGTTCGCCCCCGGGCTACTTGGGGCACCGTGAAACTCATCCCCTGCTTACGCAGGAAGCGCTGAACCAGTGGCACACCGACAAACTGAAGCTTTCCATTTTGCTGTTCGATGAAATTGAAAAAGCTTCGGATGCGCTGTGGCAATTACTGCTTGGAATTCTGGACAAAGCTACATTGACGCTGGGCGATAACCGCAGGGTTGATCTCTCGCAATGCATCATCATTATGACCTCAAACCTGGGCGCCGGAGAGATGAGCACCATGGTGGATGGCGGCATGGGATTCGCCCAGAAGGTCATAGAAATTGACGCATCGCTCGACGAGAAAATTAACCGCACCGCGGTGGATGCAGCCCGGCGGAAATTCACGCCGGAATTCATGAACCGCATAGATAAGGTCGTGGTCTTCCGCACGCTACGGCCGGAGCACCTGCAACAGATTTTAGAAATTGAGTTAGGCATGGTGCAGCAGCGGATTTTGATGGCCTCCGCCGCCAACCAATTTGTTTTTAACTGCACAAACAAAGTAAAAAGCTTTTTGCTGCACGAGGGAACTGATCCGAAATATGGCGCGAGACATCTGAAGCGCGCCATTGAGCGGCACCTGGTCTTTCCTTTGGCGAACTTGGTCGCAACCGGGCAGGTAAAACTGGGGGATTTCATTCGCGTTGATATGAACCCCGAGGGCAAACTGATGTTTGTGAAGGAAGCCGAAGGCGCGATGGTGCCATCGTTGCTGGAACGTTACGGTGCTGCTGCGAACAGCGGACCGCTTTCAGCGCGGGCGACACGCTCTATCCCGCTGCGCCGTGAGTTCGGCGCTACGGGAACGACCGACGGCAAATAAGTTAGAAGAAAAGCTAATTCGGCAAAAAATCTGGATTAGCAAAATAAGGGCTTGCACGCTAAAAACTGAGCATGCAAGCCTTTTTGATTTCTATTTTCTGTTTATTCCGTACCGCCCGGATTCGGTAACTTCAGTCCAGCAAAGACCATTTATCTTTCGGCAGTTCCTGCTTGATCATCTCGGCCTTCTGGAAACCATCTTTGATGACGGTTTGCTTCACGTTGTCCCTGGTCACCACAATAGAATCCAGCAGAATGGCCTGAATTTCCGCTGTGCCATTAGAAACGGTTCGGTGGGTATCGAATTTCTCTCCGCGAGCTAAAGCCACTGCCGCCTCCGCCGCCCGGTCGGCGGCGAGTGAAATCGGCTTATAGATGGTCATAGTCTGCGATCCCTCAAGGATCTTAACGATGCCTGCGAGGTCCGCGTCCTGTCCGGAAACCAACACCTTGCCGGCAAGATTATGCTCCTGCAACGCCTGGATTGCTCCTCCCGCAGTTCCGTCATTGGCAGCGACCACGGCGGCAATATCATTTCCATTGCTGGCGATGGCCGAAGTCATGTGCATATAAGCCTCCGTCGGAGACCAGTCGGCGGACCAGCTATCAGCTACGATTTTAATATCTCCACGCTCTACCAGCGGCTTTAGAACGCTCATCTGGCCCTCGTGCGTGAGTTTGGCGTTGAGATCATTGGGAGAGCCTTCGATAAGGACATAATTCCCTTTGGGAGCGCGTTGCGCCAGCGTGGCTGCCTGGCGCGCCCCTATAGAAAAGCTGTCAAAACCTACAAATAAATCCACATCTTTGGTATTGCGGATCAGCCGGTCATAGCAGAGGACAGGGACTTTTTTAGCCTTCGCGGCCTCGACGATTCGTGAAGCTGTATCGGTATTGTGGGCCACAACAACCAGCACTTGTATGCCGGAGCGCAGAAGCTTCTGCGATTGCTGATATTGAAGATCGGCATCGCCGCCTGCTGTTTCCACCAGAACGGTTGCCCCCAGTTCGCGGGCACGTTTTTGGAACTCGGCAACGTCGGTTTGCCAGCGCTCGATCTTTAATGATTCCAGTGAGTATCCGATTTTTACCGGAGCATTGGCAGCATGGCTGGACTGCTGGGCAAAAAGCGGCGCTCCGGCAAAGAGAAGAAGGCCAACTAAAATTGAAATTCTGCGAATGGCAAAGTGCATCAAATCCCCCAAGCGAAAGAGCTGGAGCCGTTCACGATATTGAACTATGGATAAACCTGGAGCATTTTGAATGACTTGGCAAACTATAATCAAGAATCGAATGTACTTCGCGGCGCACCAAGGTAACGCTTGACACAAGGGTTGCACGGAATCGTCGCTGGATGCCGCCGGCGCCACGTGGAACTTCTAGTGACGGAAGAGGCAATGTGACACAAAGGACTTGGCGCGCAAAACTCCGGTTTCTCGCGGCAGTTGGAATCATGGTTGCGCTTGCGACGCTCTCTCAAGCGCGAGTGCAGCCGAGCAGCGGATTTGACCTTTTTTCGCCCCAGGAGGAAATTCAAGCGGGCCGACAGGCGGCAGGAGAAGTCGTGCGGCAACTCCCATTGCTTCCGGAACCAAGCGCGGTCACAAAATATATTCAGAAGCTCGGCCATGAACTGGCGTCCCACGCTCCGGGAGAGAAATGGCCTTACAGCTTTCGCGTGGTCAATCAAAAAGATATCAATGCCTTCGCGCTTCCGGGCGGGCCGATTTTCATCAACCTGGGCACGATACAAGCGGCCGACAATGAGGCAGAGTTGGCCGGCGTGCTTGCGCATGAAATTTCCCACGTGGTGCAGCGGCATGGCACGCGTGCTGCCAGTAAGCAAATGGCGGCGGAGCTGCCCCTGGCGATTATCGGCAGCATGATGGGACGCAGCACTTTGTCACAGATGGCACAACTTGGAATTTCATTTGGAGTAGGCTCTTACTTTTTGAAAAATTCGCGGGAATCGGAATCGGAGGCGGACCTGCTGGGGACCGACATTATGTATGACACCGGCTTCAATCCCCATGCAATGGCGGATTTTTTCGCCAAGTTGGAGGCGCAGGATGGCAAGCAAGGATCCCTGGCGCAGTTCCTCAGCGATCATCCCAACCCCGGAAACCGAGCCAGCGCGGTCTCACAGGAAGTTTCGACTTTGCCGGCAAAAAAATACCGGCCAGACAGCGCCGACTTCCGAAAAATAAAAGAGCAGGTCGCGTCCCTCCACCCTATGACTGCAGAGCAAATCGCGGAGTGGCAGAAGGGCCATGCCACAACCTCACAACCTGCTTCCTTCCCAGGCAATGGAATTGCCCCGAGTACCGCGCTGAAGACCTTCGAACATGAAGGCTACAAAATTTCTTATCCTGAAAATTGGCGAGTGGTGGCCTCGCAAAACAAGGACAGTAACGGTTTTGCAGTCACGATTGCGCCCGCCAACGGAATTTCTAATGGCCAGCTCACCTACGGAGTGGTCATAGACCGTTATGCGCTTCCCTCGGCCAGCGTGGATATGGAAGATGCGGCCAACAAACTGATCCAATCGTTGAGCGAGGCGAATCCGGGGATGCGCGCCGCCGGAAGCGCCACGAACATTCGGGTGAATGGCAGGGAAGGAAAATCTGTGGATTTGATCGGCAACTCTCCGGAGAAAGCCGCAAACGGCAACACCCAGCAGGAGCGGGATTGGCTGGTAAGCATCCCGCGCGGAGATGGATCGCTGCTTTACTTTGTGTTCATCGCGCCGGCAAATAATTTCGATGCGCTCCGGCCGACATTTGAGCAAATGCTGCGCTCCGTGCAAGTGCACTAAGGCCTGCCGCTTCTCCCCTGTCTCGATCCTCGATGAAAAGAACAAAGCTAATCGTATAGCTGTCTCTGCTAGCTGTCTCTGCTAGCTGTCTCTGAGGCTTGCGCATAGCGTCGTTTATTGGGGCGAATGACACTCCCGATGACTGGCTTATGGCCGGAGTTCGCGGGTGCGTTCGAGCGCCAACGCGAATGAATCGAGAGAAAGCGAACGCATTAAATTCCGACGCATTCCGCGCTCTAGTTCCGCTAAGCGGTTCGCCGCGTTTTCAATCCAGTCCATGTCTGCGAGGGCAGCCAGTTTCTTAAGCTCGGTTTGAATATCAACGTTCCTCACTAACTCCGGCGCATTGGAGTTGATCCGCATAATATCTTCCAGCAATGAGTAAATCGTATGAAGCAGGCTGTCCATTTTCTCGCGGCCTTCTGCTCCTGCGCGGAAGCTTTCGGTCAGTTTGAAAAGCTCGCTGTGGTCTCCGCCCTGGAGCGCCGAGCCCAAAATTGAGATTGCCTGGGAACGCGCAGAAACGTAGGCAGCAACATCGAAGCTGCGGGAGCGGCCTACTGCTCCATCGCTCAGGCGTGCGACAAGAGAGCGCTGTTGCGGCTTCCATTCGGGACGATGCTTTGCCAGATCGCGTTCGATCTCTTCCAGCGGCAAAGCGGCCAGCGAAATAATCATGGAACGGGAACGAATGGTAGGCAGAAGCTCTCCGGCATTTTCCGTAAGGATGAAAATCGTGGCGAAATCCGGAGGCTCCTCCAGAACTTTCAACAGAGAATTGGCGGCTTCTTTAATAAAAGAAGAATCGGTAAAGATGTAAACCCGCTCTTTCGCCTCAGCCGGCCGGAAGTGGATGGTCTCGATGACGCGGCGCACCTGGTCCACCTTGATCATTAACTGCGGCGGATCGGGAGGAATAATCAGCACGTCGGGATGGGTCTGGACCAATAACCTGGTTTCTTTCTTATCGGTTTCGCGCAACGCTTCGCGCGCGTCTGCTGCTTCTTGGCAGCGCGCTCCAAGATCGCGGGCCTGCGCGATGCGCATGCAATTCGAGCATCGGCCGCAGAAATCAGGCAGACCATCGCTGGTGGCAGTTTCCAGGCAATTCATCGCCTGGGTCAGCATCAGCGAAAGAGTGTATTTTCCCGATCCATGCGGGCCGCGTAAAACTACGGCCTGCGGAAAGCGGTTGCGGGCCAGCATGTCGCGCAAGCGATGGACTACGTCCGCATTGCCGTGAAAATCCTGAAAAGACATTCCTCAACCCTTCAACTTTTTCCGCACTGCTTGCATCACGCGCTCATGTGTTTCTGCAATCGTCCCCCGCGCATCTACCAGCGCCACCCGGCGCGGCTCCCGCCTGGCAATCGCCAAATACGAATCGCGCACCCGCGTGAAAAATGCCCGGCTCTCGCGCTCGAAACGGTTCTCATCGCTGCTTTTATTCTCCGCGCTTTCACTAGCCTGGTTGCGCCGGCGCGCTCGCGCCACGCTGGCAGCGACGTCGGAATCCATCAGGATTGTGACGTCTGGCTGAAGATCGCCACAGACAATGCGGTGCAGCTCCAGAACAATCTTGCTGCCGAGTTCCCTGCCGCCGCCTTGATAGGCTTCCGTGGAGTCGGTAAAGCGGTCGCACAATACCAGCTTTCCCGCCTCCAGAGCGGGTTCGATTACTTCACGAATGTGCTGCGCGCGCGCGGCGAACATCAGGGTAAGTTCCGCCATCGGCGCAAGTGAGCGGGTGGCGCTATCGAGCAAAATACCGCGGATTTTTTCGGCCAGCGGCGTGCCGCCCGGTTCACGCGTCACTACTACCGTGGATCCTTCTGCGCGCAACGCCCCTGCCAGCTTCTCCAACTGCGTGCTCTTTCCCGAACCGTCGAGCCCTTCAAAGGTAATGAATTTTCCACGCTTAGAATGGGTAGGCACCGGGTCATCATAACAAAGCTGGCGCACCGCATGATTTGCTTGCAGTTCCGGGTCCGCTGGTATATTGAAACTCTAGCTGCCCCATGGAGCATCTTCAGTCCGCAAGGAGCCCTGCATGAAAGTCCTGTCTTGTCCGGCATTCAAAAGAGCGGCATTATTTTTTTTCATCTTTATTTACATCCCTTCTATTTCCCTCCCGGTTATGGCAAAAGAAAGACGGGCGGCGAACCCAGCTATCTCCGCGAAATCCGCTCCAGCAACCATCACGCTGGCGGTGGATGCAACCAATGCTCCGCGAAAAATTATTCATGCGCGGCTTAATATTCCCGCCGCCCCCGGCACGCTTACATTGTTATATCCAAAATGGATTCCCGGGGAACACGGCCCAACCGGCCCAATCACGCAACTTGCAGGATTGGAATTTCGAGCCAATGGAAAAACGCTGCCGTGGCGGCGTGATCTTTCTGACGGCTGGACTTTTCATGTAGAAGTTCCGGCGGGCGCAACCAGCGTGGAAGCATCCCTTGACTACATGTCCCCGACGGAAGAAGGAATTTATACGGGCGGCCCCTCCGCCACCGACAAGCTCGCGGTGCTCAACTGGAACACATTGCTTCTCTACCCCGCCGGATTCTCCAGCGATCAACTCCATTACCAGGCCAGCTTGCGTCTGCCGAAAGGATGGAAATTTGCAACTTCGCTTCCTCTCGCCTCGCAAGAAAATCAGGATCTCGCCTTCAAGCCAGAATCGCTGACCATGCTGGTAGATTCTCCTGTAGCCATCGGCGAATATATGCGGACTGTCTCCCTGGCGGAGAACCCTCATCAGGAATTGGATATTACCGCTGACAGCGCGGCGGCGCTCAACGCGCCGGACGATGTGCTTGATCACTACAAATCTCTCACTGAGCAGGCATATAAGCTGTTTGGAGTACAGCATTTTCGTGATTACCATTTCCTCTTCACGCTGAGTGACAATGTCGCACACTTCGGCCTTGAGCATCATGAATCGAATGACAGCCGGATTTGGGAGGATGGGCTGACCGATCCCTCCGCTATCCTGCTCTCCGCCGGGCTTCTTCCCCATGAATACGTGCACTCCTGGAACGGAAAGTACCGGCGACCTGCTGATTTGACCACTCCTGATTACGAAGTGCCCATGAAAACCGATCTTTTGTGGGTGTATGAAGGACTCACATCGTATCTGGGCGATGTCTTGAGCGCGCGCAGCGGATTGCGCACTCCGGAACAGTATCGTGATGAACTGGCCTCGATTGCCGCGAACCTCGATCATCGCTCAGGACGCGTGTGGCGGAACCTGCAAGATACCGCTGACGGCGTTCCATGGATTCAGAATGCACCGGACGAATGGACCTCATGGCGTCGCGATCTCGATTACTACGATGAAGACGTTCTCAACTGGCTTTGGGTAGATACGATCATTCGCCAGCAAAGCCACGGACAAAAAAACCTCGATGATTTTTGCCGCTCATTTTATGGCGGCGCAAATGGCGATGCTGAAGTCGTCAAGACCTACACCTTCGATGACATTGTGGACGCGCTCAACCAGATTGTTCCCTATGACTGGCGCGGATTCTGGACGGAACGCCTCACCAACCATGGCCCGGGCGCTCCTCTTGGCGGAGTGGAAAACAGCGGCTGGACATTGACCTACGACAGTTCGCGTACAGGCCAGATCCGCGCATGGGAATCCATTCACCGTGAAATCAACGCCGAATATTCCATCGGTCTGCTGTTGAAAGACGACGGCACAATCGTTGACACAGTAGAAAACATGATGGCGGCAAAAGCCGGCATTGGCCCGGGAATGAAAATTATTGCAGTGAACGGACGACGCTTTACTCCGGGAATTTTCCGCATCGCCCTGGCGGAAGGCGTGAACAGTCCGCAGCCGTTACAACTGCTCGTCGAAAACACGGATTACTTCACCACGTACAAGCTCAATTATCACGAGGGAGAACAATATCCGCACCTGACGAGGAATGATTCCAAGCCCGATGTTTTGGGAGACATTATCAAACCTCTGTGATTCTGACAGTGGCGCGTTTTAAAAACGAGGTCAGGAATCGGCCGTGATTCCTGCGAATAAATCCGTCTCGCGCTCCAGCGTACCAACTTTGGCGGACGCTGCCAGGTGAAACAGCTCGCAAGTTCCGCGCCTGCGAATATTTTCTTCGAACATCTTCCAGAGTGGAGACTGGCTGGTGTGCGCTTTGAAAGCGGCGATTTTGGTTTCCAGGTGTTCTCCAATTTCAATGATGGCAGTTGCCGGCGGAGGAGTGACCGGAGGCCTTCCCGGAATTGCGAAATTTGAAGTTGAGTAATAAAGCTTCTGCGCGCGGTGCGGGGCTCTACCATTTGCTAACTGATCGGGAAAGCGGTTCTCGCGCCCTGCCCATTGGAAGGCCAGCGATGCAAACACCCCTGCCATCGAATGGTCGGTATGTCCCGTGACCCCACCTTCCGGGCCAAACGTCATAAGCACGTGCGGGCGGAAATCGCGAATGTGCTGCGTCAAATCGCAGACCACGCGGTACAAGTCCTGGCGGTGGAGCTTGCCATCGGGGTAATCCAGCACGATGCCCTTGTTTACTTTGAGAATTTCGCAGGAAGCAGCGAACTCCTTTCGCCGCATGGCAGCCAATTCGTCATCGCTTTTTGCCCCACCGCGATTTGTAGCCGCCTGCCCCGGAGTCAAGCAAACAACGCAAGTTTCCATACCTTTTTCCCGGTACAAACGCAGCGTACCGCCAAAGCCTCCGGCCTCATCATCCGGATGTGCGGTAATACACATTAGTCGAAGCATGAAATCATTCTAACGTGGAGAAATGCCGGAACACATGCAAGAGATAAGCAGAAAACATGCGAGGCGCTTCAGTCGAGGTTTTCAAAGATTCCGGCGGCACCCATGCCGCCGCCCACGCACATTGTGACCATGCCATAACGCGCCTTGCGCCGCTTCATCTCACGCAGAATCGTCGCAGTCAGCTTCGCTCCGGTACAACCAAGAGGATGGCCGAGAGCAATGGCGCCGCCATTCGGATTCAGGCGATCCGGGTCGAGACCTGCTTCGCGGATCACGGCCAACGCTTGCACTGCAAAAGCTTCGTTCAACTCAATGACGCCGATTTCGGAAAGCTTGAGTCCGGCGAGCTTTAGGGCTTTAGAAATTGCAAATACCGGGCCGAGCCCCATCTCTTCTGGTTTGTATCCTGCAGTTGCGAACGCAATATAGCGGGCGAGCGGCTTGATTCCAAGTTGAGCGGCCCTCTCAGCAGACATCATCACGGCAGCAGCCGCTCCATCCGACATTTGCGAAGAATTCCCCGCAGTCACCGCGCCTTTAACGTGGAATGCAGGCTTGAGCGCCGCAAGAGCTTCCATGGATGTATCGGCGCGTGGGCCTTCATCCACAGTCAGATATGTTTCCATTTTCGTAGAGAGGCCAGCATCCTTCCTGTTATTCCGATCCGCTTGAGCCAACGGCTGACTCAGCGGCACGGGGACAATTTCATCGGCAAACTTACCTGATTGCGCCGCGGCCAACGCCTTCTGGTGACTTTTCAAGGCAAATTCATCCGCTTCTTCGCGGGTAATGCCGAAGCGCTGCGCAAGGCGTTCCGCGGTTAAGCCCATGGAGAGATATGTTCCCGGTGCGTGTTCCACCAGCCATGGGTTGGGAGAAAATTTATGCCCCGCCATTGGAACCATGGACATGGATTCGGTGCCACCCGCAATAATAATTTCTGCGCTTCCACACAGAATGCGCTCGGCGGCCAAGGCAATGGCCTGCAATCCGGAAGAACAAAACCGGTTGATGGTAAAGGCGGAAACTTCGTTCGGCAGCCCGGCTCGGAGCGCGGCAATGCGGGCGACGTTCATTCCCTGCTCAGCCTCGGGCATAGCGCAGCCGAGGATTACGTCGTCAATTTCGTTTTGCAATGCAGATGAGGCAAGCTGGGGCACTCGTTCGAGAGTGCCTTTGATGGCAAACGCCGCTAGTTCGTCCGGCCGCGTAGAGCGCAGGCTTCCCTTGAAAGCACGCCCAACTGGAGTACGAACTGACGAAACCAAAACCGCTTCAGGCATGACAACTCCAGATATCTGTTTCTGACCGTCCGGTCTAATGATCGGCGATCCCGATCGCAGATCCTAATTCCGCAACGGCTTCCCTGTTTTCAACGTGTGTTGAATACGCTCTTGCGTCTTGCGCTCTCCGCAGAGTGATTTGAATGCTTCGCGTTCCAAGTCCAGCATGTATTGCTCACTGATCGCGCTGCCGGGAGTAATATTTCCGCCGCAAAGCACCTCCGCGATTTTTCCCGCCAGCTTCATTTCATACTCTGTAATATAGCCGCCCTCGTGCATGAGATATGCGCCCAGCTTAAGAGTGGCGAGGATATTTTCGCCGGGCGCGGGAATATCGTTGCATTCCGCAGGCGGCTCATAACCGGTCCGCAGCAGAGACAGAGCGCAAGCTTTGGCATCGCTCAGAACGCGTTCGCGGTTCATGGTGATTTCATCGCTGTCGCTCACAAAGCCGAGCGAGCGCGCATGCACCGCCGAAGTTGAAACTTTTGCCATGGCAATTGTTTCAAATGCGCGCTTCATTGCATCCAGAAGTTCCACGGAATTTATCAATACGGCATTGCTTTGGCCAGCCCGGGTTGTTCCATGGCTCCCGCTCGCGCTAGCAATGGCACGCAGCAGCATCTCCTTGCACCCGCCGCCGGCCGGGAGAAGCCCCACTCCGGCTTCCACCAAACCTGTATAGAGTTCAGCATGAGGCTGGCGCACCGCAGCATGCAGTGACATCTCGCATCCGCCGCCCAGCGTCAGGCCGAATGGCGCAATCACCACGGGCTTGGGAGAAAACTTGATGGCCTGGGTCATTGCCTGGAACTGCCGGACCATCAGGTCTATCTCATCCCACTCCTCTCCCTGTGCTGAAAGCAGCAGCATGACCAGGTTCGCGCCCGCCGAAAAATTCGCGGCATCGTTACCAATCACAAACGCGTCAAAGCTGCTCCCAATGCCATTTCCATTCCCTTGCGGAACCAACGTTTGAGCAAGCAGCGAAACGATATCGCCCCCAAGAAGATTCATCTTGGAGTGGAACTCGATGCAGCCGACGCCGTCGCCCATATCCACCAGAGATGCGCTGGCATTACTTGCGACTACTCCATTTCTTCTTTTGAGCACCGTTACTGTCAGTGTGCCCGGAGGAAGGTGCTCGGGCTTATAGCTTGCGCTTGCGAAGTCGAAGTACGCACGTCCTGAGGTCGCGTTTGGATCATCTCCGTACCAGGATTTTTGTCCGGATGCCAGGACCTTTTGTACGTTTTCAGATTGCCGCTGTTCTGGGGAGAAGCGCGCGACGGTGTTTTCAACTCCAGCGGTATCCCACAATTCAAATGGGCCGAGCTCCCAATTAAATCCCAGCCGCATGGCACGGTCCATTTCGACGATGGAGTCTGCCGCTTCAGGAACAAGGGCAACCGAATAAATCCACAGATCGGAAAGCATGCGCCATAGAAACTCGCTTTCTTTCGGCCTCTTCAGATGAGCACTTTCGCCGCGCGAGGCATTTGGGAAAAGGACCGTCCTTACTCGCTCCCGTAGATTCTCAATATTTTTTGCCAATTCGAGCACGGAAAATTTCGGTTTATTACTCGGATGGTATTCGAGGGTCTTCCAGTCAAGTGCCAGTATTTCATCTTCCCCCGAGCCAGTTCGTACCTTTTTATAAAAACCGCCGCCCGTTTTGTCTCCCAGCCATCGGCGTTGCAGCATCTCTTTGTAAAAGTCGGGCAGTGGATCGCACGTCGCCGGTCCAGCCGGTTGCTCTGCTGAAAATGTATTCCTTGCCACGTGGCCCAAAACATCGAGTCCAACCAGATCAAGGGTACGGAAAGTGGCCGAGCGCGGCCAGCCGATGATCGGGCCCGTCAACGCGTCCACTTCTTCAATGCTCAAGTCCATTTGCTGCATCAGCCGCATGATGTTGAGCAGGGAAAAAACACCAATTCGATTGGCAATGAAGTTGGGGGTATCTTTGGCGAACACTACGCCCTTGCCCAGGCGCACATCGCAAAACCACGCTACCGCGTCTACTAAATTGCCGTCGGTATCCGGTGCGGGAATAATCTCCACCAGACGCATATAGCGCGGCGGATTAAAAAAATGCGTGCCGAACCATGAGCGTCGAAATTCTTCGGAAAATCCCTCGGCAATCTTGCTTACCGGAAGTCCGCTGGTGTTTGTGGTAATGATGGTTCCCTGCTTACGGACTGCCTCTACACGCGTCAACAGCGCGCGCTTAATTGAGAGGTCCTCCACAACCGCTTCGACGATCCAATCAACCTGGGCAAGGCTGGATAAATCATCGTCGAAATTTCCGACGGTTACCAATTGGGCGAAAGAAGGATCGAAAAGAGCGGCGGGCTTGGACTTAATCACCGCTTCCAACCGGGCGGCTGCGACATTTGTAGGAGGCACGTCGAGCAAGAGGCAAGGCACACCGGCATTACCAAAGTGCGCGGCGATGCGCGCGCCCATGGTTCCAGCGCCGAGCACAGCGGCTTTATGAATTCGCTTCACGGAATATGGCCTGCCCGGATGCAAGAACTTACGAATCTTCCAGTTACGCAGGCAGAATATCGTGAGCCGCAGGGATTGTCATTCCAGATAGCTCCACGAAGTGATAGAAAATCTGGTCCTCGCATCCAACCTGTGCGGCAGAATTTGTATCTTTGTCTAGGAAAGTAGTAATATGTTGAGGCCTCATGATTCGCAATTCCTACTGTCGCGCTTGTTGTTGCCCCTGTTGTAGCACCATTCTCTTCTAGCTCTGCCGGGCGATTTCCTGCCCACTCTGTACCAAAGTTCAAAATGCAGTTCAGAATCTAAACCAACGTGGAGGGTTACTGCTTTGACTGTTTCATCGGGCCATTTGATTGCGCCGCACGGCGGCGAACTGATTGATTTAATGGTGCAGCCGGAACGCGCCAACGAACTGAAG
>JAICKN010000075.1 GCA_025927855.1 Terriglobales bacterium
GCGGCAAAAATTCCCTGAATGTTCGTGGACTGGTTGAAATCCACCCACAATCCGCCCATGGTGTAATGCATGCCGGGAAAAATCTTCATGGGCGTTTCGCGCGGATCATCGCCTACAAATTTCTCGTAAATTTCCAAAATTCCTTCGAGCTTGCGGTCAAGTGTGGCGCGGTCAATGTGCGTGAGGTCGAGATAGACCATCGGCTTGCCATCAATGCCGAGGTTGTACTCGTAAACAACCTTAAAGATGGCACGGGTCGCGACATCGCGCGGCACCAGGTTGCCGTATTTTGGATACCATTCTTCGAGGAAGTACCAGCGATCACTCTCCGGAATGGACTTCGGATCGCGCTTGTCACCCAGCGTTTTCGGCACCCAGACACGCCCGCCCTCGCCGCGGGCCGATTCCGACATCAGGCGCAGCTTGTCTTCGCCGGGAATGGACGTGGGGTGGACCTGGATGAACTCGCCATTCGCGTAATAGCAGCCCTGCTGATAAAGCGCCGACTGCGCCGACCCCGTGCAGACGACGGAATTCGTTGATTTACCGAAGATCGCGCCGACTCCGCCGGTCGCCATGATGATGGCGTCAGCGGGGAATGTACGGACTTCCATGGAGCGCAGATCTATCGCACAGACGCCGCGGGCAACGCGGTTGTTATCGAGCACGGCGGAGAGAAATTCCCACGATTCATACTTCTTCACCTTGCCTTCGGCTTCGAAGCGCCGCACCTGCTCGTCGAGCGCATAGAGCAATTGCTGGCCGGTGGTTGCTCCGGCAAAAGCCGTGCGGTGGTGCAGCGTGCCGCCAAAGCGGCGAAAATCCAGAAGCCCTTCCGGAGTACGGTTGAAGGGCACGCCCATGCGGTCGAGCAGGTCAATAATTCCTGGCGCGGCCTCACACATAGCCTTTACTGGAGGCTGGTTGGCCAGAAAATCGCCGCCATAGATGGTGTCGTCAAAGTGCTGCCAGGTGGAATCGCCTTCGCCCTTCAGGTTTTTGGCTGCGTTAATGCCGCCCTGCGCGCAAACTGAGTGCGAGCGCTTTACCGGCACAATGGAAAACAGATCAACGCTGCCGCCCATCTCGGCAATCTTGATAACGGCGGAGAGTCCCGCCAATCCGCCGCCGACCACGATAATTTTTGGACTATTGGCCATTCTCTAAGCTTTCTTTACGGCGCAGGCTGGCTCATTTCTACCGCCTTGGCTCCTGACGCATCTCTAGGCTGCTGCGGCGTTGACCGGAACTTCGCCAAACTGCCCAGGCCCACTCCGCTCAGCACGAAGAAAAACGCAAGGCACACGGCAAGAAATCGCTTTTGCGCTTTATCGCCGGAGACAATTCCCCACTTCGCGCAGAACAGCCAAATACCATAAGCGAAGTGCCATGAAGCGGCAATCAGCCCTACCACATAAAATATGAACAGCGGCGTCTGGAAGACTTCCGCCTGCACTTTGCCGAATGACGCTCCGGGATATTGATGCAGGTCAATTCCGGTAAAGCGCATCGTGTAGGTGTGCCAAACGATGTACACGAAGGCGATGCCGCCCGTCCAGCGCTGGAGGGTATACATCCAGTTGCCGGTCCAGGAGTAGCTGACCACGTTTGCCTCGCCCCGGTACCAGATATAAAAACCATATAGCGCGTGATAGAGAATCGGCAGCCATATCCCGAATATTTCGAGGGCCAGAACCAGCGGAAGGCCGGCAAGAAACCGCACCTGGCGGGCGTAAGCCGCCGGCCCGCCGATGGCGGTTGCGTTAGAGATCAGAATATGTTCAAACAGGAATGCGCCAACCGGAATGATGCCCGTGAGCGAATGCAACCGGCGCAGTGTGAAGGAGATTCCCTTCCCGGCGCGTAGAGGCGCTATCCCCGGTTTTGTCTGTATTGCGCCCGTAGAATTGGCACTTGAAGCCACAGCCACGCTCCCTGAAATCTTCCTGGATGAAGGCGGAACTTTTTATTATGTTGTGCCCGAAGAATATAAGTCAAGGTGAGTGGCCGGAATTCCCCGGCCTCAACCCAGCTTAAATCTTTCCCCGAATCGCCTTGCAGGGAATGCCAACTTGCCTGAATAATGGCTAGAGCTGTGAAATTCGCGGCCAAAACCGAATGAGCCAAGAACGGGTACTAATCGTCGAAGACGAAGAAAACGAGCGCACAGGCCTGGCGGAATTGATCTCAGCCTGGGGCTACCGTGCGGAGACCGCCCGGGATGGAATGGAAGGCCTGGAGAAAGTAGCATCGTGGGCCCCTTCTATCGTAATTAGCGACCTGAAGATGCCGCGCATGGGCGGAATGGAATTGCTGGAGAAGCTGGCTTCCGATAGCGCCACCATCGCGGTCATTGTCGTCACCGCCCAGGGAACCATTGATAGCGCGGTGCAGGCCATGCGTATGGGCGCCTACGACTACATCACCAAACCGATTGATACTTCTCGCTTGCGGACCATCCTGCAAAATGCCTCTGCATTACTCGAAACAAAAACTGAGTTGGAAGTCACCCGGCGCAAGCTGCGCGATGCAGGCTCTTTGGGAAGCCTTGTGGGCAGTTCCAAGAAAATGCAGGAAATTTTCCGGCTGATTGAAATGGTGTCGCCCAGCACGGCATCCGTGCTCATCACCGGGGCCAGCGGCACCGGCAAAGAACTGGTTGCGCGGACGGTGCATGAACTAAGCCCGAGACGGAACAAACCGTTCATTCCCATCAACTGCGCCGCCATTCCTGAGACTTTGATTGAAAGTGAAATCTTCGGCCATGAAAAAGGCGCATTCACAGGAGCATTGGAGCGGCGCATTGGCTGCTTTGAGCTGGCCGAGGGCGGAACCTTGTTATTGGATGAAATCGGCGAGATGCCGATTGCCACCCAGGCCAAACTCCTGCGCGTGCTTGAAGACAGGAAGTTACGCCGCTTAGGCAGCAAGGTGGAAACCACAGTTGACGTGCGCGTGTTGGCTGCGACGAATAAAGTTCCTGAAGAGGCAGTTTCCCGGGGGGAACTCCGTAACGACCTGTATTACCGGCTGAATGTCTTCAACATCCACATGCCGCCGTTGCGCGAGCACCGGGAAGACATCCCCGACCTCGTGCGGCATTTACTTGAGGACATGAGCGCCAAGCATGGAAGAAAAGTTGCCACCGTGAGCGAAGCAGTCTTCAATCTATTCAAGAATTATTCCTGGCCCGGCAATGTCCGGGAGCTGCGCAATACTTTGGAGCGCGCCGTGATCGTGTGTGAAGGAGCAGTGATTGAGACCAAGCACCTTCCGCCCGGATTTGGCCAGACGCCGATCCGCACCTCTTCCGATGATCTGGATGCGATACGCCTCGGCGTCGGGACTACCGTAGGGGAAGCGGAAAAAGCGCTCATCTTAAAGACGCTGGAATCCACCAGCAACAACAAAACCCGCGCTGCTGAAATTCTGGGAATCAGCCTGAAAACATTGCACAACAAATTGAAGGAGTACGGCAGCGCAGGCGCCTCCAAAGACGAAGAGGAAGAAAAATTGGAGGAAGGAGCATAAGCTGGGGGTCCTTTCCAGGCCATCCCGCCGGATTCGCGTCCTCCTCCAGGCCATCTGCAGGTTGTGAACCATGCGCCGAAAAACCAAAATCGTCCTCGCCATTACGCTTTTAGTGGCGGCGCTGGTCACGACCTATTCCTATATTTACATTGCAGAAGTTCTGCGGCAGAGAATCACCTCCGCCCGCGACACCGCCTCCTACCTTACTTCGCAATTGGCGTTTTTAGCTACCAATGCCGCGCCTGACGTGAGCAGCACGAAAACCGACACCGGCAACCCGGCGGCCGTGCGGCGCGCCGTCGCTTATTATCTGGGCACGGACCGCGATCTGAACAACATGATGCAATCGGTTGTGAGCAGTTGGCCGATGATTTATGACGCCTCCATTACAGACGCAAACGGGCGCGCCATTCTCGATACCGACCCTACGCTCGTGGGCAAAGTCCTTCCCCAACGGCCTGATTTTCAAATTCTGCAATCCGCGCATTTTCGCAAACAGTTGCAGCTTGTGTATGGATCCAGCGCCACCTACGACGTGCAAATTCCCTTGCAGTTGAACGGTTCGCCTTTTGGCAGCGTACGCGTCGGCGTTTCCACCGTATTCTTGAAGAACGAGCTGACTCCGCGCCTGCAACATGCGGTTGCGTTCTCCATTCTCGCTATATTGCTTTCTTTATTCATTGCGGCAGGGCTGTCGCACATGGCGCTTGGCCCGCTCGAACACTTGAGCCGCACGCTCGATAGCGTGAGCGGCGGCGACAGTTCCGTCACTACGCAGGAATCCGGTCACGACGAGTATGGACTGGTCTCCTTGAAAATTGCCCATCTCGGCCGCCAGATGCGCGATGCCAAGGAAATTTTTTCCGCGCTCAAAGACAACGTTGACCAGATCATGGCCAATTTGCAGGATGGCCTCATGCTCTTTACCGGCGATTCGCGCGTCGTGCTCGTCAGCGCGTCGGTGGAACGTTTTCTTTCGCGGCCCCGGCAGGAACTTCTCGGGCGGACGGTAAAAGAAGTCTTCCGGCCCAGTTCGGAATTCGGCGCGTTTATTCTGGAAGCGTTCCGCTCCCACGCCTCGATTGCCCAGCGCGAATTCGGAGCTCCCAATGGCCGCCGGGTCGCGATCTCACTCGATTTTATTCAGGAGCAGGGCTCGCCGATCGGCGCGCTGATGACATTACGCGATCCTGAGTCCGTGCGCCGCATTGAAAACGAGATTGAAATGTCGCGCCGGATGTCGGCCAGCGGACGCCTTACCCGCGGCGTGGCCCATGAAGTCAAGAACCCCATTAACGCCATCGTGCTGCACCTGCAACTGCTGCAAACCAAGCTGCGGGAGGTTGATCCGGACACGCGTCGTCACATGAACATTATTGATAGTGAAATCCACCGCCTCGACCGCGTCGTGCAAATTTTGGTGGATTTCACCCGCCCGCGCGACCTGCACATGGAAGAACTCGACGTGCGCCACTTGCTGGAAGACGTGATCGCGCTTGCTGCTCCAGATGCGGAACAGCACAGTGTCACCATCGTTCAGGACATCTCCGTCGAACCCATGGTCATCAAGGGCGACGCGGATTTAATGAAGCAGGCCATTCTGAATATTGTGCTGAATGGAATCCAGGCCATGCCGGACGGAGGATCGCTCTCCATTGCGGCCCACCGCCAGGGAGACCTTGTGGTCGCGGAAATCAGGGACCAGGGCGTGGGCATCCCTCCGGAAGCACAGGAAAAGATTTTTGAGCTATACTTCACCACCAAGAAAGATGGCAGCGGGATTGGATTAGCGCAGGCCTATCAAATCCTTCAGTGGCATTACGGAACAATTGAGTTCGAATCGGTTCCGGGCGCAGGAACCACATTCCGTTTAGGCTTGCCCTCGATCGAGGTCCGATCGGAGGCGGCAAAAACCGAACCGGAGCCGACCAGTGTGTAGGCAGCCATAATTAAAAAATCCGGTTTATGGGCGTTGTTATAAAAGCCGCCTGTAAAAATTGCAGTTGGGGACTTTGGAGTTACTCGAATTTAAGACGTTGGTGAGGTTTAGCGCGCAGTTCGTTCCAGCAGGGATGTTGGGTGAGTTCGGCTCATGATTGCAACATGATGATTCTGGCCACAGTCGTTGTTTTTCTACTCCCGGCTTTTCCCGCCCCCGCACGGGCGCTGGCAGCGGCCGCCTTCGAGAAAGGGCCGGGCAACGGTCTTTCGAGTTCATATCCTTCGCCTGCCCAATCCCCTTCTATGGCGCCGCCTACTGCGGATTCCGCGCAACCCCAAAGTCCGGATAAAAATCTTGATAAAGGTACAACTGCAGAAAAGCGCAAAATATCTCCACAATCGCCCCATACCCCAAAGCAAACAAAAACCAAAAACTCAAAAAAACATGCGGCGAAAAAGCCGTCATCAGCCGATGGCCATGACCGGACCAGGATCATCCGTCACGGCAGCGCCCCCGAGCCCGCGCTGAAGTTCGCGCCCACGCTCTCTGCGGAGCAACTAGCAAAACAACGGCAGCACACAACAGAACTACTGGCCGCCAGCGACGCCAACCTGAAAAACACCGCTGGCAAGCAACTCAATCCCGCCCAGCAGGATACAGTCAGCAAAGTCCGGAATTATATGCAGCAGGCCACGGCGGCGGACAAATCAGGAGATTTGCAGCGCGCGCAAGCTTTGGCATCGAAGGCAAAGCAGCTCTCGGACGATCTTGTTTCGCACTGAACCGCCCGGAGCACCTCATTTCCCGCTGATCCGTTCGGCTGCTCTGCTACTCTTATCGCTTGGCCTCCGCGCAAACATTCTCGCAAGCTCAGGCATTTTCGCAAGCCCGTGTCCGCAAATCGCTGCTCTGGATAATGCTTTGCTCTTTTCTCCTCCAGGTCGCCGCAATCGGAATTTTGCACGAATACCGCACCCGCCCCGGCAACGATCACTTTGGGTTTGCCTGGGAGATGGGCAAGATCGCGCAATCCATCACGCTCGGCCACGGCTTCAGCAGTCCCTACGGCGGATCAACCGGGCCGAGCGCATGGGAGCCTCCGCTCTACCCTTACGCGCTGGCGGCGGCTTTCAAGCTTTTTGGAATCTACTCGACTCTGGCGGCATGGGCGCTCCTCTCCCTCAACTGCCTGTTTTCCGTTCTGACCTGCATACCCATTTTTTTAATTGGGCAAAAGCTTTTCAGCCCCAAAGTCGGCCTTTGGTCCGCATGGATTTGGGCATTTCTGCCTTATGAGTGGTATTGGTCCATTCACTGGATATGGGACACAACATTTTCGCCGCTGCTGCTGGCCTGCATTGTGCTCCTCGCGCTCGAATTGCCGGAGCGCAACGGATGGAAACTCTGGCCCGTCTTTGGCCTGCTTTGGGGAGTGATTGCCTTATCAAATCCCTCGCTGCTGTCGTTTCTCCCCTTCTCGGGGCTTTGGATTTGGCGCCGCAGGCGGCTCCAGCGCAAAAAGTCACTCCGTGGAGTTGCGCTGGCATCGCTGATCTTTTGCGTATGCATCGCTCCTTGGCTGGCCCGCAACTATTTTGTGTTCGGAAAATTTGTTTTTATTCGCGCCGATTTCGGCTACCAGCTGCGGCTGGGAAACAGCCCGGGCGCAAATGGCTTCTGGATGGCATATCTCCAGCCTAACCTCAATCCCCAGGAGTTCGAACAGTTTAAGCAACTCGGTGAACTCGCATATGCTGCCCGCTGCAAACGTATTGCGTACGCCTGGATCAGTTCGCATCCTGCTCAATTCGCGGAGAACAGCCTCAAAAAAATCTTTTATTATTGGGCCGGAGTTCCCAAACCCATAGACAACAACTTTTTTTTCGATTTTCAGGATTCATTTTTACTTGCGTGGTCGGTACTCGCCATTTGGGGACTGGCCCGCGCCCTCAAGAAAAAACTGCCGGCAGCATGGCTGCTCCTGTGGCTGGTTTTGTCTTATCCTGCTATCTATTACGTGGTGTATCCCCACGCGCGCTACCGCCATCCCATTGAACCGGAACTGCTGATCCTCACAGTGTTCTTAGTCTCCGAGGCCCGCGGGAAGCGGAATTTCCACGGGCCAGAGCCTTCCGTTACACCTCGCAACTAGTTGCGCCCTCATGCTTTTCGTATAAAGTATCGTATGCGTACCATTTTGCAGAAGCGGGCGCTGCGTTTTGTCTTCGCCGCGAACATGGTTTCCATGCTGGGCAGCGGCATGAACTCCGCCGCCGTCGCGTGGTACATCCTGCAAGCCACTCACTCCGAGATGGCTCTTGGCACTCTCACGGTCCTGCAAACCGTTCCAGCCATGCTCATGCTTCCCTTCACCGGTGTGCTCATTGACCGTGAAGACCGCCGCCGCCTCGTGATGGTCCTCGATATTCTGCGTGGCCTCATCATCGTGATTGTGGCGGTGCTTGCCTTCGAGCATCGGGTAAAAGTCTGGGAACTCTATCTCATGAATACGCTGGTGGCCGCTGGCTTTTGGATGTTCTGGCCCACTATCACCGCTCTTATTCAGGAATTGACTCCCGGCGAGGAATTCGTCCACTCCAACACTTTTCTTCTGGCCGGCGTGCAGGGTGGCTGGTTGATTGCCGGCGCAATCGTCGGCTTCGTCTACAACCATATTGGGCTTGGCGGGGTCCTCGTGATTGACTGCTCCAGCTATTTGGTCTCGTTTCTCTGCTACCTGGCGGTGCGCAAGGGCAGGCACGTGGTGCCGCGGCCCGAAACACATACCGCGCTGTTTGCTGCGGAATCCCCCATGGAACGCTTCTGGCGTGAAATGCGCGAAGGCCTGGAATTCCTGCGCGACCGTCCCGGCATGATCTTTATTGGCATCAGTTGGGCGTTGTTTTTGGGTGCGATGCTTACCGGCATCGTGGTCACTCCCGCGCTCAGCGATCACGTATTCCATGCCGGAGCAGTCGGCTACGGATGGCTGAATGCCGGTTGGGCTTGTGGTTCGATTATCGGTGCACTTGGCGCTGCCTGGGTCATCGCAAAGGTAGGGACAAAGCGCGCTACCGCCATCTCTCTCGGTCTTTTGGCGGTCGCAGTAGCCATTGCGCCATTGTCTCCTCTTCTTGCGGTAGCCGTGGGAGTTTACGTCGTCATGGGACTTGGGCGCGGTTCTACCGGAGTCTCTATCAACACGGCAGTAATGGAGCAGGTGCCGCCGCACTTCATGGGGCGGGTGCAAAATACGTTCTATTTTGCGGGCACGATGTTGCAGATTGTTTTGGGATTTGGGGTGGGCGCAGTGTCTCAGTACAACCTGATTGCCGGTTTTGCAATTATCAGCCTCGTCTATGCTCTGGCATTCCTTAGCGCCAGTTGGCCGGTGGCAGTCCCTTCCCCGGACGAACCCACCACAGCCGTGGCATAGGCAGGTCAAACTTCGTATCCCGGAGGCGGGAGATTGGCCCGCTCTCTTCTCCCACAAAAATACGTGTCTCGCAAAAATATGAGCCGGTCGGCGGTGACCTATTTGATTTCCATCACTTCTTTTTCTTTCGCCTTGCTCATCTCTTCCATCTTGCGGATTTCATCATCGGTAAGCTTTTGAATTTCTTCGAGCGCGCGCTTTTCGTCGTCCTCGGCAATCTTTTTATCTTTCAGCGCCTTCTTGATGGCATCATTTCCGTCCCGGCGTATGTTGCGCACCGCAGTGCGATGGTCTTCCAGCACTTTGTGGAGGTGCTTGACCATGTCGCGCCGTCGTTCTTCCGTCAGCGGAGGCACCGGCACGCGGATCATTTTCCCATCGCTCATCGGATTCAATCCCAATTCCGCCGTACGGATGGCCTTTTCAATTGCCGGCAGCGAGGTGGGATCGAATGGCTGCACGGTAATGAGCTGCGGCTCGGGCGCGTGCACCTGCGCAATCTGGTTCAACGGCATCTGCGAGCCGTAATAGTCCACGCTCACTGAATCGAGCATGTGGATGGAAGCGCGTCCGGTGCGCGTTCCCGCCATTTCCTTGCGGAAGTCTTCCACCGCTTTTTCCATGCGCGACTTCAATTGAACGTACGTATCTTTGAGGCCGGGGTGCGCGGCCATCGTAGCTTGGGCCATTTTCAGCTCCAGAAAAAGATTAGATTCAAAACTCTGAATTATAAACTGATTGAACTGTCCGGCGCGGCGTAGAACCGATTCTACAAAATTGTAGGACGCGGCGAGTTTAGGAGCAGATGATCTTTGCGGAAAATCTACGCGCTCACCAGCGACCCGATTTTTTCTCCGGTGACTACTTTGCGGATGTTGCCGCGCTGGTTCAGATTAAAGATCACAATGGGCAGATTGTTGTCCTTGCACAAGGAGATGGCGGTCAAATCCATCACTTTCAATCCCTGTTTCAGCACATCCATGTAGGTGATTTCCGTGAATTTTTTTGCGTCCTTCACCTTCATGGGATCGGCATCGTAAATGCCATCCACCTTGGTGGCTTTCAATATGACATCGGCCTTGATCTCCATGGCGCGAAGCGAAGCTGCCGTGTCCGTCGAAAAATATGGATTGCCCGTCCCCCCGGCAAAAATCACTACACGGCCTTTTTCCAAATGGCGCAACGCCCGCCGCCGTATAAACGGCTCCGCCACCTGGTTCATCTCAATGGCCGACATGACGCGCGTGTGGACACCCTGCTTTTCCAACGCGTCCTGCAACGCCAGCGCATTGATCACCGTCGCCAGCATACCCATCTGATCGGCGGAAACCCGGTCCATTTCTTTGGCCTGTTCCGCAACTCCACGGAAAAAGTTTCCCCCACCGACGACGATGGCGATATCAATGCCCAGAGAATGCACGTCCGCAAGTTCCGCGGCAATCGAATGAATGTGCGTGGAATCTACCCCGAATCCCTGGTCTGCCGCTAGGGCCTCGCCCGAAAGCTTAAGCAAAACGCGTTTGAAAATTGATGTAGACATAAATTATTTTTCATCTTGAGCGAAGCCACGGGATTATGCAACGTCTTTAAATAAAGCGCTAAGACTCTCTGTATCACTCTGAACGGCAGAATAACAAAATTAAAGGGGCGCTTTGTGCGCCCCTTGTTTACTCCGCCTTCTGTTCCGTTGGCTTGGTAATGGCGATGGTTTCACCCGCATCGCCAACCTTGAACCTGGCAAAGCGGCGCACCGCGATGTTCTCGCCGAGTTTGCCGATTTTGGTGGCAATGAGCTGCGCTACCGAAACCGTCTGGTCTTTAATAAACGGCTGCTCAAGCAGGCAAACTTCCTCGTAGAACTTCTCCATCTTGCCCGCCACCATCTTTTCCGCGATCTGCTGCGGCTTGCCGCTTTTCATTGCCTGGTCGAGGTAGATTTCTTTCTCCCGCGCAAAATCTGCTTCGGTCACATCCTCTTTGCGGACGTACTTCGGATCGCTGGCGGCTATATGCATAGCGATGTCGTGGACCAGCTCTTTGAAGTCTTCCGTGCGTGCGACGAAATCGCTCTCGCAGTTCACTTCGACCAGCACGCCGATTTTGCCTCCCGCATGGATGTAGCTCGCCACCGAGCCTTCGCCGGTTACGCGGGCCGCCTTCTTGGCGGCCACGGAGACGCCCTTCTTGCGCAGCAGAACAATCGCCTGCTCCATATCTCCCTTGGCCTCGCTGAGGGCCTGCTTGCAGTCCATCATTGGCGCTCCGGTCTTGTCGCGGAGCTCTTTTACCTGTGCAGCTGAAATGTTCACTGTAGTTGTACCCATTGCCTCACTTCTTTCTAACAAATTGTCGCTATATAAACTTTGACCCGCGCCAGACGACCCGCGCGGGTCCAGATTTCCTTAAACAGTCGTTGGCCGTTAGCCCTTGGTCGTTGGGCAATCTCAACGATTAGTCGCGACCTTCTGATTTCAAAGCCAACGACTAACGACCACTGACCAACGACGGTTTTCAGTACGTCTGATGCTCCACTTCCGGAACTTCGGCGGCTTCTTCTTTGGCGGCAGCGGGCTGCTTGCGGCCCGTTGCGCCCAGCACATCTTCCATGCTGATATTTTCCGCATCACCTTCTGCGCCGGAAGCGTTGGGCGCGCCCTCCACGGGCGGCTCGACGGCAGCCATCTCGGCCTGCTGCGCTTCGCCCACTCCCGCGTTGATATCCGCCATTTGCTTATCGGTCAGCATCTGACGGCCTTCATAGGCAGAGTCGGCAATCTTCGACGCAAACAGGCGGATCGCACGCAACGCATCGTCGTTGCCCGGAATTACATAATCCACTTCCGTCGGATCGCAATTGGTATCTACGACGGCGACCACCGGAATCCCCAGCTTGCGCGCCTCGCGTACCGCGATCTGCTCTTTGTTGGAGTCGATCACGAAGATCGCATCGGGCAGCCGCCCCATGTCTTTAATCCCGGCCAAATTGGCTTGGAGGTGCTTGCGCTCGCGCTCCAGTTTAATGACTTCTTTTTTCGGCAGAAGCTCGTAGCGGCCATCGGTTGCCATCTCGTCGAGATCTTTCAGCCGCTTCACCGATTTCTGAACCGTCACCCAGTTGGTGAGCAGTCCGCCCAGCCAGCGCTGGTTAATGTAGAACATGCCGCAACGCTGCGCCTCTTCCGCAATCGCGTCCTGCGCCTGGCGCTTCGTACCCACAAAGAGAACCGTTTTCCCTTCGGCGGCCAGATCCTGCACGAACTTCGACGCTTCCTTGAACATCTTCAGCGTCTTCTGAAGATCAATGATGTAAATACCATTGCGCTCGCCAAAGATGTATTCCTTCATCCGTGGATTCCAGCGCTTGGTCTGGTGCCCGAAGTGAACACCCGCTTCGAGCAGCTCCTTCATGGTGATGTTAGCCAATTACCCTCCTTATTTGGTCTGCATCCAGCTGATTGTTTCTGCTTCGTAGATCAAAGTAGAAATAAGCAAATCAGCGGGATTGCCATTCCCGTCCCCGCACGCAAGCACGGGAAGAATTGAACACCTAAAACAAGTCGTTGGTTGCCGATCTTCGGCGGTGGGCCAAAGACCAACAGCAAACAACCAATGACGATTTAGCGCTTGCTGAACTGGAAGCGCTTGCGGGCGCCCTTCTGCCCATACTTCTTTCGCTCTTTGCCGCGTGAATCCCGCGTAACCAAACCTTCCGATTTCAGCTTCTTGCGCAGCTCAGCGTTGAACTGCATAAGAGCGCGGGCGATGCCCAGCTTCACTGCATCCGCCTGGCCGGCAACGCCACCGCCGGACACATTCGCCAGCACGTTGAAGTTGCTGGAAGTCTCTGAGGAGACCAGCGGCTGTTTTGCACTCGCGCGCTGCGACTCCGTCACGAAGTATTCGTTGAAGTCCCGCCCGTTCACCTTGAAATCGCCGCTACCCGGGCGAAGATATACACGCGCTACCGAAGTCTTGCGGCGTCCCGTTCCGTAATATTGAACTAATTCAGCCATTTAGCATTTAGCACTTAGCAATCAGCATTTAGCCAATTACGGTTCGTGCAACCTTTCAAAAATTCTGTCTTACTTGCACTACAAAAATCGTTTACGCCAAGGCTAGCGCCTGCGGCTTTTGCGCCTGGTGCGGGTGCTTGTCACCTTTGTACACGACCAGCTTGGAGAACATCTGGCGGCCAAGCTTGTTTTTCGGCAGCATGCGCAACACAGCCTGCTCGATCAC
>JAICKN010000293.1 GCA_025927855.1 Terriglobales bacterium
CGCATTGACGACATCAATCGCCTTCTGCGCGTCATCGCGCGCGATGTCCCCGGCAATAAGCGCTGTCAAATATCCTCGGCCATTGCCCAGCAATACGACCTGCTGCGCGTTCGGCAAATACTGTGACAGTTTATCTTCAATTGGCTCGGGAGCAACGTTATGCCCTGAGCTGAGGATGATTAGGTTTTTAATGCGTCCAGTGATCTTCCAATTACCTGCGGCATTGACCTCGCCTTGATCTCCGGTATGGAACCATCCGTCTTGCAGGGCTTTGGCGGTTTCCACCGGCCGGTTCCAATAGCCGGGGAAAACATTCGGCCCGCGGACCAGAACCTCATCATTGGCGCCCAGCTTCATCTCCGTGCCAGCCACGGCGGGCCCAACGCGCCCGGGTTCCACGTGCCGCGGATCATCAAGTGTGCAAATCGCCGTGGTCTCCGTAAGCCCATAGACCTGCAGCACCGGAATGCCCAGCATCACAAAATAAAGTTGCGTCTCCACATTCAGCGGAGCGGAGCCGCAAATCAACGCCTTCAGGTTTTTGCCCAAAATTTTTTTGCGAATGGTAGGGAATACCAGCGTATTGGCCAGCGCGAGCCAAAATTTATCCGTCAGTCTTCCTTCGTTCGCGCGTTGGCGAAGCCATGCAATTTTCCCGTAAAGATAAATCCTGAGAGGAAGCCCTCCCGACTTGGAAAGCTGTTCATCCACAGCGCGCTTCATGCGTTCCAGCAAGGCGGGAACGTTGATAATGTAGTCGGGTTCCGCAGCCCGCATCTGTTCCGCGATTTTGCTGAGATCGGTATTCAGCTTGAACAAGCTGCCGCGGTAAAGGGAAGTGAGCATCGTGATCCACGAGGCGGCAAAACAAAAAGGAGCGGAGTGGAAAACGCGGTCCTGCGTCTGGCAGTTGTTCATCAGCAAATCAAGCCGGTCTGAGGTGCATTGCAGGATGTGCCCAACGTTCCCGGCGGTCAATATTACGCCCTTGGCCTCGCCCGAGGTGCCGGAAGTGTAGATGATTGTGACCGGAGCGGACGCTTCCAGCCGGGGCAATTCGTTGGGCGCAGAGTCACTCCCGGCACCACTGGCCAAAATCTCGTCGAGCAAAATTTGCGGCGGCGCTTGCGGCCATTCCTTGAGCAGCGAGTCCCTGAGAGTGACATCCCCGCAGATTACCAGCGACGGAGTGCAATCTTTCATCACGGTAACGAGTTCGGACATCGCCTGCCGCGCATACAGAGGGACGGCAATAAGACCTTCCGCGATAATGGCCAAATTCACCGCAATCCAGCGAATGCTGTTCGCGGCGAGCAGCGCGCACCGGTCGCCCGGCTGGAGATTTTCCGCCGCCAAAAAATTCCGCGCCTTGTTGGTCAAGCGCAGCAACTCAGGACCGTTAACAGAACAAGGGCCTTCTTTCCGCAATTCCTGCAAGCGCGGCAAATCTCCTGCCGCAGCGAGGCGTTGCAAGATGTCATCAGGAAAGTTCATCGGAAATTTAGGTGAAAAACGGCACGAGAGTTCTAGTTGTAAGTTTCCGCCAATCGCTTAAGTCCCGCATCCATCGGCGGCAAATAATCTTCCCAACTCCACTCTCCCCGCCGGGTAGGGAATTCCGGATACCGGCGCTGGACCTCTTCTTCAAAATACACGCCCATACGCGCCATAACTTTTAAATTGCGCACGACTGTACGCCCTATGCCATCAGCAATTGCTTCTCCCTCACTGGCGAGCTTTTCCAGCGCTGCGAGCAGTTTCGGCTCCAGATCCGGATCGTCTACCTCCATCAGCAAATCCTGATGTCCACGTTCGCGCATTAAGTTCCGGATGCGTTCATCCATGGTGATGCCGGCCGAGGGCACAAGGCCCGGCATGGAGGTGACAATGCCGTGGTAGCGGGACGACGCCATCATGTGGCAGGAGCGCAAAATGCTGACCAGCTCGTACATGTTGTAATCATCTGAACTCAAAACCGGAACATTGCCGCCGAGTTTTTCGGAGATTCGCCGCGCAGGCCGCGCATCCAGCCGCTCAGTCGCAACCTGTATCACAAATACATTGTGCCGCTGGCGGAAAGCGCTTACGGCATTCGCAATCGAAGTTAAGTAATGCTCCAGGGCGCGATCTGCGGCAGCGCCGGAATTGTGAAAATAAACCGAACGGTAGTGGCTTTCCTTGTATGCGCCGGTAATGCTCCGCGCCGCGAATTTCGCGATGGAGGCCTTCACCGGCCATTCAAATGGATTGATAGGGCAGACCACCAGCACCGGAGTTTCTCCGTCCCATCCCACTTTTCTCAATATGCTTTGCCCGTATTCCACGGGTAATGGTTCGAATGTCCACGCCGTGTCCGTTCCAAGTTCGGTGGGAACCCCCAATTCCCGCAGCACCGTGCGGGATTCCTCGTTGCGCGTGATCACCAGGGACTCGCGGCAGAAGCGGGCACACATTTTACGGATAGAAGGGTCCATATAGCCAGCCTCCGATCCGTAACCGACGGAAAGCTTGTTTTGCGCCGAGGCCAAGCCCAGTGACCCGATCATCATCGTGGTCAGAGCGTTGGCAAATTTGCTTTTAAAAGCCGATCCTTCACACGCGATCACTCCATGATGTTTGGGAACTTCCGAGGCAAGGAATGGAGGAAAAATATCGGGCAGAAATACCTGTTGCGTCTCTGGGAAGTAGCCTTCGGTGCGCTGAAAATTCTGCGTCATCACGCTGAAATCAACTTTCTCCGCACCGAGAATGTGCCGTATCTGCCGCAGCATCTCCGCCACGCGCACATCGGAACCGGTGTTGCGGGTGCCGTTATATCCGGCAAACAGAAGCTTGAGCTTTTCCCCGGGCTGCCAGGGCTTGCCTTTGCCCAGCATCCATCGCAGCTTTACCCGTTCAATGCTGCTGCTGACCCAGGCTTCGAGGATAAAGTCCATCATGCGGCTGATCCCCCGACTTTCGCCGGCCATTCACGATACGGGTACGTAAAGTTGGTTTCACGGCTGAATTTAAGCAATGGGTAGCTGTAGTGCGAGAACGGGACAGGCTTGCGGCCCAGTTCGGCCGTGACGCGCGTATTGTCGAAAACTGTGTTCCACGTCAAATAGGGCATGAAGACTTTCATGAGCGCCGCGCCGCGGCCCAAAGGAGTCTTCCGGTTCGAAAGAAAGTTTACGGCTTTCGCAAACGGTTTTGCCATGAACGGCAAAAATACAGGCCCGCGCTTGTTCTGCGCCGCCGCGAGCGCCGTGGTCAGCTCCCGAAACGTCTGCGAACTCCGGCCGCTGGAAAGGTGGTAAGTATCGAACTGCGGCTTTTCTTTCACGTGCAGGCTGGCGA
>JAICKN010000020.1 GCA_025927855.1 Terriglobales bacterium
AAAGCCTTGGCGTCCGAATCCGTTTTCCCGATGTGCGCTCGCTTCCCGCCATTGTCAGCAAAGTCCGGCGGTTATTTGATCTTGGCGCAGATATCGAGACGATTGACGATCATCTCTCCGGCGATCCCGCGCTTGCGCCGCTAGTGGCGGAGCGTCCCGGCTTGCGCGCGCCGGGCGGATGGGAGGCTTTTGAGGTTGCCGTGCGTGCCGTGTTGGGTCAGCAGATCAGTGTGAAAGCAGCGCGGCACCTTGCTGGGCAGCTCGTGGACTTGCATGGGCGAAGCGTTCCGGAGTCGTTCCGCATTCATCCCGAGCTGTCGCATGTCTTTCCAACCGCGCGCCGATTGGCTTCAGCGGCAACGATCGGGATTGGTATGCCGCGTGCGCGGCTTGCCGCGTTGAAAGCTGTAGCGCTGGCATCTATTTCCGATCCAAATTTATTCCGGCCTTTCGGCAGTGTTGAAGAGACGGTCGCGCGCCTACAAACCATTCGAGGCATTGGCGAATGGACGGCCCAATACATCGCCCTGCGCGCCGTTCGCGAGATGGATGCCTTTCCTGCGGCCGACGTTGGATTATTGCGTGGCATCGCCGCGATTAACGCAAAGAGAGACATCGCGAAGAAAAAACATCAAAAACAACCCGGCGGCCCTAGAGAAGCAGGAGCCAAAACCATTGGTATGGCAGCTTCGGACCTTTTAATACGCGCGGAATGCTGGCGTCCCTGGCGGGCCTATGCGGCACAGCATCTTTGGGCCGCTCAGGCAAATCCGTAGTGACGGCGTCGCGGAGCGCCCGCAACGATTCCCGGATGAACCGGAAAGATTTGAATTCGCGAAAGCTGCGGAACTGGGAACGAAGTTAAAGAAGGGAAAATATTATGAGTCTCGTTTACAAAAGCGTCGAATCTCCGGTGGGAAAACTCAAAATGGTGGCCAGTGACAAAGGACTGGTGGCCGTACTTTGGCAAAACGACAAGCCGAGCCGCGTGCGCCTTGGAGAACTGGCGGAAGGCCCGCGGCATCCGGTTTTACTCAAGGCAGAAAAAGAGCTGGCCGAATACTTCGCGGGCAAGCGTAAAGCCTTTTCCGTGCCTCTCGATATGCGCGGCACGGGTTTCCAGAAGAATGTTTGGGAGGCATTGCTGGCCATTCCATTTGGCGAGACGCGAAGTTATGGGCAGCTTGCCAAACAAATAGGCAAGCCTAGCGCCTCACGCGCGGTTGGCGCGGCCAACGGAAAGAACCCTCTTTCCATCATCGTGCCCTGCCATCGCGTAATTGGATCAACGGGAAAACTTACAGGCTTCGCCGGAGGGATGCAGACCAAGGCGCAACTGCTCAGCATGGAGAAAAGACGGCATCAGGCAAGCTGAAGCTGTGGTTGGAGTCGAATCGCACCCAGGCTGATGGCAAGAAATCTCCCTGCCCGCCCTTGCGCACAGCAGACAACTTATTAGCGAATAAAAAGCGAACATGTTAAGCTGGAGCATGCTCTCCACTCCGGCGATACACGAATTCCAAAGCCAGGGCTATTGTGTGTTGCGAAATCACTTTGACTCGCACCTTATCCACGAATGTCGCGAAGCTTTCTGGCCGCGGATGCTCCGCTTTATAGAAAACACAGAGCCAAATCGTGGCGCCCATCGCTATTTTCTTCCTTTGCCATTTGATCCGCCATGTTTCGCGGCGCAGTTCTTTTTTGATCCCTGCGTGTTGGCGATTGTCCAAGGCTTGATGGACGACCGGATTGTTGCCGATCAATGGGGCTGCGATGCGCCGTTGCCAGGATCTGGGTATCAGGAATTTCACGTGGATTATCAGCGGCCTCTGTTCGCTGAAATGCCTGACCTTTCCCTTCCGGCCTATGCGATCGTTGTGAGTTTTGGATTAGTGAGAATTCCGCAGGAGCGTGGTCCGATCGAAATTGTGCCCGGCACTCATCGCATGAAGAGAGCACATGCGCTTGAAGCTGTTAAAACTGAGAAGCTTGCGGTGCAAGCCGTTCCCATGGAAATCGGCGATGTGCTGATTCGCCATCCCTGGGCATTGCATAGGGGAACGCCCAACACGACCGGCATCCCTCGCGCGCTGTGCACAATTCGTTATGTGCGGCGCTGGTATGCGGACGCGAGCCGCGACGTGGAACACATTCCCGGGGCTGTATGGAAATCGTTAACGGCCGAACAACAAAGCCTGATGCGCTTTCCAGTCAGTTAAGCGGGCTGCGGGGGTAGGCGGCGCCATAGGCCTGGCTTTTCTGTCCGCTTCTCTGCCGTTGCAACTCATCATTCAACTGCTGGAAAGTAGCACGTTCCTGTGCAGCTTCCTCGTTGTGCCCGGTCTTCGCATAGGCCCGGGCCAGGTTGAAATGAATTTGCGGACTGTTCGGCGCAAGTTTGCTCGCCACTTGCAGCTCTTTTACCGCATCCGGCGCGTTCCCCAGCTCAAGAAATGCACGGCCCAGGGAATAGTGTCCGTCGGCGGAACTGCTGTCGAGTTGCAGCGCCCGCTGTGCGGAAGTCACCGCATCGGCTGGATGGTGCAACTGCAATGCAATGGAAGCCAGCCCTAAATGAGGAAGCGGGCTCTCTGGCGAAATGCGCGTTTCCTCCCGCATTTGGACGGCGGCATCGTCATAGCGGGAAAGAGCAGCCAGCGCCTTTCCATAGGCATAGTGAAGATACGCGGTGTCGGGATGCGCCTTGAGCATCTGCTGAAAGACAACAAAGGCGTCGTCATATTTGCTTAGCGCCACAAAACCGGCAGCCTCGCCCGCCGACCGCACCAGCGATTGCTGCGCGGCAGAAACCTGCTCCGGCAAAAGCGCCAGGTGTAACAGCGAAAGACCCAGCGCGGTTTTGATTTGATTATTAAGGGAATTGAATATCGAATTGGAGGCAGAGTTCGCTGCCTCACCAAACGCGTTAGCACCGACCTCCGGCATAAGCAAATCCTCGGCGCGCTCGAATTGTCCTTTTAAGTTGAGCAATAAAGCCAGGTGATACTTGGCGAGCCGTACTGCATTCGCATCTCCGGCAAAACCCATTTCGTAGCCACGCTGCAAATGGAGCAGCGCATTCTCATAATCCTTCTCCGCAAATTCCGAAAGACCGAGCAAAGCCCACGCTTCGCTATGGTTCGCGTCAATCGCCAATGAATTTTCCAGCGCAGGGATCGCTTCGTGATATTGCTGCGACATATAGCGTAAAGTTCCAAGCGCGCGCCAGCCGTCGCCCCAGCGCGGGTCGAGCGCGACACCGCTCTCGTAATCACTGATTGCCTCTGGAATGTCGCCCCGCTGCGAAGCCGCCAAGGCTTGCTGGGCCAATCGTTGTATCTCCGCTGCCGATTGAGCATTTGTTTCAGCGGAATTTTGGGCGGATGGTTCGCTGCCAGTGCGTGGCAAAAGAGCGCGAGCATAGAACTGCGCGATCCCGGAATCTATTTGCGGCGGCGCGGAAGCAAAATTTCTCGCTGTCTTTTGCTCGTCCGCTGCCTCTTTCAATTGGCCGGAAGCGTACAGCGAATGCGCCAGCGCCTCGTGGGCTGCGGCGGAGTTCGGTGCAAGTTGTACCGCTTTTCGTGCGGCCCGCAGCGACTCCTGCGGATGGTTCAACTTCAGCGCAATCGAAGAAATTCGGACATACGGCGAAGGGCTATCTGGTTGCCGCTGAGTCTCTTCGCGCATCTGCCCGAGCGCCTCACCCAGCTTCCCCTGCGAGGCAAGAGCATTTCCATAAGCGTAGTGAAGATACGGAGTGCCGGGGAAATCCTTCAACATCTTCTCAAGCGCGGCGATTCCCTGCTCTAGATTCTGCTTCGCCAGCAAAGCTGCAGCCTCGCCTGCGGCATGAATCACAGCATCTTTTGAGGGATCCACTTGAGAGGGCAAAAGCGGCACACGCAGCAGCGCCAACCCTAAAGCAGTTTTCGCCTGCTCGGGAAAATCGGTTTGCGCGAATTGCCCGGCCAGCAGAGCTTCCGCTTTTTCAAACTCGCCGCGAAGGTTTAAAAGCAAGGCCAGATGATAGTTTGCGACAACGGTGATCTCCGGATCCTCCGCAAATCCCAGGCCATGAGCACGCTCTAAATGATGAAACGCGGCATCATAGCGGTGAACCTCAAACTCGCACAGGCCAAGAAATCCCCAACCGGGGCCAAGCTTCGCATTGATTTTGAGCAGATGCTCAAACGCCGGTATCGCATCTGCATAATGATCAGCGTCGTAATTGGTGGTCCCCAAATACCACCAGCCCTCTGTCCAGGTTGGGCGCAACTTCAACGCATCTTGATATTCGCGAATAGCTTCTTCGGTTTTGCCGGCATCGCGGTCGGCGGCGGCCCGGGCAGAGAGGTCTTGAAACGGCGGGGAGGCTGCGCCGCTGGATGGTTCTGCCGCCTGCGCATTCAGCCGGGGAATAAGCGTCAGAGAGAGCGCCGCCAGAACACACCAGCTTCGCCAATGGAAGATGACACGCATATCCGAGCCGCCATAGGACGCAGGAATGAACTTCGTGGCGAGTCCATCATAGCCTGAATCGAAGCCTCCGGAGCCGGGGGCATCCATCGTTACATGGTTAGATAAGCTGTGGTAAAAACAACAGGAAATGTTCATCCGGCCCAGCTTGCTCCTCCCGGCGCAATTTTCCCGCAGAAGTTTTCTGCGCGGAATGGCTGGAACGCTGCTGCTGCCTAAGCTGCCTCTTTTTGAGAAAACGCTTCCGGCGGCTACGGACGCGTTCGAGGAAGTTCCCGCATCCCGGAGCGGAATCACCTGGACGCACACTGCGGGAAAATCTTCGCAAAAATATTTGCCGGAATCTACCGGCGCGGGCTGCGCCTTTCTTGACTACGACAATGACGGCTGGATGGACATTTATCTGGTCAACAGCGGCAAGTGCGACTTCTACACTCCGCCTCATGCCTTGCGCAACGCTCTCTACCGCAATAACCGCGACGGAACGTTTACCGATGTAACCGAAGCAGCCGGTGTCGCCGGAGGCGGTTACGGCCAGGGAGTTGCCATCGGCGATTACGATGGCGACGGATTCCCCGACATGTACGTGACGCAATACGGGCGGAGCATCTTGTATCACAACAACGGCGACGGCACATTCATCGACGTCACGGAAAAAGCCGGCGTTGGCGTCTACGGGTGGGCATCGAGCGCGGTTTGGTTCGATTATGACAATGACGGCAAGCTGGACTTGTTCGTCTGCCAGTTCGCCGAATTCAACAAAGAAACCGGCTGCGGAATTGGGCCGGACGGCAAACGCCACTACTGCATTCCTAAAATCTTTCAGCCTATGCCAAGCTGGCTTTTTCATAACAATGGCGACGGGACTTTTACCGATGTGAGCAAAGAATCGGGAATCGCCCAATCGCTGGGCAAGGCGTGGGGCGTGGTGGCCACCGACATTAACAATGACGGCCGCATAGATTTATTTGTCGCCAACGATACTGTTGCCAATTTCCTCTTCGTGAATCAAGGCAACGGAAAATTTGTGGAGAGTGGACTGGCCGCCGATGTTGGCTATAACGCCGACGGCAGGCCTCGCTCCGGCATGGGCGTGGACTCCGCCGACTTCAACCAGGATGGCCTCATGGACCTGTTCGTAGCGAACATTGATGAGGAAATTTTTTCGCTTTACCAGAATAACGGTGATGGCACGTTCAATGATGAGGCCATGCCGTTGGGTATTGGATTGGCAACCCGCTGGATGAGCGGGTGGGGACTGAAATTTTTCGACTACGACAACGACGGCGAACTTGATCTGATTCTTGCCAACGGATTCCCCGATGATTTGGTGGAGGAATTTTCCAGTGAGGTAAAGTACCGCGAGCCTCTTCTGCTTTTCCGCAACGCAGGCGGCCGCTTTGAAAATGTGAGCGCGAACAGCGGGCCGGTGTTCCAAAAATCATTTGCTGCGCGCGGGCTGGCGCTCGGTGACTTCAATAACGATGGTGCGGTTGACGCGCTGGTTTCCGTCAATGACGGTCCGCCGGTCCTGCTTCGCAACAACATCGGCAAGCAGAATCACTGGCTGGGTGTTAAGTTGGTGGGAACGAAATCCAATCGCGACGCTGTCGGCGCTCTTATCACATACCAGTCCGGCGATTTGAAACGAAGCAGAATGAAAGTCGGCGGCGGGAGCTTTTTATCTGCGCATGATCCCAGAGTTGTGCTCGGCTTGGGTAAACGCACAAGAATTGACTGGCTGGAAGTGAAGTGGCCACAGCCCAGCGGCAAAGTGGAGCGCTTCGCCAATCTGCCGGTGGACCGCTACGTCACAATCGTGGAAGGCGAAGGGAAGTGGATATGATGATGCTCCGTTCGCGAAGCTTTCGTCATCCCCTTGCCGCAAATGTTTACGACTTAGGCCGGGTAATCGCGCCTTCTGCCGCCGAAGAAACCAGCGCGCCATACTTCGCGAAAACTCCCGTCGGATAGCGCGGTTGCGGAGGCTTCCACGCGCTCATGCGTTTTTCGATTTCCTTTTCACTTACTTCCATCTCCAGGAGTCTTTTATTTACGTCAATGTTAATCATGTCGCCTTCCTGGACCGCGGCAATGGGACCTCCGAGCGCGGCTTCAGGAGCGACGTGGCCCATCATCAGGCCATGAGTTGCGCCGCTGAAGCGGCCATCCGTAAGCAGCGCGACCGAACCGCCGAGGCCTTCGCCGACAATGGCTCCCGTCACACTCAACATTTCGCGCATTCCGGGGCCGCCTTTGGGGCCTTCGTAGCGGATGACGACCACGTCTCCCGCTTTGATTTTCTTGGCGGTGACCGCCGCCATGGCATCTTCTTCCGATTCAAAAACGCGCGCCGGGCCACGATGTGATAGACGTTCGTGGCCGCTGATCTTTGCCACGCAACCATCTGGAGAAAGATTGCCCTTCAAAATCACCAGCCCGCCCGTTTTCTTCAACGGTTGGTCGAGGGGGACAATCACCTGCTGCCCCGCAGTTTCTTTGGCCTGCGAAGCTTCTTCGGCAAAAGTCTTTCCCGTGACCGTCAGCGTGGAACCATCCACCAATTTTCCGTCGAGCAGCCGCTTGGCAATCAGCGGAATGCCACCGGCTTTGTCCACGTCGGTAGCAACAAAGCGTCCGGAAGGTTTGAGGTCTGCAATCAGCGGCGTGCGTTCGCTCACCTTCTGAAAATCATCAATCTGCAATGGAACTTCCGCCTCGCGCGACAGCGCCAGCAGGTGCAACACTCCGTTGGTAGAACCTCCAGTGCAGGCGATCCCAGCTATCGCATTTTCAAAAGCTGCGCGCGTCAAAATGTCGCGGGGACGAATTCCCTGCTTCAGGAGATTCAGGACCACTTCGCCGCAGCGGAACGCAACCTGATCCTTACGGGCGTCCATCGCAGGAATGCTGTTAAAGCCCATCGGAGAAAGCCCGATCAGCTCCATCACGGTGGACATCGTATTCGCGGTGTATTGCCCGCCGCATGCGCCCGCGCCGGGGCAGGCAACATTCTCAATTTCGAGCAGGTCGGCATCCGTAATCTTTCCGGCGGCATTCGCCCCGACCGCTTCAAACACGTCCTGAATCGTTATGTCCTTACCGCGATAATTCCCCGGAGCAATCGTGCCACCATAGAGCACAAGACCGGGCAGATTCATGCGCGCCAGCGCCATGCCCGCTGCGGGGATAGTCTTATCGCATCCCACCACGCATACCACCGCGTCAAACAACTGCCCCCGGCAGACCAGCTCAATGGAATCCGCAATCACCTCGCGGCTCACCAGTGACGCGCGCATGCCCTCAGTGCCCATCGTCTCGCCATCCGAAATGGCGATGGTATTGAACTCCATTGGCGTACCGCCCGCCGCGCGGATACCCTCTTTCACCTTGGCCGAAAGCCGCCGCAGGTGAAAGTTGCAGGGCATGGTTTCAATCCAGGTATTGGCCACGCCAATGATGGGCTTGGTCAAATCGGCATCCGTAAACCCAATGGATTTGAACATAGCGCGCGCCGGGGCCCGGTCGCGTCCGTCGGTAATGTTGCGACTGCGGTGTTTGGAGTCCATAAAAGTTTAAGTAAGCTTTCCGCCGTATCTGTTGCAGGATCCCTTTATCGAAATTTTTATTGCGATCTTTTGCCCGAAATCAGGCTTCATCTCTCTAAAACATAATCAGTAATGAAAAGCAGAGATGTTTAGAATACACCGACTGCTCTGAATCCCGCACCTTAGCCGCCCTACCGCATCTCCCGTCTTCAGGGCACGCAAACGTCTCATCTTTCTTTTCATCCAATTCATGATCAAAAATCTTATCGAGGACGAATTATGAAATCAAAGAACCAATCTAGCGTTGAAAATCTGGCCGAGCGACTCTCCAGTGGAGACGTGAAAAGCGTTATCTCTGAAGTCAGCGAGCGCGGGGAACAATTCCAGGAAAACATCAAAGAAATAGGTCACGAGATCCATTCGCGCATGAAGGACCTCAACATGACCTCTGCCACTGTGCCCGATGCATTCCGCAAAGCGCCCAAGTTTATCTCGCCCGCGGTCCACCGCTGGCTCGACATCGGCGTTACCGGATATTTCGCCGTGCTCGCCGTGGTGTTCGCGGCACGCGGGAAGAAGGGTGCGGCCATCGCTGCGGGCGTAAACGCCGGTATGGTCGCCGGAGTTTCCGCCTTCACGGATTACGAGGGCACCGGCGAAAAGCCCATCAGCTTCAAGCTCCATGGCACGCTTGACGCGGCCCAGGCCACCACTGCCGCGCTCGCCCCGGTTCTTCACGGATTCGCCGGCGAACCGGAGGCCAAGTTCTTTTACGGGCAAGCCGCGAATGAAGTCGCCGTCATTGCCTCAACCGATTGGGATGCGGGCACGCCCCGCCGCTTGCGCAAAGCCGCGTAGCTGCTTTGTTTGGGAAACTATATTCAGCCCATCCTTGTCGCGTTCTGCGCGAGAGGATGGGCGCTTGATTTGATTACAACCTGTGCCCTCTTAACTCTCCTTCCAGCAACACCCGATTGACGGCAGGGGCCGGGCAGGATAAGTTCCTAGTATTCGGCCTCTCCCGGCCGCTAGAGGTTTTGTGGTTAGGTATTCGTGTGGGCGCAGGTTCGCGGATTGTCTGCTCGCAAGCGTGTTCTTGCTTGGCGTGTTCGGCATTTTTGCCACGCCAGCCCTCTACGCGCAGGCTCTTGCGGCACCTTCCAGTTCCGACCAGTGGGATGTTTCTATCGCAGCGGATAATTTTCAGCATATTTACGTGTTGTACTCGCAAGCCCGGGCCAGCGCATCAGGATCAATTCCTGCCATGACGCTGGTGGCGAGTGATGACGCAGGCAAGACCTGGCAACCGCCCCGCCAACTTACCCCGCCGACCGTGGCCGGACAATCCAGTCCGGAAATCGTCATTGACTCCGCCGACCACCGGACAGTTTATGCCTCATGGCTCGAGCGCCATGGCCAGGACGTAATGCTGGCGAAGTCGGTGGATTTCGGCCAGAGCTGGTCCGTATTTATTGCCGCCCGCGCGGCCACCCCCGCCGAAAAACCTGCGCTGGCTGTTTCCGGGCAGAACGTCTTCGTGGGCTTCAGCCGCGGGCAAAAAATGTGGGTGGCCTCTTCGCACGATGGAGGGATCACTTATTCCCGGTCAACGCTGGAAACCGGGGAAGCGCTCACTGGAGCGCTGGCCGGTGATGCCGCCATAGATTTGCAAGGCAACGTTTATTTCGCGTGGGCGGCGAACGTTCAATCTACCAGTGGTGACCCGCGCGTGAACCTATACATCAGTAAATCGCCCGACAGCGGAAAAACATGGGCGACGAAGCTGATGGACAGTTCGGGCGCTCCCGCTGGATGCACCGCGCAAAATTGCGAGTGGGGCTACATGGGAGCGCAGATTAGCGTGGCCGCAGATGCCGCCGGGACCCTGTATGCATTCTGGAACTCCGGACCTGCCAAACAAGCCGCGAGGGTTTATTTTTCATCTTCCACGACACAAGGCGAGACCTGGTCCACCAAAATTGACGTTTCCAGCGCGCCGCAAGGAGCGAACCATGTACTGCCGACAATTTCCGCAGGAACGGCAGGCGAGGTACGCATCGCATGGATTGATTCACGCAACAGCCCCGACTGGAGCGCGTACTATCGGACATCGAGCAACGGCGGCGCAACCTGGTCAAAGGAGCGCATGATCTCCCACTACGCGCTCACTTCGAGCTTCATGCCCGTAGATACCTTTGGTTTTCTATTTGCGACCCAGCCAGTGATGGCGGCGGTGCAAGATGCGGAAGTAAATGCTGGAGGAGTGTAACTACAGCGGTGTACCGGAACAGGCGCATCCCACACCTTTATTCCAACTTTAGCGCTCCTGTAAGCTTCGCCGCGCGTGCGATTTCATGTTCCCCACACCAGCGGGCGAAATCGGATGTTAGCTTTTCGGTAGCGCATGGGTCCCAAAAACTCGCGGTGCCAATTTGTACCGCAGCCGCGCCCGCCAGCATGAACTCCACCACATCTTCCGGAGTTGAAATTCCGCCCATGCCAATCACAGGAATTTTTACTGCTTTGGCTGCGTCGTAAACCATACGCAGGGCAATTGGCTTGATGGCCGGCCCGGAAAGCCCGGCGGTAACGTTCGCGATGCGCGGTTTGCGCGTTTCGGGGTCAATGGCCATGGCGATGAACGTATTCACCAGGGAAAGAGCATCGGCACCAGCCTCCTGCGCTACGCGCGCCATCTGCGCAATGCTGGTGACGTTGGGCGATAGCTTCACAATCAGCGGACGGCGCGCGCGGTGCTTGGCCGTGGCTACCACTTCATCAAGCGAGCGGGGATCGCCGCCGAACTGCACGCCGCCGTGCTCGGTATTCGGGCAGGAAACGTTCAACTCGTAAGCGGCAATGCCCTCGCCCTCATTCAAAATTTCTATCGTCTGCTCGTAATCTTCGCGGGTGTAGCCGAAGACATTGGCAATCACCACGATGTTCGGAATTTGCCGCAGCTTCGGGAGCTTCTCTTCGATGAATGTTTTGGCTCCGATGTTTTGCAGCCCGATCGCATTCAACATTCCCGCGGCAGTCTCATATAAACGGGGAGGAGGATTGCCGGCCATCGGCTCTTTCGAAAGACCTTTGACGACAAATCCGCCGAGCTTATCGAGATGAACAATATCTTCAAACTCGATTCCATAGCCGAAAGTGCCGCTGGCGGCAATGATGGGATTTTTGAGCTGGATGCCTGCAACGCTGACGCTCAGGTCAGGCGTACCCGGCTGCGGGTTCATCGCGCCGCTCCGCGGAAGGCGCGCTTCGCGTCATGGCTATGGGATTGAATGGCCGGAGAGCAACGGATCGCCGGACAGATCATCGCGGGGAAGATCGTTTTCGTAAGGATCGTTATTGCGAAGATCATGGGGAAGATCATCGCTGCCATTGTAAACGTTGCGATGGCCAAAAATGGATTTTAACAATTTATCCATCAACAGGGCGCGCGCAATTCGGCCATCTTTGGCGTCAACTCCAATTTCCACGATTCGTCCAAATCTTTCTGTGATCTGCATTACAGCGGCCACATTTGTTACTGTCATGCTGAGCGTGGCATGGATTCACGAATGTGAATCCATGCAAGTCGAAGTTATCGCTACCTTCATGAGAAAGCAGCACAGCTATTGCGCCAACATTCTGGGCAGCGCGTCCGGAACTCTGTATATCGGAATATCAGGAAACCTTCACAAACGGGTTTTCGAGCACAAATTTCTTGAGGGTGAAGGCTTCACATCAAAATATGAAGTGGAGCGGCTGCTTTATTGGGAATCATACGACGACGTGCACAACGCCATCGCGCGTGAGAAACAGCTCAAACGATGGAAACGAGCAAAGAAAATCGCCCTGATTCGTTCTGTGAATCCGCATTGGCTGGATTTGGCAAAAGAGTGGTATCCATGGATGAAGTGCGCATACGGGAGGGATGCTTCGACTTCTCAAATCATGCGCTAGCGCATGGTTCGCTTCGCTCAGCAGGACAATTCTAAATAAAGTCGTTTTTACGGAATCAGAGTCCGGACAGAAACATCACCGCACTTCCGCCAGTTCCTCGCGCAGCTTGTGAGTGGCCCGAAACAATGTGTTTTTAATTGTGCCTTCGGTGGTATTCAGCATCTCGGCGACGGTCCGCAGCCGCAAGCCGTGGTAATGCTTCAATTCAAAAACCAGGCGTTCGCGCGGAGAAAGCTCGTGCATGGCGCGCAGAATATGTTTGCGCAACTCGCCGCCAAAAACATTACGCTCAGGGCTCGATCCGCTGGTCTCGTCGGCAATCCTCTCAAATGGGCTGTGTTCTCCGCCATCCTGCGAAATCGTTGCCGTCACATCGCGCTTGCGCGTGCTCGCCTTGCGCAAATGATCGAGGCAAAGATTCATCACGATCCGGTATATCCAGGTGAAGAACGAGCATTCAAAGCGGAAGTTAGGCAGATGCACATAAGCCCGCAAAAATGATTCCTGAAAAATGTCCTGGCCATCTTCCGTAGATCCGGTCAGATGAATCGCCAGGCGCAGCACCGCCTGATCGTATTGCCGGACTAACTGCTCGAAAGCAGCAGTATCGCCACGCTGTGCGCGGCGAATAAGGCTTGCGTCATCCGCACGCGGCGGGGAGCATTGAATTCCCGGCAAAACCGGGAGGAGCCTCGGCTTCGCGGCCGGCTGTTGCCGGGACTCTGGGCTTCGCACCTCCGCCGCTGAAGCCGCTATGGCGGCCGCGAGCGGTAACTCCGCGAATTCGCACATCTGCTGTTCTGGCATAAGTTACGTTTCAACCAACAAATCTGTAGCCGGTGCCATGCACGGTCAGAATGAAGCGCGGCTCGTCGGGCTTGGCCTCGATTTTCTGGCGCAAGCGCACAATGTGCGTATCCACGGTGCGCGTAGTGGGAAAACGGTCGTATCCCCAAACTTCTTCGAGCAGGCGGTCGCGGCTCAAAGTTTCTCCGCGATGCTCCAAAAAATATTTGAGCAGGTCGAATTCCTTGGAAGAAAAATCCACCGGCATTCCGCCGCGCGACACCTGGCAGCCCTTCACATCCAGCTCAATCTCTCCAAATTTGTAGACCTGCTGATTTTGCGTGTTGGCCCGGCGCAGAACAGCCTTTACCCGGGCCAGCAATTCCCGGATGGAAAATGGTTTGGTCACATAGTCATCGGCCCCCAGTTCGAGACCAACGACTTTGTCCATCTCCTGTCCGCGCGCGGTCAGCATAATGATGGGTACCGCCGGACGCTCGGCCTTGAGCCGGCGACAAACATCAAGGCCGCTCATGCGCGGCATCATCACGTCGAGAATTACAAGATCGGGAGACTCGCGCAGCGCGCGCTGCAAACCGGCGACGCCATCCTCGGCGGTGATGACTTCATAGCCCTCAAACTCAAAGTTGTCGCGCAGGCCCGCCACCATGTTGGGTTCGTCTTCAACCACCAGGATTTTTGCCATGACTTTTTCCATTTGCTTATGGACCATCTGTTTAAGCGCCATTCTTGCTCAACACTCCTTCTATGCCCCTTGTGCGGAGGCCCCTTGCGATTTCATCTGCTCGCGAAGCGGCAGTTCAATGGTGAACGTGCTCCCCTCGCCGGGAACGCTTTCCACGCCTACTGCCCCGCCGTGCGCGCGAACGATGTGCTGGACGAGCGAGAGTCCCAAGCCACTGCCTTTGGTGTTGTGCACCAGAGGATCGCCCGCACGGTAAAATTTCTCAAAGATTTTTTGCTGGTCTGTCTGAGCAATGCCGATGCCTCGGTCTTTCACCTGCAATTTCACCGACCCGTTCTGGCGAAAGATGCTGACGCGGATATATTTCTTGTTCTGTGAATATTTCAGGGCATTGTTGATGAGGTTCACCAGCGAACGGGCAATCGCCTCGCGGTCAACCCGCAGGGGCGGAATGTCCTCATCAATCCTTTCTTCGAGCGCGAAACCATTTTGTTCAATCTGGTAGCGGTAGGAATCGAGCGTGGTGCAGACCAGTTCCCGCATATCGGTCTCGCGGAAGTCATATTCCTTGCGGCCCGCTTCAATGCGCGAGAAGTCGAGAATATTGTTGATGAGGGCGCTCAGCCGTTCGCTCTCCTTGCGGATGATGCGGTAATACTCCTGATATTTTTCCGGCGTGGTAAGCCGCCCCATTTCCAGTGTTTCCGCATAGAGGCGTATAAGGGCCAGCGGCGTCCTTAACTCATGGGAGACGTTGGAGACAAAATCGGACTTCAGGCGCGCCAACGCCACCTCCCGGGAAACATTGCGGTGCGTCAAGATAAGGCCGCCCGCCAACAGGACGGAAATGATGCCCAGCGTGAGGAAGCTCATGCGCATGAAATGCTGCTCAATCGCGGCCAGCGTGGTGCCATGCAGCTTGATGGCCAGCGTCAATCCGGAAAATGCGCCCTCCAAATCCCGCACGCGTTCGGCCTCCCCTCCGTCCCAACTGGCGGAAGAGGCGATGGGCGTATAGTCGCTCTTGGCCCGCACCATCATCACCGCAGAGTCCTTTTCCTCGTTGGCCTGCTGGCTCAAAATCGTGTCCAACATCTGCGGAAAAAGCTGGCTCTGTAGGTAATCGGCGTCGAACACGAAGCCGCCGACGGCATTTTTGCCGCCTTGGCTGTCCTTCGCAATAAACAACACAGCAGAGCGATAGAGGCGCTTCTGGCCGCGAGAAATCCAATCAGGGAAAAAGTAATAGGCCGTTCCGCGTTCCCCTTTGAGCGGGCTTGTCGCCACTTCCTTCAACGTATCCATGTAGTCCACGCCCATCCAGCCAATCATCATGTGGTCGAAGTCTGCCGTCTTCTCGCTGAAAGCGGGATCTCTCATAAGGTGAGGCTGGGTACGCGCAACCAGCTTTAACTTGGGGTCCCAGACGAATACTTCATCCACATACGGATGGGCGGCGAGGATGCGGTCAAGTGATTCGGAACATGCCTCGCCTGCAGTGGGGAAGTTGATGGAAACCTCGTCCGCCAGCTCGTAGGCCTTCTCGTTCATCTGCTTTTCGGAGATGCCCAGCACCTGATCGAAGTCGCGCTGGATCGCGGCCTCGACACCCCGGGAACGCTGAAGAGACTGCAAGTGCAGAACGCTCACCAGGACGAGAGCAGCCGCCGGCAGGACCACGGCCAGTTCCATGGTCAGCAACAATCGCGTTTTTTCGCTCCAGCGGGGTTTGCGGGGCATAGGGTGCCCTTTCAGGTTACGAGCAACTGAGAGCATAGTTGACCCAGCAATAAGCTTGTGTCAACCGGGCGTGAACAGAAGTAAAAAGTTGTGAATTGTGTTGGATGCCAGGGAGATATACAGGAGCCGCGCGGCGGAACTGAAGCTATTGCAGCTATTGAGGATTGGGCGCGTTCAGAATTGGGCCGGAAACGGAACCCATCTGGGGGAGATGAAAATCTATCGTGACCAGGGTCTGCGCGGAAACAGCGTGGCCGTTGAGAAGGTAGGGTCTGAAGCGCCACTTGCGCACCGCGTCGGAAGCAGCTTCGCCCAGGACCAGGTATCCGCGAATCAGCTTCAGGTCCTGGACATTTCCTTCACGGCTGATCCAGGCCTGCAACACCACCGGGCCCTGCAATCCAGCCTGAATGGCCTGTTTCGGATAGCTTGGCTGCACCCGGTCCAGCACCATCTTCTGCGAAATATCTTCGGGGAGGGCCACCGGTTCGACCGAACCTAAAACCGAGGAAGAAGCTCGTACTGGCGTTTCGGCTGCGGCGCGCAATCCAGAACCGTCGTAGCTGGATTTAATACTTTCGGGAATCATCAGGCCCGGCGAGATTATTGCCTGGGGCGCAAGTTTTGGCGGCATGTTACCCACGGAAGGAATTGCAGCGGCAATCGCCTCGGGCGTGACCGGGGCAGCGGGCTGGGCCACATAGATAGTCTCAATGGGAGAAGGTTGCACCATGGGCGCGATGTCGGTTGCGTCAAGATCCTCGGCGTCGTCGGCGCGCACCGGTCTGGACGAATGCAACCAGTGGCTCGTGCTATCCACTGCTTTTTGATAGACCACTGCGACTGTGCTGACGATGGCTTCGCTGCGCGCAGGCTGGACGCCCACATAGGCCAGCCCGAGAAAAAATGCTCCCAGCACAGATTGGCGCACGATCTCGTTACGGGTGGGCTTTCTTTTCGACCGCAATCGCGGCTGGCGCGCTTCAATATAAGGCTCCGCCTTCTCCGCATTTCTCGTGCTCAACATGGTTGAGGGATACACGGTAGTGGTTTCATGCTGGAAGGTGCGGGTGGCCGTTTCTGCCAGTGGAATGATGGGCGCGGTTTCCAGCAGCGGATCTTCCGTTGGCTTCGCGTCAAATTGTTTGGGATCGAAAGCATTCAACGGCTTGGGTAAGCTGGCCGGCGGCGTTGCCCGGGTCTTCTTCATCGCTCCCAGGAATGCGTCATCCTTCAATAGGGTCGAGCGCAGTTTGTCAGCCGTAAGAGGCTTATGGAGCACCACATCCACTTTCGGCTGGGACGCGTTCACTCCCAAGCTGGTCAGAGCGATCACCAGAGAATCATGATGGGACGCAAGCTCCCGCGATGTTTTCAGCAGGAATTGGGCCTCTACCCCATCGTCAAAGTCTGTAAGGATAATCTCGAAGTGCCGCGTAGTAAGCTTTTCGACTGCCGCAAAGATTTCAGGGCAATGCTCGACCTCGAGCCCTATGGCACGTAGGACCTGGCCGACCACACGTGACGTCTCCTGGTCGGAGGAGAACAGCAGGGAACGTAACGACATCACTATTGAGGTTATTTTTCGTTCATTTCTCCGGCAAGTTACCAAACGCCAGATCGGGACAGCCAATAGGACAGGTAATAGACAGTGGTATTACCGCACCCAAAAGCCCTTGTTCTAAATTCCCTTTATTTTCTGTTGTTTGCAACACCGATACTTTTAGGCGGGGGCACGGCCAGCCAGGCTGCCAGCTGTTTTTAGACGATCCACAGTTCTTGTTTTCCCCAGCAATACCATCACGGCAAAGAGACTCGGGGCGACGCCCTGGCCGGTTAAGGCGACGCGCGAGGCATTGATCAACGTTCCGGCCTTCAGGTTCTTCCCGGCGGCAAAGTCACGAAGGATTTTCTCGGCTGAGGCTTCCGTGAATTCCGGCGAGAGCGCATACAGTTCAGCTAACTCAGCGAGCTGCGGAAACAGTGTTTCATCCTTCAAAAACTTGGCAACGGCAGCGGGATCGGCAGAGAAATCATCCGTGAAATAAGCGCGAAAAGAATGCGCGAAATCTTTTAGGCTGCGGGCGCGAGTCTTGAGCAGATTGATGGCGGCGAGCAGCCAATCATCACTGTGATCTGCGGCTTGCGGTTTCAGTCCTGCTTTCTCCCATTCTTCCTTAATCAGCGGCAAAAGCTTTTCTGCGGGATAGTTTCGTATGTATTCCGTGTTGAACCAATCGAGCTTGGCACGGTCGAAAACCGCGTTCGAGCGCGAGATGCCCTCCAGCCCAAAGAGCCTGATGAGTTCTGCATCGCCCATAACTTCCGGAGTACCCTCCGCCGGAGTCCAGCCTAGCAGGGCGAGAAAATTGCGGAACCCCTCGGGAACAATTCCCTCTTCGCGGTAAGCCATTACGCTGGTGGCTCCGTGACGCTTGCTCAGACGGGTTTTATCCGGCCCAAGAATCAGCGGGACATGCGCAAAGACCGGCAGCGGTGCTGACATGGCCTGATACAGAAGCACCTGCTTCGGCGTGTTCGAAATGTGGTCCGCGCCACGCACCACATGTGAAATCTTCATGTCCACATCGTCGGTGACAACGCTCAAGTGGTAAGTGGGACCGCCATCGGAGCGCAGCAATACAAAGTCCTCCAACTCGGAGTTGGAGAATTCTACCCGGCCGAATACTGCATCGTCGAATCCAGTGCTGCCGGATTGTGGAACGGCAAAACGAAGCACCGCAGTTTCGCCAGCCGCGCGGCGTCTGGCCGCCTCCTCCTGCGGAATTTTGCGGCAGGTGCCTTCATATTTGGGGGCCCGTCCCTCGGCCGTGGCAATGGCCCTCCGCTTTTCCAATTCTTCTTTGGCGCAGAAGCAGTAGTAGGCGTGCCCTGTTTGCAATAATCTGGCGGCCGCGTCCTGGTACATCTCGAGACGTTTGCTTTGAAAATACGGGCCTTCATCCCAATCCAAGCCCAGCCACCGCATGCCTTGCAGAATTCCCTCGACCATCTCTTCCGTGGAGCGTTGCGCATCGGTATCTTCAATCCGTAGCACGAGCTTGCCGCCAAAGTGCCGGGCATACAGCCAGTTAAAGAGGGCTGTCCGTGCTCCGCCAACGTGCAGATATCCGGTAGGGGATGGGGCAAAGCGAACGCGCGGCGCCAAAGTTCCTAAAGGATTTTGGTATGAGTGAGTTGCAGGAATATTTGCCATGTATATGGAAGTTTGATGTTACGGGCCAATAGAAATGGCAGTCAAGCGCGGGAAGGTAAAATCGAAGCCGTTGCCCATATCCCCCAGGATCAATGACTTGTATTTTTCCCAAGCGCGACTGAGCTATGTGCATCTGCTATTGAAGACTATTGTGTTGCCTCGTGCGGTATGAAAACATTAAACGCTGCAGTCCATTGTGAGTTCCTTCCGGCGGAATAGGACAGCGTGAATCCTACTGATATCAGCCTCGTGACCAGCGTCGTGTTAGTACCGGGATTGGTCGCGTTCGTTCTCTTCGCAGTGTTCACATATCTCTATGAGCAAAGCCGGCAATCTTATTTCCGCGCATGGCAACTCGGGTGGGGAGCTTACACGATCCACTTCGCATTGGATTTGTGGGACGTCGTTCATCCTCCCTCAACTGTCACAGTATTCCTCTCCGGCCTGTTCCTGGCCGCGATGGCATATTGCATTTTTGTTTCAACCCGGTTGATGCGGGAGAAGTTCCGCTGGCTTTGGCAGGATTCCATTTTTATTATGGCGGCGCTGGCGCTTGTGTACTGGAGCATGCGCGTGCACGTGCTTGACAGCGCATTTTTACCCGACCAGGCGTGGACCCCGCCCCGGCGGATTGAAGCGGGCGTAGCCGCCGTGCTGCTTTATTGCGCCATTTATTTTTACCGATGGGCATATCGCAAAAGCTCGCTCGCATACTCGTTGCTGTCGGTCGCCCTGGCAGTTTGGGCGGCACTCATGCTCTTTGGGCAAATTCATTCGCCATTTTTGAAGATGTCCGGGGTTGCCGGGCAATTGCTGGGACCAATTCCCCAGATGCTGCTGGGCATTTCCATGGTCATGGTGTTGTTTGAGAACGAGCGCAACGCCGTGCAAGAAAATGCGTTGGCATTCTCAACCCTGGGAGCTGACCCCACCCGCTTATCTTCCGCCGAAGACCTCGTCCCCAGCATGCAAAGCATTCTGGACCGCATGTTGCTGCCTTTACCGACAACGCGCGCGGTGATTTGTATTGGGGACCGGTGGCGCGCCGTGTTGCCGTCGGTGCAGCGGGGTTTTTCGGCCGAGTTTTTAACCAGGATGGAAAAAAACGGCGTTGCTGAGTATGCCAGTGAACTGGCCTACCGCCGCGGTGGATTTGCTACCTTCCGGAACATTTCCGAAATGCCGGAGCCATTGCCTCCATTTTCCGCAGGTAAGTTTGAGCAGTTCCGCAAGGTAATGCAGGAAGAAAACATCCGCCACCTGACGGCCATCAGTCTGCAAACCCGCGAACATAACTTCGGCGTAGTGCTGTTTCCTCATGCCGAACGGCGCATCCTGGGCGCTTCCAACTTGCGTTTGCTCACCGGGATGGCCCTGCAGATTGGGCTGACGCTGGAAAATTACATCGTCATGCACGATGTGCAGCGCCGCACGAAAGAATACGAACTGCTTACGCAAATTGGGCAGGCAATCAGTTCACACCTCGACCAGGACGGGGTACTTTACACCGTGCAGAAGGAGCTCGGCCAGATTTTTGATACCAGCAATTTCTATATTGCGTTCCAGGAAGGAGACGAAATCCGCTTTGAGTTTGAAATGACGAATGGACAAATCCAGCCCAAGCGGACGCGCAAATTGGAAAATGGCCTAACGGAATACGTAATTCGTACGGGCCAGCCCATACTCGTGCAATCCGACATGGAAAATGCGCGGGAGCGCCTCGGCCTGACCTATGTACCGCCTGTTCCCATTTTGTCGTTTTGCGCCGCGCCGATTTTTTTGGGGAGCAGGTCTTCGGGCGTGATGGCGGCGCGCAGCACGGAACGCGAATACGTTTTTGAGCAGCGCGATCTGGAAGTAATGCAGACGGCGGCAGGGCAGGTCTCAGTCGCGGTGGAAAATGCCCGCCTGTTCCGGGAAGAACAGCGGCGCTCACGTCAACTCGCCTTCCTCAACAACATTTCCAAAACAGCCATCTCCAGCGAAAACTCAGAGCAGATGCTTGCGGCCATTGCGCAGGAAATTCAGAAAAATTTTCGTTTCGACCACATCGGAGTAGGGTTGTTCGACTACGTTACCAAGGACATTGAAATTAAAGCGGAAGCGGGAAGCGGCGCGCAAGCGTTGAACAAGCGCATTGCGCTCGGCTCCGGCATCATGGGCCGCGTCGCCAGGACGGGAGAAACCGCGCTAATGCAAACGAGCGGGCACGCGCAACTACAAGGCATTCTGCCCAACGCGCGCTCGGTATTATGCATTCCCATTACTTACGGAGAAACTCTGATTGGAGTGCTGAATGCCGAAAGCCAGCGCGAGGACGCATTTTCTCCGCAGGACGTTCTCATCATGAAAACCATGGCGGACGTGCTGGCGACCGCCCTGCATAATGCTTTTGTCTTTCAAAAGCTACAGCAGCAATCCATTACTGACGGCCTCACCGGCCTGAAGACCCGGCGTTTTTTCTGGGAGTCGCTTTCTTCGGAATGGAAGCGGGCCTCGCGTTCGGGGCGTCCCTTTTCTGTTGTATTGATTGACCTCGACAAATTCAAAGAAGTCAACGACGGCCTGGGACACTTGGAAGGCGATCTGGTCCTCGCCCGTGTGGGACGGTTGCTGGAACAGAAATGCCGCCAATCGAATGTGGTGGCGCGTTATGGCGGCGATGAATTCATTATTCTTATGCCGGAAACCGGGATTGAGCACGCGCAAATCCTTGCCGAACGTCTGCGCCTTTGGATTGCGACCGACCTAATTCTGAACGAACATAAAATAACCGGCAGCTTTGGAGTTGCCAGCTTTCCGGTGCATGGATTTTCCGCCGAGGACATTATCCGCGTTGCGGACGCGGGCATGTATGTCTCCAAACATGCCGGAGGCAACCGGGTTTCCACCGCGGATGAATTTGAAGGGGGCGAGGGCGCGGCGATGCAGCGCCATCTAATCTCCGGCTACATCGAAGGATTTCTGCAACGCGAGCATACCGGGCCGGAGCACCTGGAAGAACTGATTTCAACGCTGAAGAAGTTGAGCGTAAGCCAGGACGATCTCAACCCGGCGGCATTGCGCGATGCTATTGAGTCGCTTACCCACGCGGCGGAGTCGCGGGAACTGAACGCCCCCGGCCACGGAGAGATGGTTTCCCGCTACTGCGAGATGATTGGCCGCGCCCTGGGAATGTCTCCCGAGGAGTTAGTCGAACTTGCGTATGTTGCCCGTGTCCACGATGTGGGAAAGATTTTTGTGCCGGAACGAATTCTGAATAAACCAAATCCTTTGACCGATGACGAATTTTATTTGATGAAAATGCACGCCAAGGCTGGGGCGGAAATTGTCTCCACGCTGCCGAACGGAGTCGCACTGCGCGGCGCGATTGAACACCACCATGAAGCCTTCAATGGATCGGGATATCCCGGCCAGTTGCGCGGGGAGGAGATTCCCTCGTGGGCGCGCATCATCGCGCTTTGCGATTCCTACGTAAATATGACGACTGAGCGTTCCTTCGGGCCTGCCATGAGCAGCGAACAAGCGCTGGCGGAGCTGGAAAAACTGAGCGGTATCCGCTATGACGGAATGCTGGTGCGCCTCCTAGCCCGCGAAATGAAATCGGAAAAAACTCCGTGGAGTATGGGAGGTTAAAAAAGTTGCCAAAGCTAAGGGACAGGAATTCATGAGAATTTCTTGAGAAAGATTGCCATATAACAATAACTCCAACTCTGGCGGCTGAAAATCCGGTGGGGCCCAATTGAATTCTGGGCGATTTTGAATAAAGCGGCTTCTGGAACACTTTCGGTATCCTGGAAGAGGAGGTTTTTCTTGCGCGACGCCCCTCAATGAGGTAAAAACGGCGCACAATGAGAATTTCGCATTCCTGCCCTTATATTGCTTTTTTGGTCTTTTCCGCCCTTTTGATTTGCGTTCCGGTTGTCGCACAAAAGAAACCGGCTGCAAGTAGTTCCGCCACCTCCGCTCCGGCAAAGAGCACGGCCACTCCCGCAAAGACTTCCGCGGATTATCCTCAAGAAGCTTACGTCATCGAAAAATTCCGCACGGCATACCGCTTTGAGGCCGACGGTACGGGAACGCGCGAGATTTACGCCCGCGTCAAGGTACAAAGCGAAGCGGGTGTAAATCTTTGGGGACAGCTTGTGCAGGGATACAACTCGGCCAATGAGCGGGTGGAGTATTCCTACGTCCGGGTGCTGAAGAGTGATGGCCGGACCGTGACTGCGGATGCCAGCGCCATTCAGGATTTGACGCCGCCCTTTGAACGGGTGGCGCCTGTCTACACAGATTATCGCCAGAAGCAAGTGACCGTGCCAGGACTAACACCGGGCGACACACTCGAATACGACGTGGTTACGACGACATTCAAACCTTTAGCGCCGGGACAGTTCTGGATGGAATATGACTTCGACAAAACGGACATCGTTCTCAATGAACAGCTTGAGGTAAGCGTTCCCAAGGACCGCAAGCCAAAAGTAAAGACCCAACCGGGCGACGATCCCAAAATTTCAGAAGAAGAGGGCCGGACGTTTTACCGATGGACAAGCTCGCATTTAGAGCGGGAAGACGATTCGGCAAAAACGAAGCCTCCTAAGAAAAAGGAGCCGACGGGCCCAGCAATTCAAATGACAACATTTTCTGACTGGGCGCAGATGGGAGCGTGGTATGCCGGATTGGAAAAAGACCGGAGACATCCGAATGATGAAATCCGGGCCAAGGCGGCGGAGCTTACCAAAGGAAAGACAACCGACCTCGAGAAAATCGAGGCGCTTTACGATTATGTTGCGACCAACTTCCGCTATATCAGCTTGTCATTCGGGATAGGACGGTTTCAACCTCATGCCGCTTCGGACGTTCTGCATAATCAATATGGAGACTGCAAAGACAAACATACGCTGCTGGCCAGCCTGCTGGAGGCCGAGGGGTATCACGCTTCCTCGGTGCTGATTGATTCGAGCCGCAAGCTTGATCCTGACGTGCCTTCGCCCACGCAATTTGACCACGTGATCACGATGGTGCCTTTGGGTAAGCAGGAAATATGGATGGACAGCACGACGGAGGTCGCACCTTTTCGACTGCTGACCGTGACTATCCGCAACAAACAGGCGCTGGTAATTCCGCAGGACGGAACAGCGCACCTGGAAAAGACACCGGCGGACCCTCCGGTGCCGGACAAACAAGTATTGGATTTCGACGGCAAAATCAATCC
>JAICKN010000242.1 GCA_025927855.1 Terriglobales bacterium
TATTCTCCAAACACTCTGCGCAACGTGTCGGAAATTTCTCCGACCGTTGCGTTTGCTTCCACGGCGGCAAGAATTACTGGCATTAGATTTGCGCCGGACCGGGCCGCTTGCTCAATATCTTTTAGCGCGCTCTGCCATCGCGCTACCTCCCGCCGGGCCCGGAATGCGCGCAGCCGTTCTATCTGCTTGCGCTCCAGCGATTCGTCAATGCGCTGAATGGGGACCGCGTTTTCCGCTCCCCCGGTAAAACGGTTCACGCCCACAACAACCGCTTCCTCACGATCTACCCGCTGCTGATATTCGTATGCGGCATTTTGAATCTCCTGCTGTGGATAGCCCCGCTCAATGGCGCGTAACATTCCGCCGAACGCGTCAATCTTCTCCAAATACTCGGTCGCCCGTGTTTCAATCTCGTCCGTGAGCGCCTCAATGCAGTATGAACCGCCAACTGGGTCCACCGTTTGCGGCGCGCCGGATTCATAAGCAATGATCTGCTGTGTGCGCAGTGCGATGCGTGCCGCTTGTTCCGTCGGCAGCGCCAGCGCTTCATCATAAGAATTAGTGTGCAAGGATTGCGCCCCGCCCAGCACCGCCGCCATGGCCTGTATGGCCGTACGCACGATGTTGTTCTCCGGTTGCTGCGCGGTCAGCGTGGAGCCGGCAGTTTGCGCATGAAAGCGCAGCATCCAGGAACGGGGATTTTTCGCCTTAAAATGTTCCCGCATGATGCGCGCCCACATGCGCCGTGCCGCGCGGAACTTGGCAATCTCCTCTAGAAAATTATTGTGCGCGTTGAAGAAGAACGAAAGCCGGGGTGCGAATGTATCCACATTCAGTCCAGCGCCGATGGCGGCCTGCACATACGCCATGCCGTTCGCCAGCGTGAACGCCACTTCCTGCACCGCCGTGCACCCAGCTTCGCGCATGTGGTACCCGGAAATCGAAATCGTGTTCCACTCCGGAACATTTTCATTGGTCCAGGCAAAAAGATCGGTAATGATCCTCATGGCCTGCTGCGGAGGATAAATATACGTGCCCCGCGCAATGTATTCCTTGAGCACATCATTCTGCACAGTACCGGAAAGTTGCCGGAGTTCCACCCCTTGGCGCCGCGCCACCGCAACATAAAGCGCCAGCAGAATTGCCGCCGTCGCATTGATCGTCATGGAAGTCGAGATACGCGCGAGGTCAATTCCATCGAAAAGCCGCTGCATGTCTTCAATGGAATCAATGGCAACGCCGACTTTGCCCACTTCTCCGAGCGCGAGCGCATTGTCGGAGTCAAGCCCGATTTGCGTCGGCAAATCAAAAGCCACGGAGAGGCCCATCGTGCCCTGGGCAAGCAGATATTTGTAGCGTTTGTTGGACTCCTCGGCGTCGCCCATCCCGGCGTACTGCCGCATGGTCCACAAACGCCCCCGGTACATGGTGGCCTGAACGCCCCGCGTAAAAGGATATTCCCCGGGATAGCCGAGTTGCTGGTCATAGTTCCAGCCTGCGGGCCCAGACTTCTCCAATGCGTTTTCGGAGTAGAACGGACGAATAGGAATGTGAGAAGTGGTGCAGGGATCGTTTGCAGAAGATTTCAGGCCGGGTTTTGCGTTCTCAGCCACTTGCTTCCTCGCCCCGTATCCGTAACGATCCGCATTTTGCCGGGGCTTCCGAGATGCCTTTCTATCCCGATGCGCCGTGCTTCTTCACTCGTAAAAACGAGGTCACGCCGAACCACGCGAACAATGCGGTAAAGCATGCAGCCAGAATCGCGCGCCCGGAAGGCTCTTTTCCCGCAACATACCGGGAATATTCACGGATAAACGCGATCAGCCCAATCCCCGCAATGGAGAGAAAAACGAATCCCGTAACTTCAAGCCAGAGCTGGTGCAGTACCTTGCCAAAATGGCTGGCCGATGCCCGCGCCCCGCGCCATAGCGCGGAAAACGTCCGCGAACGCCCCGCTTGGCGCGCCGCAACCCGGGCGGCAACGCCTAAATTACGAAAAGTAAAGACACTGCCCATCGCTTGGATTTTATCAATGTTTCGCCAATTGTTCAGGGTTACAATAGGTTTTTAGCGGAAGGGCGCGCATCATTCCAATCCCTTTTCACATCTAACTGCAGTGTGGATTTACTTTGGAGTAAACTGGAGCATCTGTGGACCAGCAACTAAAACAATTAATGAAGGAACTTGGGGAAGCCATTAACGAATCGTTAGCTGATTCCGAACAGATTGCCGACGTAGTGGCGAAAATTAAAAAAGGCGGATACGACATCTTCCTGGTCCTGGAAGCCACAATCGGGGTAAGCAAGCCCGGCGAAAATACTGACAACACTTCCCTCGTGACCACATTGACCAGCAACCCTGAACTCAAAATCAGCGAGCAGGACCTGAAATTTCTCAAATCCCTCCGCATCAAGATCGAAGACGGAGACGCCGCGTAGGTCCTGTTCCTCATCATCCAGCCTCGATAGTCCTTTTCATCGCCCGCACCCCTACAATTCCCTTTCCTCAGTGCTCTTCAGGAATCCCGGCTCACTCCCTCTGTTTTCTTCGCTGGTACGCCCGGTGTCAAAGCTGCCTCGGCGCTGCTGGCTCCCGTGTTTTTTATGGTACGTTTCCTTCCATGATCGTCACCGTCTCCAACCACGTGGATACATACCGCGTTAAAGCCAAATTCTCCAGGGATGTCCATCAGCTTGATGGCCGAAGTGGCAACCGCGCGCGAACGGAGTTCATCAACCGCGCCATTCTCGAGGTGCTCGCGCCCCAGGCCAACCAGTCCTTGGTTGACGTCGGATGCGGAGACGGATGCCTGCTGCAGTTGCTCAAGCAAAGCGGCCACAGTGAAGCGCTTGGCGTTACCGCCACCGAAGAGGAAGAAAGACGCCTGCGGGCGCTTGGGCTGCAAGTGCGCCAGGGATTTACCGACCATCTGCCCGTGCCCGCAGAAACCGCCGACCTGGTTGTGTGTAACGGCGTCTTCGTGATTGTGCCCGGCCAGAAAATTCCAGCAAGCATGCGCGAGATTGCCCGCGTCGCCAAGCCCGGCGCGCTGATTTTTTTGGGAGAGATTCCCCAAGCCGCCGAATTGGCCAACGTTCCCAGAAGCTCCACCGCGGCTGAGTTGCTTTGGTATTTGCTGAAGACGCACGGCGTAAGAACGTTTCTGGGAATGTGCCGCAGAATGCTATGGAGCAGCCTGCGTGGGGTTCCCATGGTGCTCAACACCGCTCCCAACACGGAGTTTTACGCCCGTCCGGATGACTTCGTCCGCCTCGCGGCCGATTGCGGAATGCAACTGGAACGCTACTTCCCCGCCAAAGACTTGGACCCCTCAGGCGCCGTGAAGACAATGGAAACCCGCATGAATTATCTCTTTAAGAAAGCCGCTTGAACGCACTCGAAGAATAGGAATTTTGCTTTTGTGTAGACCTGCGCAGGAGCGCCTCAGATCGCGCATCGCGCACTTGTCCTGGGCGGAGTCGAAGGAGCGCTGTGTAGGCTTCTGTCGGATGGGTCCCTTTTAGCCCGGTTCTTGTCAATCCTCCCACAGGTACATCCCGCCTCTCATCTCATAGACTCCACGCGAAATATCCGCTCCGTTCCCTTGTCCCATTTCCCCATCCCAAATTGCTAGACTGAAATTAGATCAAAAAAAGGCGCATCCCCCACCGGATGCGTTTTTTTTTGCCCGTATCAACCAGAATCAAATCATCCGGAAACAAAACATGTCGAAGCAAAACCGTACTTCGTCAATCACGGCAACTCCCAAACGCGCCACATTTAAAACCAGCAAACTTCGCGGCGAATGGGTCGAACTCCGCTTCATGACCCGCGCCGCCGAACTCGGCCTCATGGTCTCCAAGCCCTGGGGAGACTCCGCTCCCTACGACTTCGTCCTGGGGCATCAGACAAACGCCTACCACACAGATGCGCACCCGATAAGCGCGAGCAATGCAGCAGCACATCCGAAAAACGCACACCCGCTAGACTCACACAATCACCCGAGCCTCCTCCGCGTGCAAGTCAAATCCACCGCCCACCAGCGCGGACGCTCTTTCAAATGCAATATCTCCGCCAACCCAGGCCCCTACCTTCCCGGCGAACTCGACTTCATCGCCGCCTACATCATTCCCGCCGACACCTGGTATATCCTCCCCGCCCACGTCGCCGCCGGACAAATCCACCTCATGCTCTCTCCCCACCTCCCCAACGCCAAATACAGCCCCTACCGCGAAGCCTGGCACCTGCTGCTCTAATTGGAATCTATTGCCCAGAAATTGTGCTGTTGAGAGATATGTCGCGCGCACTCTCTCAGTATGAAAATGGACCCTAGTGGCGTGGATATTCCTGTTGGCGTAGATACCGCGTGTCTCTACGAAGTCATGCCTACTCCCAATTAAACTCCTCCTACTATGATAATTCTTACTTTCTTACAATTGACTTACTCATCTTCATAATTCATACTATTACCCATATGGCTGAAAAACTAGAGACCGTATGGTTCACCACCAAAGGGCAGGTGGTCATCCCCCTTCGCCTGCGTAAGCAATTCGATATCGAAAACGGGACCAAAGCCGTCGTTCAGGCCACGCCCGACGGCATCCTCCTCAAACCCGTCACCGCCGCGCTCATCAAGCGCGGGCGCGGCATCTTAAAGCGCGCCGGCGGCAAGCCGCTCACTGAAGACTGGGCCGAGCACAACCAACAGGAA
>JAICKN010000217.1 GCA_025927855.1 Terriglobales bacterium
CGAAGGGTCTTGTATGCGGAGTTTTTGTCGGGGATCGTTGACGATCCGCCGGAGAGGAGCGTCGTTGACGTTGAGAAGGGACTCGAAGTGGCGCGGCACGTGGAAGAAAACAGTATTGTTCTTTTAAAGAATGCCGGAGCGGTGCTTCCAATCTATCCCTCCAAAATCCACAGTATTGCGGTCATCGGCGGGCACGCGGATGTTGGGATGATTTCGGGCGGAGGGTCGGCACAGGTGGATCCTCCTGGCGGGAACGCCATCATGCCCCCGGGCAAAGGAAGAACGCATTGGCAGGAACACATTTGGTTCCCAACCTCTCCTCTGAAGGCCCTGCGCGCAAAACTCCCGGATACAAAAATAGAATTCGACGCCGGAACAGATCCCAATTCGGCGGCAAATCTCGCGAAAAATTCCGATCTCGCGATTGTGTTTGCCTACCAGTGGGAATCGGAAGGGATGGATTTGCCGAACCTGTCTCTTCCCGACAATCAGGATGCGTTGATTGAGCGGGTTGCTGAAGCGAATCCGCACACCATTGTTGTGCTTGAAACCGGAACCGCGGTCACCATGCCCTGGATTAGCAAAGTTGCAGGCGTGGTCGAGGCCTGGTACGCGGGCAGCGCCGGACATAAAGCGTTGGCAAACGTGCTGGTCGGGCAAGTCAATCCTTCGGGCAAACTCGCCATTTCCTTCCCGAAAAGCGAGAACGACCTTCCACGCGCAGTCATACCTCCACAGCCACCCCGAGGCCAAGCGTTAAGCTATGAAGTTCATTACGACGAGGGCCCTGAAGTGGGATACAAATGGTTCGAAGCGCAGCAGAAGCATCCACTCTTTGCCTTCGGCTTTGGCTTGTCGTACACAACCTATAAATATTCCGGTCTTAGCGTGGATTCGCCCGGCAAAACTGTTCGATTCAGCGTGAAGAACACCGGCAACCGCGCAGGAACAGAAATTGCCGAAGTGTACGGCAGACTTCCGAAAGGCGCAGACGAATCTTACAAGCGGCTGGTCGGGTGGAAGCGGGTCGAGCTTGCGCCGGGTGAATCGCAGACCATCACGGTTGCCATCGACGACCGTCCCTTGCAGACCTTCGACGAAGCGGATGAAAAATGGAATTTGGCGCCAGGTGATTACGAAGTTCTTGCGGGGCCATCTTCGGATAATCTGCCCCTTAAGGGAAGTCTTTCAGTTCAGTGAAGTTTGAAGGTTGTCCTGACCATCTTTACTGAATTGACCAAAGTCGCTGATATTGCTTTTGATTGCGGGCTGCAAATCAGAGGTCAGGTGACCTCTGGCGAGGCAAGCGAACGGGCGTCGCTCCATGCAATTCGCTGAACTCGAACCGTACCGCCACCGGGGACAGGACCGTGGGTGGTTTTTTCTACACACACTCCGCCGTGGGCGATATAAAAAGATTGCGCAGCCCGGTTCTGTTCCAGAACCCACAGATAGAGCCTGCAATCAGAAGGGTGGCGCTCGATTAGTTCTCTGGCAGCGTGTGCGAGAAGCCGGGTTCCGATGCCCCGTCCCTTGAGAGAATAGGTAACATGCAGATTGTCCAGAAGCGCTCCCCATTCCTGGTCTTGATCGAGAACCACGTGGGCGAAGCCGATCACTGAATTGCCGATGTCGGCGACAACCGTAAAGCAATCTGGGTTCAGTTGAGCGAGCCGCTCGCTCCACACTGCCATCCGGTTTTCAAGAACATTGCCATCAAGGAATGAATCGGAATACGCGCCGCGGTAATGCCGCTGCCAGCTATCGGCATGAAGGGCGGCGATGGCCAGGGCATCGCCGGAATTCGCCAGGCGGAGCCTCGGAGCGGGAGTTTCAGTATTGAGTTCATTCTGCATGTAAACCATCAAACTCGTTAAATGTTATTGAATATCAGCCGAGGGCCCATTCGCTCGCAGTGTACAGATCGTGCGCGTTCCCGACTGCTACGGTTGCCCGCCAGCGTTGGTGGGAGTTGCGATTCCATCGGAAGCCGCAGTGGCAGTTGCAACGTTTGTGCCGGCGAATGCGGGCAACATTGCCATGTAGCGGTCGCGAACGGCGTCGAACTCCATCCGGTTGGCTTTCGCGACGGGCTGCGCCGGAGGCAGTTGCAGGCGCTCGAAGTTCACGAACCGGCCATTCTGCTGAAGGCGAAAATCCAGATGCGGCCCGGTGGCCAAGCCAGTTTGGCCGACTAGGCCGATCGTCTGTCCCTGGTGGACCATCTGCCCACCGCGCACAAGAATGCGCGACAGGTGCATGTAGTACGTCTCGTATCCGCGAGCATGGATAAGTTTGACTAAATTTCCGTCTCCCCCCTTGCGCCCTGCATACGCAACGCGACCGCTGGCAATGGCCTGCACCGGAGTTCCAATGGGAGCGGCGTAGTCCGTTCCCAGGTGCGGACGATAAAACTTGAGGATGGGATGAAAACGGTGGTAGCTGAAGTGCGAAGAGATGCGCGCCGCGAAGCGCAATGGCGAACGCAAAAAATACTTTTGCAGCGACTGGCCCGTGGCCGTGTAATAAGCCGGCTGGTCCTGACCATCGTGAAATAGCACTGCCTGGTAAGGATGACCTGAGTTCGTATATTCCGCCGCGAGAATGCGCCCATAGGAGGGCGGTGAACCGTCGGCGTAAGTCTTCTTTTCCACCACAAGCCGGAATGTGTCGCCGGGCTGCGTGTCGCTGTTGAAATCAATGTCCCAGGCAAAAATATCGGCCAGACGGACCGCCAATTCAGGACTCTCGCCAGCCGCCATGACTCCGTCAAACAACGAACCCTGGACTGCGCCGCTTACCGGAGCGATGTGTACGGTGGCAGGCGTCTCTTTGATCTCGGCGTGAAAATCGCCGGCGTGGGTGGTGACCAGCAGGTCGTGCTCAGGATCAATGTGATAGTCGAGCGAGTGCAGTTCGCCCTGCCGCGAGCGCAGCACCAGCAGCCTTGCTCCGGGCCGAATCTGGCGAAGGTTAAAGACCTGCCGGGCAGCCTGGGTTGCGTCATAAACGGTGGCTGCGTCGAACTTCATTCCGGATAGGATTTCGCTGAAGGTCTCGCCGCTTTTTACCTCCGCCTGAATTTGCTGATCCTGATTTTCGGCGGCGCGCTGGGCCGCGGCTTTCGCTGTTTGCAGTTGAGCGGCGTACGCTTGTTCCGCTGCCCGGCGTTGCGCCACGTGGCGGAGAAATAAATAGCCCGCCGCGGCAAACGCGAATACCAGAACGCATGAGGAAACCCACAGCACAGGCCGCGTCACTTGCTCCTCCGTTGATCTAGGCAGGAAACCTTTCGTCGGCGCTTGATGAGCGCGGCACGTCGAAAATGCGCCTCGGAAACTGGACCGCTTCCGGTTGAAAAAATGCCCGCAGAGAGCGCGGCCTTCGCGCAAGATACCGGGGAAAGAAGCATTATCGCCAGACTAATCCCGACCTTGGCCAGCGTCAACGATCAATTGCAGAATGGAAATGTTTCCACGTCGCCTTCCTGCGTGGCTGTAAGTATTCTGTTCATGGAACTTCATCGTAAGCTAATGTTCAGGTTGGCCAATGCTCACAAACGGGTGGGCCGGGCGTCTCATATCAAAGAGGTGAAACTTTGCGATTGTTCTGGCTTCCTGTTCTTGTTTTGACGGTCATTGCAATTCCGGCTTCCCTGTTTGCCCAGAAGAGTTCCATTGTGCGGTTGGATGGGAGCAATATTTCGGCGGCAGAGGTTGACGCCACTGTGACTCAATGGATGGAGAAAGCGCATGTGACTGGCGTGGGTATTGCTGTATTTGACGATGGAAAAGTCGCCTACCTCAAAACCTACGGCGCGAGAGACGCGGAGAAGCATCTTCCATTGACTCCGGATTCAGTTATGACGGCGGCATCGTTGACGAAGCCCGTTTTTGCCACCATGGTCATGCAACTCGTGCATGAGCACATCATTGATCTCGATAGGCCGATCTATGAGTATTTACCGAAGCCGCTGCCGGAATATGACGCATACCGGGATTTGGCAGGCGATACGCGGTATAAGCGGATCACAATGCGCATGTTGCTGGACCACACGAGCGGCCTGCCAAATTGGCGTCGCTTTACGGATGCCAAGAAACTCAAAATCTACTTCGAGCCGGGCTCACGGTTTGCCTATTCCGGCGAGGGAATTGATCTGGCACAGATGATTGTGGAGACGGTCACGAAGAAACCTGTGAACGACTTGATGAAGGAGCGCATATTCCACCCCATTGGCATGGACCGCACCAGCATGGTTTGGGAAGAGCGTTTTGAGCACGATTACGCCAATGGATACGACGAGACTGGAAAATCGCTGGGCCCAGAGCGGCGGAAGAGCAGTGATGCGGCGGGATCTATGCAGACCACTCTTCGGGATTATGCCGAATTCGTTCAGCAGATGCTAAGCGGAACGATTCTCGATAAAAGAGACCAGGAGATGATGTTAAGCCCGCAAATTCCAATCCATTCAAAACATGAATTCCCCAGCCTCTCGCGGGAAACCACAAAAGAAAACGACAACATTCATCTGAGCTATGGCCTCGGTTGGGGACTTTACTTCACAAATTACGGTAAGGCTTTCTTCAAAGAAGGACATGACGAGGGCTGGCGCCACTACGTTGTCTGTTTCGATAAGCCTAAGGCCGGCATGCTCATCATGACGAACAGCTCCAACGGAGAAGATATTTACGACGGCCTGTTGCGTACGGTCCTGGAGGACACATTCACGCCGCTGGAATGGGAAGGGTTTAAGGATTCGCGGGAATTGGCGCATCGGTGATAAGTTCACTCCCTTCTCCGTAACACAGACGATTTTGATCTGAGGTAAGCTCGTGGGAATGGATCTGACAACACACTTCCAGATGCTGGCCCGGTACAACCGCATTGCGAACGAGCGGCTTTTTGCGCAATGCGCGCAATTGGATGACGCTGAATACCGGAGAGAACGTGCAGGATCTTTTGGCAGCATTTATGGGTTGTTGAATCACATTCTGCTGGGTGACCGCAGATGGTTGGGATTGTTTGAGAACGGTGAACGCGCGACCCCACCCCTCAATCGGATTCTTTACGATGATTTTCCCGGGTTGCGGAGCGCAAGAGGGCAAGAAGACGCGCGGATGGAAACGTTCTTCCGGGACGTGGACCCAAATTTTTGGAGCAAGACATTTTCTTATACAAACAATCAAGGCAGGGACTACATTGAAACTGCGCACGTGGCATGTACGCATTTGTTCAACCACCAAACGCATCATCGCGGGCAAATTCATGTGATGCTGAGCCAGACTTCAGTCCGGCCTCCGTCGCTCGACCTTCACCGCATCATCAATCCATAGATTGAGTCAAAAAAGTTTGGAGGGGCACTCGGCAATCGCGACCGGATATATTTGAGCCATGAGTAAGCAATTCCAATTATTTCTTGTGCCTTCAGACGCCGTAG
>JAICKN010000091.1 GCA_025927855.1 Terriglobales bacterium
ATTTGGATATCTTTGGAACTTTGGGCAGATATATCCCAGGATTAACTACGGGTCTGCTAGATCCGAGCGGCGAATACTCATCAATCACCATGGAATCAGCGTAAAGTACGAGCCAGTTTCTAAGCCCAGGCACGTGATAACTAAAATCAAAAGCAGAGAGCCTCTTTCCGGGGTTGTTGGCTAGAGTAGCGGAATGGGAATAAAAGGTTCTAAGGAAATCGTGCCATGTAAATGGATATCCAGGGCCGCCAAACATGGCTGTAAAATCAAATCCCATTTCTAAATTGTCGGTCGGTTTGAAACTTATTTTTGCGCCGTGGATAAAAGGTTGCGGGCTAATCCCGGGGCCCAGCAGTGTAATGTCGTTATTCACCCATTGCTGGCCGGAGAGCTGGCCGAGAAAGAATTCGCTGCGCATGGGCCCCAGGAACTTAGAGATGAAAGGGATTCTATAGGGCGAAACGCTGTCAATCCGCAGCATGGGAACCGGCTCTGCGTTATTGCTAAACAATAAAGGCCCCGACTGGCCAGGTCCCAGCCATAAGCTTTGTTGGCCGAAAGAGACCTGAACATTTTTCAGAGTGAATGCGACCGTGGCATCCAGCAGGCGCATCCGGTCCACTGCGGGAAAAGAAGGCGCATAGGGAGGAGTTCCGTCCACTGCGCCAATCGCTTGCGTTACCTGAGGAGAATTTTCCGATGGTCCCGCTGGCGCGTGTTGGTACTCTGCCTGCACGGCCATGGAGAACGGCCCTGCGACGGCGTGCGCGGTGACGCCAGTGACGTTGTTGAATCCTTTGCCATACGGACGGCCGTAGTCGTTGATGATCGTCTGTCCAAAGTGGTAGCCATCGCGGAGCGGCGTGCCGGAAATTACCGTGGAACGCGTGTAAACGGAATCTAAACTCGCGCCCAGATTTTTCGCTCCATCCAGGCGGGCGGTTTCCGGGGCAAACTCTTCGGCTAGGGAGTCATACATCTGCTGGGCGCTGCTGTCCGCCTCGCCTTCGCTCTCGAGGCTTTCTCCAATTTCCTCCACTAGGCGAGCGCACTCCATACGGGTCCACGGACGCATTCCGGCGTAGCCGCTGTGCATATAACCGAGCGCCGCCATACGGTCAAAAAGCGGATAGACCCAGCTATCCACGGGCACATACGGCGATCCCATATTTTCGGGATTGCGTGGATGGTCCGGGCGGCTGTCCGGCAACAAACTACCCCAACCGGAGCCGCCCAGTTCGACATCATGATGTGCGCGATAAACTTGGCGTCCAAAGTACCACCCCAGCAAGCTCCCAAGAAAAGCGTCAGAAGCAAAGTGCTGCTGCGAGGTGACCCGCGTCAGAGTTACGGCCGAGGCCAGCCCATAAGCCAGCGTCTGGCTCAGCTTGCCGGGATATTCATGCGCCCAAATGCTGGCCACCGACCAGGCCAGAGCGGAATGCTCGGAAGGAAATGACGAGCCGCCCTGAAAGAATTTTCCATCGCCATTGTCCTGATAAGGCCGCGAGCGCTGGGTAACTTCCTTCATGAGATAAGCCGCCGCTGTGCTGTCGATGGCAGCTTCGCCACTCAGCAGTCCCGTCTCCGTCAGATGATCGTTGCCGCTAAGGTGCCCGAAGACAAACGAGCTTGCCCCCAATCCGGCCAAAGAATACGCAGCGTAGTTAGAAATGTGTTTGCTGCGCAACAACTGATTCGGCTTGTCGGGAACCTGCTTGGACATCCAACTGTCGCTTGCGATCAAGGCCGCAGTAACGCCAGCCAGCGGTGCGGCCCAACGCAGGTCTTTCACCTGAAAGTGCGCCGGACGCGTCCAGAAATCCTTTTGATCTACGGCCATGTGCTTTAGCACCGGAACAAGGAGGCGGTTATCAGGATCTTCTCCCGGCGGAAGATACTCACCATTCCCTGCCCTAACCTTTTCGGCAGTTTGTGGCGCATTCGTCGTCTCCGGAGTCACAGCTTTCGCGTTGGAAGCGGCTTCCGCCGCATCCTGCGGATAAGCGTTGATTCCGAAACAAGCCAGCATGCACATGACTGCGAGAACCCGAGAACTACGAAACATCATGGGCCCGGACTAAAAGCTTCTTCCCACCTGAATGGCAACGCCAATCGCATACGCCAGCTGCGCTCCATTCAGAATTGACTTCCAGCGGGTATTGGCGCTGAAGGCTTTTTCGGGCACGACCACCATGTCTCCCGGTTGTAACGCTGCGCTCTCCGCGCCTCCGCTGAACAAACCGCCCGAACCGCCCACGACCGATCCGTCCGCGCGAATCACAAAGATATTTTTTTTGTTGGCCATGTTGGTGGGACCGCCGGCCTGCCGAAGATACCATCCGGCATTTTTCCCCGGCTTGAAAGTGATGGCTGTTGGGTTATAGACGCTGCCATCCACCATGACCGTTCCCGGCTTTTTAGGGATGAACAGAGAATCCCCGGCGCGCACCAGGACGTCATTGGAGGTGTTTGCCCAATGCTTCATGTTGGCGGAAATGTGGATGACCATGCGCCCGGCGGGAGGAGTATTTTGGATTTCTTCGAGCGCGGTCTGCCATTGCTGGAGGGCAGCTTCCTTTGCGACCTTTTCATCGGGATCGTTTTCCGGCACCTGATGCAGAGCCGCACCCTGGTCCTGAATGTCACGCACCATCTGGCTGCGGTTTTTTTCTTCGAGTTGCTGCACCTGTTCACGCTCAAAGATCGCACCATAGGGATAGGCGTCGGCGCGTAAGCCGCCGGCCCGTTTGATAATCGAGCTCAAACGTTCGCCTTCGCGAATGCCGTACGTTCCCGGATGCACAACCTCGCCCGTCAATGTAATGGTCGCGCCGATGTCATTCCAGCCGGCAAGCGCGCTGATGGTCAAAACATCGCCGTCGTGCAGGCGCACGTCAGAATCCGGCTGGCCTGAGATGGCCTCAGCAATGGGAACCGTCGCATGCTCTCCCATTATTTTTTTTCCGTCCTGCACCAAATAGCTGGTCAGGTCCGCGGTTTCTGTATATGCGCCGCGGGTAAATCCTCCGGCCACGCGCACCAGTTCAGACGCAGTCATGCCCTCGCCCAGCGGGTATTTCCCCGGACGGGCGACCTGGCCTTGAATGGTGACGCTGGCGGGATCGAGCTTGGTCAAATCCTTATGAATCGCGATGCGGTCCCTGGGCTGCAGCAAAATATTATCGGCATCATCGCCGGCGAGCGCCTTGGAAAGGTTTACGCTCAATACTTTCATTGTGCCGTCGGGCAGCTTGCGGAAGACTTGCGCATCATTGAGTAGGGCGTCCGGTGTTGTGCCGCCCGCAAGATAGATGGCGTCCCGCAAGTGAGTTACGCCATTGGTTAAATGATCTCCGGGGTCGCGGACTTCACCGCTGACGGTCACCACCGGCGGATCTTCAAAATCGTAGCGGCCAAAGATGCGGACGGTATCAAAGGGCTTCAGCACCAGGTCCTGATTTTTCCCTGCCAGCGCGTCGCCCAAATTGAATGTGAGCACGGTCGGCGTGTAATCAGGCGCCTCGAGCCGGATGATTTCCGCATGGGTCTTCGATGGCTCTGGAAGCAGATCGTTATAGGAATGGATAAGATCGGTGACCTTCATGCCATCGCGGTAAGCGTATTTGCCGGGATGAAAAACATGACCATCGAGATAGACCGTCTTGTCCGCATAGGGGAGAATGGGAGAAATTTTAACTTTGTCGCCATCCTGTATTTTGAAATCTTCAAGGGCCTGGGTGACTGCTTCCTGGTTGTTATTCTCCGGGATATCGAGCCGCAACATAGTGCGGGATTCGTGGGCTTCGACCCGCTCGACGTCAACATGGCGCAGTGTGCCGGAAGGCAACACACCGCCAGCCAGTTCGAGCACCTGCGCCAGCGTGCTCTCTCCATTGAGTTCATAGATCGCGGGACGGCGCACCATGCCCTCAATGGTTACCTCGCCGCTTAAAGGCGGAACCAGGACGGTGTCTCCGGGTTCAAGCCGCTCAATATCGCCGCGAGTGCCGTGCAGCAAAAGATCGTAGACGTCCACTTCCTGCACGAGTTGCTTGCCGCGGTAGTGCCGCAGGATGCGCAGCGACCCCTGCGAAGTTGGGCCGCCCGCCAGATATACGGCATTGAGCGGCGTGGAAAGAGAGCTCACATCGTACGCGCCGGGACGTTCCACATCTCCCACGACATACACACGGACTGTGCGCAATCTGGAGAGAGAAACGTCGGCCTCTACATCGCGGAACTGGCTACGCAAAGCTGTCTGCACGAGGTGCTGAACATCCCCCAACGTGCGGCCAGCCACCTGGATCGAGCCGGTTTCCGGAAGCGCCAGCCTGCCTTCACGGTCCACCACTCGCTGCATGCGCTGCGAAACGCCTCCCCAGAGGTCAATGCTTAAGCCATCGCCGGGACCGACTACGTATTCCGGACCTACCGGCAAATCCATGGGAAGTTGATTAAAGTTTCCAGTTCCGTTGCGGAAGATGTCCTCGCCAAACCGCTGCAAGACCGGGGAGCGCCGGGCATATTGCGAGTAGAGGTCGTAAAGCGATGGTACATCCGCATACGGATTGGCGCGGTGCATCAGTGCGGGTTGGCGCGAAACCGAGGGGAAGTAAGGCTGAGGAGCTTGTACGGGTGGCGTTTGCAGCCGTGCTTGCGAAGAACTTGGCTGAGATTGTTCGGAGTCACCCAAGCCAGGCGGTGAACCAGCGCCTCCCTGCACGCCGGGCAAAGCGGGGAATGGATTGGCGCTGCGCGGGGCAAGAGCAGGAAGCGACGGGTCTTGCATGTTCGCGTTCAATAGTGACGGCAGCTCCTCCGGCTGTATGCGCGTCATGGGCGCGCTTCCCGATGAGTTCGGCGCGAATCCCTCATCCGGCATATCCATCTGGGCGCGTTCAGCGGCGCGGCTCGGATTGGCATTCAAGTTTTGCGGATTGGAGGGCTGCGGAGCAAATTGCGCCGGCGGCTGCGCTTGCTGCGGAGAGGGTGCCGGCCCATTCGCATTCGGCATTCCCTGGTCTTGCACTGGGTACTTATATTGATTTTTATCGTGCGTGGCCCAATATATTTGTTCCTGGGTTCCTCCGGATATTGCTGTCCCAGCTTTATCAGATGTACGAATGCGCTCGCGTTCAATCTCTTCCTGCGTAGGCTTTGCCTGAATGTAATTCCGGCTTACGATTTCACGCGTAGCCAGCACTCGGATGTTCCAGTCTTCGCGTATGAGGCGGTACAAAGCATCGTCGGTCAGGTCTTTCGGATCGAGGATGCGGCCCTGCTCATAGGCTTTCCTGACCAGTGCTTTCTTAACCTGAAGTAAAAGCCCCGGCTCTTTTCGAAGCAATGGAATAATCGCATCCGCCGAAAGCGCCACCATTTCGTCCGCTTCGCGCTCCGCCCTCGAATCAGCCTGGGAAAGAGCCGTGCTTCGCTCCGGCATAGGGTCTCGCTGCGCCCATCCTATGGGAGCAAGCGCGGTGCAAGCCAAAGTCGCAGCAAGAATCCAAAAACTGGCGCGGGGAAACAAAGCTAAAGTCTTACCCATAGAACCTCTACTAAAACCAACCATTGGGAGATGTTTGATTGATACTCATTAATTTTGCGGCGGGTGTTGCACCGATTCTGGGGGGCACTCACAGCTCCGCCCTCTCAGTCCCATGGGCTTTTATGAGCTAACCCTTTTATTCAGATTTAGTTACGAACAAACTACCGTTTTGTTGCTGAAGCAGCTTCGCGAAAGAACGGAATCGCGCATTACTGGGTTACAAGTTGAGCTTTGCCCCGCAAAGCGCCCAGAATCCCCTGTTCCGAGCTCTCAACTCTGGCCGAACGGATGTCCATCACGGACCAGAAGAAGACGCTGCTGTTTCTTTCGGGAGCCAATGCCAAGATTTTCACCTCTGGATAGTGCGCGAGCAGGTTGTCGCACAATGCAGGACGCTGATCCGCGCGGTCCAGGGCAAGGATGACAAAGTCGGGGCGGGACTCCGCCACGACTTGCAGAACTTCTGAGTCGTCAGCAATCTCGCCCATAATTTCAATATCGGGCTGATCGGCAATGGTAGCCATCACCAACTCGCGCATTAAGCGGGGCCGATTGGCCACTAATACTCTGATCTTTGACATGGCACACTCCGTGTACACAGGGGAATACAGGGAAGAAAAAGTATCAGGGCAATGGACAGAAAAGGTAAGACTCAAATCTGATTCCAGTGCTAAAAGAGTGAACAAGTACCAATTCTGGTATTACGTGGTCATATTGGTACTAATGAATACTCATTGTTGTACCAAACTTGTACCAATCATAGAGAAGGCGATTTTTGCTCCAGTGCGGAAGTGGGCGTAAAAGCCAGAAAATTCGGCGGCAGAAGCAAGTTTGGACAGAATTTTGGGCTAGGTTAGGGTCGCGATGAAGGAATGGAGAATTAGCTGCCTGTGTAAAATCCGGCGGTCCGTGTGAACGTCATACGCAAATATTTGTGAGGATTGACGGGAGTGTCATTGATGCGTACTTCGTAATGAAGATGCGGCCCGGTGCTGCGGCCACTCAGACCCACATACCCGAGAATGTCGCCGCGGCGCACGTGCTGCCCGGCAACAACGGCAAAGCTGGCCAAATGTCCATAACGGGTTGTGATTCCGTGGCCATGGTCCACCAAAATGGAGCGCCCGTATCCACCCAGCGTGTCGGCAAATTCCACCACACCGTCCGCCGGAGCCAAAATTGGGGTTCCGTATGGAGCGGCAATGTCCACACCGCTGTGGAATGCGCCTTCGCCATTGAATGGATCAATCCGTTCGCCGAATGATCCTGTAATTGGACCTTCGACCGGCCAAATATTCGGCGCCGAATTCGCGCGGGCCCAGTCGGCGGTGGTCACGTTACGGGTAAGACCCAGCGAGATTCCCACCATGGTGGCTCCGCTCAGGGCAGAACTCTTGAGCGCATATAGTTGATCCACGGAGGAGACCAGTTGCGCGGCCGGAACTTTACCGCTCGATGTAGTAGTCAAAAGAGGCTCAGACTTCAATCCATATAAGGAGGATACTTCGCCCGCGAGCGATCCCAGAGAGGCCACTTGAATGTCCTGCTCTTTGGCCACCTGCTCCAATTTGGAGTAATTGCGGGAAAGCTGTTCCTTTTGCGCTCTCAGCTCATTAAAACGGGAAACCTTCAATGCCATGCGTAAGTAAGAGTTGGCGATGCCTGTTAGGCTCAGCGCTCCAATGCCGATACCCACAAGAAAAACATAGAGATAACGGGCATGTAGAGGAATGGACACCTTGCGGAGATGGCCGTCATCAGCGCGCGCGACAAACAGAATGTAGAAACGTTTATGCAATATCGCCATCCGTAAATATTAAAAAGCAACCAATTCGGAACGTTCCAATATGCTCAAAGTCCCAAATTTTTGCTTTTATTCGAGCGCCAATTTCCCAATCGGGAATGAGATACTGCCGCGCTCCACGTTCTACCAAAACCAGGTAAGAGGGCTGAAGCCGTATCTGCAATCCCAAGAGGACGCAACATTTAGTTCAGCCGATAGTTTTGAACCAGCGGACTTAACGGTAACAAAGTAGATTCCCGCGTGTCAACGGGAGTTGCCAGCTCCTGGCATTACGAAGGGTTGGTATTAAAGATGTTCCTTCGACCATCGAGGGTGGCATTAGAGATGCATCGGGCGGCGTCATGTCCAAATCCAGCTTGGAGTTAGGACATGGCCGTGAAATTGCCCTCGGAGGTCACCTTTTCGTGGTTACCTCCGTCAGGAATCGCGGCGTTCTTATATATTGAGTTCGGTCATGCCTCTCAATGAAAAAGCCCTGGTGGAACGAATCCGCCAGCGGGCGCCGGGGAACAAAAACGTCATTGCCGGAATCGGTGATGACTGCGCCGTGCTGCAAATTCCCGCAGGCCATGAAGCGATTGTCACTACCGACCTGAGCGTAGAAGGAGTTCACTTCCGCAGAGATTGGCACCCGCCTCAATCCGTGGGGCATCGCTGCCTTACCCGAGGCCTGAGCGACATTGCCGCCATGGGCGGCGAGCCGCTTGCGGCTTTTCTATCGCTGGCCGTGCCGTGTGATCTGCCTCAACGCTGGGTAGATGGTTTTCTGGATGGTTTTGCGACGCTCGCCGAACAGCATCGCGTGGCCCTGGCAGGAGGCGATACCGCAGAGTCGCCCAATGGGGTTGTCGCGGACATTATTGTTCTGGGACACTGCCCCCGAAGCAAAGCGATCCGGCGCAGCGGGGCCCATCCCGGCGACCTGGTGTACGTCACCGGAACGCTGGGCGGATCGGCGTTTGCCATCCACGAGCTCGGCGCAAAGCCAAACCGCAGATTAGCGGGCAGATTTCCAGCCCACTTTTTTCCCAAGCCCAGGCTATTAGCCGGCAAATTCCTTCGTCAAAAGCAGCTTGCTACCGCCATGATTGACCTAAGTGATGGTCTCTCCACTGACTTGGCGCATATTTGCCAGGAGAGTGGTTGCGGAGCGGAAATTAACATGCCAGCAATTCCCCTGGCGGCAACCGGACGATCCAGGCGAAAAGTTCCGCTCGAATTTGCCTTGCACGGCGGAGAAGATTACGAACTGCTGTTCACAGCTCCAGCCGGAAGAAAAGTGCCTGCACGCATTGAAAATGTTCCCATTACCCTCATTGGCCGGATTATTCCCGGAAAAAGGATGTTCCTCAAAGGGCCCAAGGGCGAACGGCAAAGATTGGTTCCTGCCGGATGGGAGCACTTTAGACATAGAATATAAAATTCTGGGCTGCTCTAAGCTTGGTTGCTCCGGCTCGGCTGTTTAGCCCCGGTCTTTTCAGGCGAGCTCTTTTCAGACGAGCTCTTTTTAGGCGAGCTCTTTATCGTTCAGGAAAAACTCCAAGTATCTAGAGCCACTTTCCTCCCAATCTACTCCAATCGCAGTATTGCTGGTGGAAACGCGTTCATTCTTATAATGAAGCAGGTAGGTGGAACTATGCGAATAAAGATGCTCATTTCTACTCTGGTATTGGCGCTGCTTCCTCTGGGAGCGATGGCGCAAAATTCAAACTCCCGGGCAAATGCCCCCATGAGTTCCTCAGAAATGGCGCGAGTTACGCGGGAGGTACACCATCAACTCGTATTACTGCCGTGGTATGGAGTTTTTGACAATCTCGCTTATAAAGTTGACCCGAACGGGACCGTGACACTGCTGGGAGAAGTCCGGCAAGCCACATTGAAAAAGGACGCGGAAAACGCCGTCAAGAAAATTGAAGGCGTCGAGCACGTGGAGAATCAGATCAAGATTCTGCCCACCTCGACGATGGATGACCAGATCCGGTTGAGAACATTCCACGCTATTTATGGCAACAGCAACCTGAGCCGCTATGCCGTGTTGGCGGTCCCCAGCATCCACATTATCGTGGATAACGGCCACGTAACCCTGGTTGGAGTAGTGGACTCGAAGACGGACAAGCAAATTGCGGGCGTACAGGCCAAAAGCGTGCCGAACGTCTTCTCTGTGAACAACGACCTGCGGGTTGAGGGGGAACAGAGCAGCAACGCGGAACAAAACAGCGAAACAGTCGCCAGTAAGGAAAAGAAATAGCGCTGGTCAATTGGAGTTTCCACGAGCACCTCGATCCGTCCAAAACGGCATCGTGTGTGCTCGTTTTATTTTGGTGTGCCGATCATCTCTCTACCGGCCTTCCACAATGCTATATTGACATGCATGAATATAGCCGATTCCTCTGACGGCCCGGAGCCGGGCCAGAAACTCACATTGATCCTGCGGGTGGTCTCCGATCCGGCGCGTAGGCGGATTTTGAAAGTATTGAAGAAGAAAGAAGGCCCGGGCGCGCCCGCGGGTTTATGCGCCTCCGACATTGAAGAGCAAATCAACCTCTCCCAGCCAACTATCTCGCATCACATGGCGGTATTGGTCAAAGCGGGACTGGTGCATGCGCAAAAGGATGGCCAGTGGGTTTGGTACCAACGCAATGAAAAGGAAATGCGGCGCTTTATAAGCTCTTTGAGAAAAACCCTGTAGAGTTGGCCGAAATTACAGAATGGGTTGTCGTTGGTGTTTTATTCTACGAAACGCCCGCTGCCGCAGACCGGAACATCGAGAGCATGTTCCGCTTCTCTTCATTTTCAGCCACTTTCAATTCCTTTTCCATAGACGAGAAGCGCTGCAAAATTTCGTGCATGCGCAGCGCCATATTGCGGATGCTCTCTAGTTGCGACTGTGCTACCTGCGGCATCGATCCGCCGTCGAGCAGCAGCAATTCAGAATTTCCCAGGACCGAAGTCAGCGCATTGTTTAAACTATGCCGGACCCCGATCATGTAATTCCCCAGCGCGGCCTGGTGTTGCAACAAAGAGCAAGTGTGCTGCAGTTGCCGGCAGAGAAGCTGCGCATTGCGGGCAGCAAGCATCTCCGCAGCCATTTGCATGAGTACTTCGAGCCATCCGTCGTGTTTCCGGATAACCCGGAGTTTTTCCATCGGCTGTACGCCGGATTCTTCAACGTCGGAGACAAGCAGCGCCGGATTTCCGGCCGCTTGCACACTGCGCAGCGCTTTTTCAAGAATGGCGGAATTAACTGCCCCGATTATGGCCATGTCAAACGTATCGGCGTGCAGGTCCAGACAGAGTTCTCCCCCGACCAGCACGAAGGCGGGAACCACTCGCTCCTTCTGCCATTGGGCGGTCACTGCGGCTGAAAAGGATGGGTCGTCAGAGACGATCAAAATTGTGGGACGATCCACGCAACTCTCCCAAGTTAAAGATTCTGTCAATTACGGGACATGCAGCTAGGAAGTACTATCCGGGTTCCATCCTTGCGGCGTACTCGAAATCTCAAATTCCGGCGCCTCCGATTTCGGCGAGGCAAAACCCGCACCGGCAGCAGCAGCTTTGGCGCCGGCAGGCGCGGCCGCTTTCTTCGGCGCCTCAGCGGCCGTTTTAGCTTTTGCATTGCCGGGGGCGGAGCTCACTGGTTTTGCGCTGGTTGCCGCGGTATTTGCGCCGCCATTCGCCTCTAAAGCGTCATGCACGATGCTCTGCAGGTCTACCAACATGCGCAAAGGCTGGCCCGAAGAATATTCCGCATGGAACATGACCTTCCACGATTGGCAGATCATGCGCAGGCGCACAATGGGCTCTTCCGCCGAAAATTGCGCGGTGCGGCAATCGAGCGTAGCTATGCCACGCTGTTCCAGCTCCCGCAGGCCATCGAGAATGGCGTTCAGGTCCTGGTGCATAAGCCGAAAAAAAGCGCGGCGCATCATAAAACTGAAGCGTGCAAAGGCCACCATGGCGGCGGGCTGAAAATAATTTTCGCCCGCGGAAACTTTTAACTTTCTGCCTCGTTCGAGAATCCCGCTCATCAGAAGATCATTCAGGCAGGTCGAATCCGAAGCCGCTTTAATCAGTTCTTCGAGCGAATTCAGCAGCGGCAATTTGGCCAACTGAATTTTGCCCAGCACCGGCTCCAGCGCCTTGGCCACATATTCGCAATTCGCTTGGCTTTCCGCCATCCGGGCGGGGACCCGTTGCGAAAAAAATTGCACCAAAAGAAAGTCTACTTTGTCGCGGTCGGCATCGTTGCGATTCGCTTTATGCAGATGATGCTCCAGCAGGAGCCGCAAGCCTTCTTCATTCACTAAATTAGTAGTTTGCAAAAAATGACGTAATTGATGGACCTGGACGCGATCATCCATGGCAAGAAACCATTCCTGCGCTTTTTGTACAGCGGCAGGGTAAGGATCTGCCGTGCCAGCTTCCAGTTCGTTACAGGGTGGCACGTCAATGACGGCCTCCCGCGCCAGCGCGGCGTACAGGGGATGGAGCGCTTGCGCGGATTGCCATTCAGCAACCAAATTATTTGAGTTCGAGTTTGTATTCATGATTTCACAATCCAATTGGGCACCTGGTCGGTAAAACGCGCGGCCACGACGGTCCGCCCGTCGTTATATTGCACAGCCACCACGCAGGCCCTGGCATCGAACGTTCCGTCGGAATTCTGCACAC
>JAICKN010000259.1 GCA_025927855.1 Terriglobales bacterium
ACCTGCCGGAACTGCTTCACCATGATCGCAGCCATCTCCTCCATGCTCTGCGTGCGCGTGAACTCGTAGGTATTCGGGAATAAAAATCCTTCCAGCGTCTTGGCATTCGGGGCAAGATCGGCAATCAGGGATGTATCGGTAGTGGCCACATTCAGGAAGTCCTGTGCCGGCCCCAGGCCGACCTGCTGAATTGCCTGGGCGATCTCGAATATGTTGTAACCCTCGGGAATCACGACGGTGTGCACATAAATGTCCCCGCGGGCCAGCCGCCGATGGATTTCGATTGAATTGGCAGGACGCTCAAACAGATATTCCCCGGCTTTCAGCGAACGCCTGCGGTGCAAATAGTGCCAAAGAATGAACGCATCTTCGTTGCGGATAATTCCGGCGGATTTCAACTCGCGCGCAATCCGGCGCGTGGAGTATCCGGGATGCAGCAGCACGAACGTCTGCGCTGCGGGCGGCTGCACGGGAGAAAAAAGCGCCCAGCCCAGCCAGCCCCCAAACCCCAGCAGCGCCAATATCAGGATTGTGAAAAAGGTGCGCAAATTATCAATAGTTTAGATGAAGGAGTGCGCGGAATGGAGAAGCCATTAGTCGTTGGACGTTAGGATTGCGGTGGGGCATGCACTGCGCAGGCCGGATTCTCCCATTTCCCCGGAAGCGAAGGAACCTACAGCCTACTTGCCTGCGCCTCCATCCAACTCTGTAGAATCAGCACGGCGGCCATGCGGTCTACTGCTGCGGCCCGCCGCTGAATGGACACCTCCGATTCCCGCAAAATTCGGTTTGCCTCCGCCGACGTCAACCGCTCGTCCCAAAGATGCACCGGCAGATGAAAACGCCGTCCCAGCTCCTCGGCGAATTGTTTGATCTTCTCCGCCTGCCTGCCCTCGACTCCGCTCATGCGCAGCGGATAACCTACAACAAAGCCGGTAATGCCATAATTTTCCACAATCGTCCGCAGTTTCTCGAAGTCTTGCCTTTTGTTCCGGCGCTGGAGCGTTTCCAGTCCCTGGGCGGTAATCCCCAAAGAATCGGAAACCGCTAATCCTATTCTCCTCAAACCAACATCTAACCCCAGAACACGTTGCTGGGATATCCCGGTGCTTGCGCCTTGCTGCGTCATCAACGGGAATTATAGAGTCTATCCAGCGGATTGGAGGCAAATGGCCAACGGCCCGGAGCAAATACCGCCAGAATCGGCGGCAATAGCGCCAGCAGTGGCCTCGGCAATAACCAATGAGGAGGCTCAACCCTCGCACTGGCCGCGCACCGTTGTGGCCGTCGGCGTGATTCTGGCGATTTGTTACTTCGCGGAAGAAGTTCTTGTCATCATCCTGGTCTCCATTTTATTCGCATTCATTTTGGCTCCCATACGGGAAGGGCTCACATTTTTGCGGTTTCCCCGCAGCCTGGCCTCCGCTATTGCGGTTTTGGTCCTGTTGACCTGCGTTGCTGGCGTCGTTTATCTCTCCTTCAACCAGGCCACCACCTTCATTCACGACCTTCCCAAATATACGGCCGAGGCCCGCCGGGAATTCGAACAGCTCAGCAAAAAAGCGGAAAGCCTCGGCGTTTTTGCGCCACAGCATGAAAAAGGTGTGGTCAACGTGCGGCAGACCACCAACTGGACGGATTTGCTCACGCGCGGATTCGGTTCGCTTACGTCCATATTCCTGTCTGCTTCGTTCGTTCCGTTTCTCATCTATTTCATGCTCAATTGGGAGGAACACGCCCGTGCCGCCACTGTCATGCTGTTTCCCCTGCAAAGCCGCCACACCGCTTACGTGACGCTGGGCATGATCTCAGCCATGATCCGCAGTTTTATGGTAGGCAACCTCCTGATCGCGGTCTTCATGGGCTTCATCAGCACGGTTGTATTTGGCGTGCTTCATATTCCCTTCTTCTATTTCGTAGGCTTTCTCAGCGGATTTTTAAGCCTGGTTCCATATATGGGCGTGTTGCTCGCCCTAATTCCGCCCTTATTTGTCGGCATTGGCACCATCACCTCGCAGTCCGCAATCATCATCCTCATCACTGTGCTCGGCCTTCATCTGATTTCTATGAACGTCCTATATCCCAAATTTCTGGGACCGAGGCTGCAATTAAATCCATTGACGGTTTCGATTGCCTTGCTGGTGTGGGCGTGGCTGTGGGGAGCGATTGGGCTATTACTGGCCATTCCGATTACGGCGGCGGTAAAAATTATTTTCGATCACATTGAATCGCTCAAACCGCTGGGCGCATGGTTAGGAGAATAAAAATGAATTTTGGCGGGGATCACACTTCAAATTCAGATGCTTCCGGAAAATGCAGGCTGACTTTCGCCAGGGCCTCAGAAAGCATGTCATGAATGCGCGACTCATCACAATTTTTGGCCATAGCCAGCTCACTCACAAGCAGATAGCGCGCTCTCTCCAACATCTTTTTCTCGCGAAATGAAAGCGGTTTAGAGCGGTTCAGCAGCAATAAGCCCTTGAGAACCGCCGCCACATCCATCAGAGAACCGGTGCGCATGCGGTCAGAATTCTCTTTGAAGCGGTTTTTCCAGTCCGCATTGCTCTCGCACTCCGCATCTGTAAGAAAATCCAAGATCTTTTGCACTTCTCCGTTTTTCACCACGCGCCGCAATCCAACATTGGCGACATTGTGAAACGGCACCATGACTTTCAGGCTGTTGGAGACAATCTTGAGCAGGTAATAGTTCTCTACAGTTTCGCCCACAGTGCGGCTGCTGATTTGCTCAATGATTCCAACACCATGATTGGGATAGACGACTCTGTCGCCGATGTGAAAACTGCCGCCGCTGATCATGCAAAACTACCCACCAGCCAGGCACCTCAAGGAAGGACTACAACCCTATTTTAGCCTAAGAATTTACTTAAACCTAAGAATTTGCTTAAAAATGCAACTCACTTAATATCGAGTATTTGGCCGGGACCCGCTATTTCCGCGCACGTTTTCGCGGACCCGGCTTAGGCTCCTCGCCGGGAGCATACACGCGACGCACGATTGGCGTATTAAGCGAGTATTTTCTTTCAGATACATTGTCCTTGTCATCTTTCACATGCAGAGTGAATACCGGCAGCGTCCCCTGCGCTCCTACATTTTCCTGCGCGACGGTTATAGGAAGAAATCCTTGCAAGTTGCGTTCGCGGTAGGCAGTTTCATAGCGATGGCGCTTTACGTTCCAAGTAAAGACCCTTATCTGGCTGAAGTCGTATGGCATTCCATCTTTAGGTTCCGTGAGCAGCACTAAATATTCAGGCACTTTCTTATCGCCGTCCTGCACTTGATCGAGTACATACGCGGCAACCATGCGCTGGCCTTCGGAATATTCAGCGATGTCCAAAGGAACATCTACATCAATCATTCTTCCCAGCACCCAGCCGGTGCGTCCCTGAGAATCGCGGACCAGCCACCAGTCTTCCATTGGGGCGGCAGGAGGGTTCGTCGTGTCGTCATTTGCGCCGTTATGTTCCGCCGAATTGCCTGCGGCGTTGACACCGTTTGCTCTACGCGGAATCGCGCCCGGCAGATTTTTTTCCGCTGTAGTTCGTTTCAGTAAAGAAAGTTTCGCCCCTTCGCTGAGCTGGTACAGGTGGTCAGTATCGCGTCCAGGAGAGACATGCATGTTCGTATCGTTGCGGGTGATGGCTGTGGCCTGCACAGGATCGTCTTTCGACTGCTGCGCCATCTTCTCGAACTGATCATAAACTTTCTGACTGACCAGGTACCGCTGCTCCATCCATCCCTCAACGCCTGAGGAGGTCCGGACCCGCGCAAAACGGCGGTCGCGGTCAAGAATTTCTACCCGCTCCGCATTTTTCACCATACCTACTTTGTTGTAAACATTCGCCACCTGGTCCCGCAGGATCGCCTGCGGAGCGGATACATAAGCGGCCTCCCGGGAACGGCTGCGGCTGCTGCACCCGAAGGCGAAAATCATGGTAAGGACCGGGGCAAGGACGTACAGCGAAGATCGAAGGATTGTTTTGGAAAACATTCGGTGCGCTTAAAAATATTCTAGAACATCCACGCCTCCGCGGTATGCAAACAGGTGCAAGGCCGTAACTACACGGTAAATGTGTACCCCGGTAACCAACGAAGAACTTGTCCGAAGCATCTGGGTTGAATAGTTTGTATCTACCCCAAGACTGTCCGCGACGCGGACAAGGAGAAAGAACCCATGAAAAGAATACTTAGTGTCCTTGCGCTGATGTTAATAGTGTTGGTCTTGTCGCCAATTTCACC
>JAICKN010000315.1 GCA_025927855.1 Terriglobales bacterium
ATTCTTCTTGTTGAGCCGGATGTAAACTTCCGCCAGCTTCATGCGCATGGCGACGTTGTCCGGGTCCATCTCCAGCGTCTTCTGGAAGATTCTTACGGCTTGCTCCAGCTCGCCGGCGCGGAGAAATTCGTCAGCGACCTGAAGGTATTGCGCGCGCGCATCATTGAATAATCCCTGCTGCGTGTAAAGCTCCGCCAGGCGAAGAGTGCTTTCCAGGGAAGACTTGACCTTGGACAGCTTCTTGTACATGGCAATGGCTTTGACCGTGAAGCCCTGCGTGGCATAGGCGTCGCCCACGCTTTTGAAGCAGTCAATAGCTTTGTCATTTTCCCCGAGACGGGCGTAGAGATCGCCCACGGTGTTGGTGACCGTCAGGTCCTTAGGATCAGCCTTGGTGATTTTTTCGTACTCAGCAATGGCGTTTTGCAGCTTGCCCTGTTGGACAAACTTCTCCGCAGCACTGAGGACTTTTTGTTTATTGAACCCAAAACCAAACGCCATAAAAGTGCCGGTCCTCTGTCCGTCCGCCTGGGATTGCTCCTCGATGTAGAAGCCCCGGCCTGAAGCTTCAATCGTGGAGAGCTTGGCGTGCGGTTTGTCCATCCCGGATTGATTTCAGGCCAATGCCTGGGATGGTCGTTTGCACAAGGGTCATTGTACGGCGGGACAAGCAGAATCGCATGGTTACTAAGGGTTACCAATAGGGAGTGTACGTCTGAGTTACGTTCCTATCCGGTACATATACGCCAGTCAACAGCGAGGCCGGGCTTTACTGGTCGCTAGCCGATTCGCAGCGAAATATGCCCTCTTCCTCCCATAAAACCCGCATACACCTGGGCACTGCCTGTTTCCGGTCGGCGCGGTGTCAAATGTAGGTGTTCCGCGGCAGCGGAAAACAGCGTTTTCGGGCCCTAATTGACGTTGCTGAACTTGGTAACCGGAGGACTGATGAAATTCGCGATCTTGTGCTTTTCGCTGTTTGCTCTGGCCGTTCCTGGCGCTTCGCAGACAAAATCGAATGGCCGCGCGAAAGCGGCGCAGTCGGCAGCCTCGGCTTTCACCGCTCAAAGTTCCGTCGAAACCGATGGACTCTCCGGACGGCTGCCGGTAAAACGCGTTGTGCTCTACAAAAATGGTGTCGGCTATTTCGAGCACCGGGCGCATGTCCGTGGAACGCAAGACCTGAATATTGATTTCACCAGCGCGCAATTGAACGATGTGCTGAAGTCGCTGACGGCGGTAGATTTGGGAGACGGCCGCATCACCTCTGTGCGTTATAACTCCATCGCTCCGCTCGAAGAGCGGTTGCGTTCGTTGAGGCTGCCTTTTGGTGAAACCATTACCCGCTCAGAATTTCTAACTGCAATGCGCGGCTCGCGAGTGGAAGTTCACAGTGGCACGAATGCTGCTGTTGGGCGGCTTCTGAGCGTGGAATCTGCCGCGCGTCCGGATGCGCATGGCAATGAAATGAATGTGACCGTATTCTCGGTCATTACCGATTCC
>JAICKN010000004.1 GCA_025927855.1 Terriglobales bacterium
AGGTTTCCCGATTGTTGATCCGCACCATCTGGGGACATGGTTCTGGGAGTGAAATTTTTACCGCGCATCCTGACTTTCACGTTCTCGCTTTTAATTTCGCACTGGCTATCTTCGTGAGTCTGCTGTTCAGTCTGGCACCCGCGTTGCAATTCTGGCGGCCCAATGTAATCGAGGCGCTCAAGCAACAGTCCACGACGATTGCAGGCGGCTCATTTCTGCGCCGAGCGGCGGTTGCCGCGCAAATCGGCATCAGCTTGATGCTGCTTGTAGGCGCAGGCCTGTTTGTGCGCACGCTACATAATCTCAAGAACGCCGATGTTGGATTCGCCACCGACCATTTAGTCAAGTTCACAATTGATCCGAGCCTCGCCGGATACAACAAGAATGACGCACAGATGATCTATCAGCAGGTCCTGGAAAAACTTCCCACGCTTCCTGGCGTACGCTCTGCCGCAGGAACCACGGATTCCCTACTGTCGGATACCAATTGGGGCAGCAACATCACGATTGCCGGATATCGGGCCCTCGATGAGGACAGAAATGTGGAATGGTCACCTGTGAGCGCGGGATTCTTCGCCACGATGAAGATTCCGCTGCTCGCAGGCAGGGGAATTACGAAAGGCGATCAGGCGAATACCGCGAAAATCGCGGTGGTAAATGAAGCCTTCGCACGCCACTTTTTTGGTCAACCGCAGAATGCTCTTGGTCATTATTTATGTAAGGGCGCGGGAAATGTGACGCCGAATATTGAAATCGTAGGCGTGGTAGGGGACTCAAAGCATACCACCATCCAAGAGGCTACTCTTCGCGCTGTTTTCACGCCGTACTCGCAAGAATTGAGTCTCGATCAAGTCAGCCTCGGCATGACTTTTTACGTCCGCACGTGGCAGGACCCCGAAGCTGCCGAGTCCACAATCCGCGCAGCAATGCAGGCATTCGATGCAAAGCTTGTGCTCAAAGGCCTCGGCACAATGCAGGAGCAGATTGACGGAGACATGAGCGACCAGCAGGTCATTGCATTTCTGGCCGCGGGTTTCGGTGTGCTGGCCATACTGATGGCTGCCATCGGAATTTACGGCGTGTTGGCCTTCTCCACCGCGCAACGGACGCGCGAAATCGGCATTCGTATCGCCATGGGCGCAACGCGAGTGGAAATTGTCCGGGTTGTCTTCGTGGAAGTCGCCCGCCTGGCGGCTATTGGCCTGGCGATTGGGCTTCCACTCTGTTTCCTCCTGGTGCGCACGATACGCAGCCAAGTATTCGGTGTCTCAGTCTACGATCCGCTGACCATGTGTGCGGTCGTGGGTTTGATTCTGGTTGTTGCGTTTGCCGCAGCTGCGTTGCCCGCGCGGCGCGCGGCGAAGGTGGATCCCATGGTGGCGCTGAGGTACGAGTGAGATTCACTAATGACCAGACTGGCTCAACATCTTCGTTATGCGCTGCGGCAGATAAAAAAGTCACTGGCGTTTTCCGCGTTGGTAATCGGGACGCTTGCGCTTGGCTTGGGAGCGACCGCTGCCATGTTCACGATTGTGGATCGCGTCATGCTGCGCCCACTGCCCTACGAAAAGGCAGATCAGTTGGTGACAATCCATGAAACTGGACGCAGGGGCCAGCTCAATGGTTCTCCTTTCCTCGACATTCAACAGTGGATAGAACGCAGCCACACGCTTGATGAAATTGCGTTTTACAGCCCAGACAATCACGGCGCTTTTCTTAATGGCAAGACTGCTTCCATCCAAGTGGCCGCGCCAGGTATAAGCGCGAATCTGTTTCCTACGTTGGGTGTGCAGCCGGTCATGGGCCGGGATTTCAGCACATCAGCCAATCGCATGGGCGTTCTGCCAGACGATAAAAATTCCATCATTCTGAGCGATGTCGTTTGGAGAAATATCTATGGCGGCGACCGCAACATTCTCGGCAGGACCATTTCGCTTAACGGCGAGCCATACGTCGTTATCGGCGTAATGCCCCGTGGATTTACCTTTCCGTTCGGCGGCGCGAAACCGGTTGTTTGGCGCGCGGCTGTGCTGGGAAAAAACGATGCCGTCCGAAAAAAGCATGTCAGCCCGTGGTACGCGGCAATTGGACGGCTGAAAGCAAACGCGACCGTCGCATCTGCCCAGACGGAATTGCAAGGCATCCAGAGCGAGGTTGCCAAGCTATATACCGACCCTTACGAGCGCGAGGACGTCTCCACAATACAGGTACAAAGCTATGCGGATTCATTACTGGGAACGGACCTGAAGAAGCTGCTCGCAATCCTCCTTGGTGCAGCGGCCCTGTTATGGCTCATCGCATGTGTGAATGTCACAAACCTCTTGCTGGCCCGTTCTACCAACCGGGAGCGTGAGGTCGCGCTTTGCGCAGCGCTGGGGGCAGGCCGGGGGCGATTGGCACTGCAATTTTTTACTGAAGGACTGGTCCTGAGCGCCATTGCGGCATTCTTTGGGCTTGCTATTGCCAGGATTACAGTCACTTTCTTCAGTCATGCGCTCGTCACGAGATTCAACATTCATACCGATCTCACACCTAATCTTTCTGTAGTGCTCGCGCTGAGTGGACTGACGCTGCTGACTGCGGTGATTTCGTCCTTGCTGCCGGCAACAGCAGCCGCAAGAGCGTCCATTCAACCACTCTTAAACCAGCAGAGCAGCCAGGCAGGAACCGCGAAGAGTAAACATCGCACCCGCTCCTTACTCGTGGTGACGGAGATCGCATTGTCGCTGACGCTGCTGGTGGGCTGCAGCCTGCTACTACGAACGATCTACCAGCTGAGGCATGTGCCGCTGGGATTCCGAACGGATCATGTCATCGTAGCCAATATGACCGTCCCTTCATACAAGTTCACTGGCAGAGATATTCAAACCGAACTTTATCAGCCGCTTCTTGAACGCGTACAGCACTTACCGGGAGTTAAGAGTGCCGCGTTGATGACGGAAGTCCCCCTCGGTAAGACATTTTCGATGGTTTTCACTCTCATGCCGCAAGGAAATACCGCTGCCGCCGTTCGGCAAAGAAATCTCAGCGCTCAATTCCGCGCCGTGACACCTGAAATGCAGCAAGTTTTTCGTTTCCGCATGAGGGCAGGCCGGTTTTTCAATGAGCACGACACTGCCGCATCGCAGGCGGTGGTCGTTGTGAATAGCGCTTTCGTGAAAGCATTCTTGGGAGACGATGAGGATCCGGCCAAGATTCTGGGGCACCAGATGCTCAGTTATGCGAAGGACCGACCTGCAATTGTGATAGGCGTTCTGGACGATCAGCATCAGGTATCCGTTGCGGAACAGTCGCAACCGGAAATTGAAATCTGTATTCCGCAGCTCACGCCAACCAGCTCTTTGTACCAGAGTGCGGAAGGCATAAAGATGGATATTGCGGTGCGAGCCCAGCGAAATCCTGCCACCCTCATTCTCGAATTGCGCCGAGTAATGCAGGAAGTGAGCCCAGAGCTCGCGGCTGGAAACTTCAGCACGATGGACCAGATCGTCGAAGACTCTTACGGAAGCCAGCAGTTCGCCGCGCGAATTCTCGAAGTATTTGCCGGTTGCGCGTTGCTGTTATGCATTGCAGGAATTTACGGATTGTTGTCCTACCTAGTCGCGCAGAGAACAAAAGAACTGGGCGTGCGAATCGCTTTAGGCGCCGAACGCAAAAACATCATGTGGCTGGTATTTCGTCAGGCCGCTTGGATGTTACTCGCGGGTCTGGGCATTGGATTGACGTTGGCGTATTTTTCCTCAGTTTTGTTGCGCGGTTTTCTGTTCGGCGTCCAGCCTCAGGATCCCTGGATTATGGCAAGCGTGAGCATTTTGCTGATCGTATCTGGTTTGGCGGCTTGCGCGTTGCCCGCTCGCCGCGCGGCGAAGGTGGACCCGATGGTGGCGTTGCGGTACGAGTGAGGAACAAATGGAAATAAATGGGCTTTGAAAACGACCTGTTTAAGAATTGAGGACCAATGATTCAACTTAAAAACATCGAACGTAGCTACAAAACCGCGGCGGGACAATCATGGGTCCTGCGCCGCATCAACCTCGAAATTGAGCAAGGCGAATTCATCACCATCATGGGACCGTCCGGCGCAGGCAAGTCTTCCCTGTTGAATGTGCTCGCACTGCTCGACGACGCATGGCAGGGCGAGTACTGGTTCCGCGAAGAAGCGGCGCACCAGATGAAGCGCAAACAACGCGGCGAATTGGCCAAGAAGAACATCGGCGTCGTATTCCAGAGCTACCACTTGCTGGACGATCTTACCGTGCGCGAGAACATTGATCTTCCGCTCTCATATAAAGACATTCCCAATAAACAGCGCCAAGGGATGGTCGCCGATGCGCTCGACCGTTTTCAGATGGTCGCAAAAAAAGATTTGTTTCCCAGTCAGCTCTCCGGCGGGCAGCAGCAGCTTGTGGGTATTGCCCGCGCGGTGATCCACAAACCTTCGCTCCTATTGGCGGACGAACCAACCGGCAATCTTCATTCTTCACAAGCAAAGGAAATCATGGAACTTTTTCTTGAATTAAATAAGCAAGGCACGACCATCGTCCAGGTAACGCATTCGGAGGCGAACGCCGCCTACGGGTCGCGCACGATCCAACTGCGCGATGGTTGGATGGTCAGCGACACAGCCCACCCGGAATTCGTCTCCGGCGCAGCGGTGGTGAACCAATGAAACGTGCGCCCTTCGCGAAATTCCGTGCATTGCGCGCGGCAATTTGTTTTTTCGCAATCTCATCAAGTTGCGCTTTCGCGCAGACGTTTACTCCCGCGCGGCTGGAGATGCCAAAGTCTCACAATCCGCTTAATGCTTACATGCCCGATCAGGTTCCGGAACCTGCGCTCAAGAATTCCCCGCGCCTGGACCAGCTCATTCATGATGGCAAACTTTACCTGTCCCTGAAAGACGCGATTGATCTGGCGCTGGAAAACAATCTGGATATCGCCATTGCGCGATATAACCTCCCTATTGCAAATACCGATCTTTTTCGCACGAAGGCGGGAGGCTCGTTTTTAGGAGTCAATACCGGAGTAGTGCAAGGAACTCCCGGCGGCGGTATAGGGGGGTTGGGTTCAGGAGCTCCCGGTTCCGGGGCGGGCGGAACGACAGGAGGCGCTGGCGGTGCGGGCGCGGGCGCGAACGGATTGGTCCAATCCACGCTGGGAACGGGAACTGTGATCCGCTCCTACGATCCGACAATCTCAGCCAATGTAGGCGATGAACACCAGACAAGTCCGGTGGCAAACCTGCAAAGTTTCGGGGTGCCTTCGTTGCAGGCAAACACGGGGAATTTCGACATTTTCTATAACCAGGCGTTTCCTACGGGCACGTCCGTTGGATTTCAATTTCAAAACAACAGGCAGACAACGAACAGCCCGTTCTTCACATTGTCGCCCGCGATTAACTCTACGTACCGCTTTACCTTTTCCCAGGAATTGCTTGCCGGATTTGGGTTTGGCCCAAACTTACGGTTTGTTAGAATTGCCAAAAATAATAAGCGAATCTCCGATATCGCATTTAAAGACCAGGTGATTGCAACTGTCACACAAATTGAAAACATTTATTGGGACCTGGTGAACGCCTACGAACAGGCGCAGGTGAATGAGCAATCCTTGGCATTCGCGCAGCAAACCTTCGAAAACGATAAAAAGCAGCTTGAGCTGCAGAGCATTCCCGAGCTCGACGTGATGCGCGCCGAAGCCGACGTTTCCAAGAGCGATCAGGACCTGACCGTCGCGCGCACCAATCTTGAGCTTCAGGAATCGCTCATGAAAAATGCGCTCACCCGCACCCTGGATGATCCTGTGATTGAAACTATTCCGGTAGTTCCCACCGATCACACGGATGTGCTCGAGTCCGGGCCGTCCTCTCCCATTGAAGATCTCATTGGGCAGGCGCTTCATGACAGGGCCGAATTAGCGGAGACCGATATTGACTTAATCAACCGGCAAATCAGCCGTAAAGCGGCGCGCAATGCGCTGTTGCCTTCGCTTTCGCTGGTGGCATTTTATGGCGGTTCCGGGTTGGCCGGGCCGCTCAATCCTATTTATAGTCTCGGCACAAATACATCGAATGTTCCCGTTGACTATTCCGGAGCTATCGGCGACGCATTTAACAATTCCTCGCCCGATTATTTTGTCGGCTTCAACCTGAACGTCCCTCTGCGTAACCGGGTTGCCAAAGCGGACCAATACCGCTCCGAGCTGGAATACAGACAGGCGGAGCTGCGCCAGGAGCAATTGAAAAAGCAGATCCGCATTGAAGTGCGCAATGCGCAATATGCTCTGGAGCAGAGCCGCGCCCGCGTACAGGCTGCGCAAAAAGCCCGCGATCTGGCGGAAAAGACGTTTGAGATAACAAAGAAGGAGCAAACTTTGGGTTCCGGCTCGAACTTCCAGACCATGACGGCGCAGCACGATCTAGCGGTGGCGCAATTGGATTTGGTCACCGCCATGACCACCTACGAAAAAGCCCGAGTCGAATTGGACCGCGCGACAGGTATGACTTTGGAACACAATGGAATTAAGATTCAAGATGCGGTCAATGGTACGATTAGTTCCCCGCATCCCTAGTATTCATGCCCAAATTGTCCAAAGCGTCCGCTGTTGAAATGCCCGGTGCAGGCGCGTCCGGCGTTGCCAAAGCAAGAATTCTGGCAGCGGACGACCAGCCGCATATTCTCCAAGCACTGGAACTGCTGCTGCGTTCCAATGGATACGAGATTGAGGCGGTCAAATCTCCTGCATTGGCGCGCGAGGCAATTTTTTCCGGCTCTTATGACGTTCTTCTGATTGACCTGAATTACACGCGGGACACAACTTCCGGGCAAGAAGGCCTGGCATTGCTTTCTGACATTATGGCCTTCGATAGCACTCTGCCAGTCATCGTAATGACAGCCTGGGGAAATGTTGCGCTGGCAGTCGAGGCCATGCGGCGCGGCGCGCGCGATTTTATTCAGAAGCCCTGGGAAAATGACCGCCTGCTCGCGATTTTGCGGACGCAAATTGAGCTTCGCCGCGTTCAGCAACAAGCCGAGCGGCTGGCCGCAGAAAATGAATTGTTGCGCTCGGCGGGGCGCCCGGAATTCATTGCAACTGCGCCGGCCATGCAACATGTGTTGGAAATAATCAGGCGCATCGGGCCTTCGGACGCGAACGTGTTAATCACGGGAGAACACGGCACTGGAAAAGAGGTCGTCGCCAAAACGCTGCACGCGCTTTCCGGAAGAGCTTCTCTGCCTCTGATTGCGGTGAATACAGGCGCGGTACCGGAAGGAATTTTTGAAAGCGAGATGTTTGGTCACATTAAGGGCGCATTCACCGACGCGCGCAGCGACCGCATCGGCCGCTTTGAACTGGCCGACAAGGGAACGATTTTTCTGGATGAAATCGGAAATCTGCTTTCCCGGCAGCAAGCCAAGCTGCTGCGCGTGCTGGAAACCGGCGAGATCGAAAGGGTGGGATCATCACGCTCCCGGCGGGTGGATATCCGCATCATCTCGGCCACTAATGCGGATTTGGGCCTGGCCTGCTCCGCTGGTGAATTCCGCGAAGACCTGTTGTTCCGCCTAAACACGATTGAAATTCATCTGCCGCCGTTGCGCGAGCGCCAGGAGGATATTCCGGCGCTGGCGTTGCATTTTCTCTCGCGCTTTACCGCCCAATACCGGCGGAACATTGAGGGGTTTCATCCGGCGGCGTTGCAGCTTTTGCGTCAATACGCATGGCCGGGAAATGTCCGCGAGCTGGAGCATACGCTGGAACGCGCGGTGTTGATGTGCCGGAGCGGGGAAATTCAGTCGGGCGATCTCGGACTAAATTTACAAAAGCCTGCCGGCCAAAATCTTGACGAACTCAGCCTGGAGCAGGTGGAAAGCATTCTGGTTCGCAAGGCATTGCAGCGCTTCCAGGGCAACGTTAGCCAGGCCGCTGAGGCTCTGGGTTTAAGCCGCGGGGCGCTCTACCGCCGCATGGAAAAGTATGGGCTTTAATGCGGGCGCGAGTCATAATGCCGCCATGCTTGGTCCGCGCCGCAAACGGTATCGCATCATCTACGAACGGCGCGTGTGGCTTTTTTCCTTGGTTCTCATCCTTCCCGGACTCATAACGCTCGGAGCACTGCTCTGGATACAGGATTGGGCTGCCGCTTCCAAACTGACCATTCTTATATTTGCGGCGATTGTCTATTGGATACTCATGGCGTTATTGCACGAGCATATTACCCGCCCGCTGCAAACGCTCACCAATGTCATTGCCGCCCTCCGCGAGGATGACTATTCATTCCGCCTGCGAGGCGTTTCGACTAACGACGCTTTTGGCGGGCTTTCGGCAGAGGTGAATGAACTCGCGGACATTCTCTCCTCTCAGCGCTCACGCGCAATGGATGCCGTCGCGCTGCTTCGGCGCGTCGTTGAAGAAATTGAAGCCCCGTTGTTTGCGTTTGATCCGCAGCATGTACTAGTACTCGTGAATCCTGCGGGAGAAAAGCTGCTACAAAAACCTGCTCAGGCATTGTTGGGCGCGACCGCCGAACATATTGGCATTTCGCATTTCCTCTCCGCAGAAAATGAGAGTGTAATCGTGCTCTCGTCCGATGGCCCTTCGCCGCAGTGGCTGCTGCGCAAGAGTTCCTTCCGTCAGAACGGTGTGCCCCACGTTCTGGTTGTCTTGTCGGACGTGAGCCGCGCCTTGCGCGAGCAGGAACGCACCGCGTGGCAACGTCTGGTCCGCGTACTCGGCCACGAGTTAAACAACTCCCTGGCCCCGATTAAATCCATCGCTGGGACCCTAAATGCCCGTCTGGCGGAAGCAACGTTGAATGACCAGCAGCGCCGGGATTTTACGCAGGGGCTGGAAATTATCGAATCCCGCGCCGGGTCGTTGAACCGGTTTGTTGAAGCTTACCGCCAATTGGCGCAGATACCCCGGCCGAATTTGCGGGAAACAGGTCTCGGTCCACTCGTGAAACGAGCCGCCGGACTGGAAACAAGGGTGGCTGTTACCGTAGTTCCCGGGCCTGACATTATTCTCATGGTTGATCCCGATCAAATCGAGCAGATGCTCATCAACCTGGTCCGCAACGCTGCTGAAGCGTCGCTGGAAGCCGCGGATGAAAAACTTTCCGCCTCAAACGGAAATGCAAAAGCCATAGATCCCGCGGATTCGGCACAGGTGCGCCTGCGTTGGGAAGTCAGCGATTCCCGTGCTGTAATCCTGATTGAAGATAACGGCCCGGGGCTGGCAAACCCGGCGAACGCGTTTGTTCCCTTCTACACGACAAAAGCCGGGGGAAGCGGGATTGGGCTGGCTCTTTCAAGGCAAATCGCCGAAGCGCACGGCGGCTCGGTAGAGCTGACGAATCGTGAAAAAAGACAGGGCTGCCGGGTCACCGTTATGCTGCCACTCGATTCCGGCAGCGCCCGATTTTCCTAGCTCAGAAATGCAAAATGGAAACAACTTTCAAATAATTGCCCAGGCCGACCACGACCGTCGAAAGCACCAGAACGCCCAGGCCCCAGGCAACCAGAAAATGAGTGCGGCGGCTCGATCCTTTCCACTCATTCAGGAACACTCCCCACAAAGTTGAAAAGATGATGATGCTCGCCATGTGCAGCGTCCAGCTGGAAAAGTCATACTTCCCCATCTTGGTTTGTCCCATGCTGTAGAAAAAAAACTGGAAATACCACATGAGGCCGGTAGAAATGGAAAGCAGGTAATTTGCAGTAAGAATCCTGGAGCCAAGCCTTGCAGGTGTTGCCGCGGCCGCTCCCAGCGAAGTTGCGGGCAGCGCCCTGGCAGAGGGTAAACCCAAATATTCAACTGCGGTACGGTTGCGAACAATGAGGACAATTGACCAGATGAAATTGCTGGTGAATCCTCCCAATAGGACCACCACCAGAACCGGAAGGTTCTGCCAAAGATCGGCACGGCCATTTTTTAGTAGCGATTCTTTGGCAATTTGTGCAATGGGCTTCCCTGCCGCCAATCCATATGCGAAACAGGCGCTCATCACTCCGGCAAAAATTGCCACCATCAAACCTTTGCCAAAGTTGAATTCTTTAATGGCGCCGGTTTTCTCTTCGGAACTAAGCTCCCATTCTTTGCGCCGGCCAGCCATGCCGGTCAGAACAATTCCAAACAGGCAAATAGCAACGCCCAGCAAAATCACTTGGCCGGGCAACTCGGCTGCAATGCTGCCCAGTTCGCCGGAAAATAACGGCGGCATCAACGTGCCAAAAGCCGCCGTAAGTCCGAGAGCGATGGCATACCCTAAAGACTGGCCTAAATACCGTACGGAAAGCCCGAACGTGAGGCCGCCAAATCCCCACATGAATCCCCAGAAATAAGCTAGGGCCAGGCTGCGCGCCGGCGATTGATGAAGAATCTGCGAAAGGCCGGGAACAAAAAGCGTGCCAATCAGGATGGGAGCGACGATCCAGCTTACAACGCCTTGCAGCAACCAATATGTTTCCCATGACCAGCGTTTAATGCCACGAAAAGGCAAATAGCAACTTCCCGAAGACAATCCGCCGAGCCAGTGGAAAACAACTCCTAACAGTGGATTGGGGCCCAAAAATGTTCCTTTCGGTTCAATTCCGTGAGTAAATGAACCTTAGGCAGGTGCCGACCTGCTTAGCCAAAGCCCTGAACTGTAGACGTGGAAGATGTTGTTGTCAATAGCAAGTGAAATTGCCTATTGAAAATAGGGATGGGCTCAAGCATACTACTCAGGCTTCGCAATGATGTTCGGAACGATCCGGAGTGAAGATTGACCCGATCCGCGCCCAAGCGCCTATATCTAATTCCCGTCCTCTCCAAAGCCCTCGACATTCTCGAGTTACTTCAGAACGAACGCAATCCTCTTTCCCTCGAAGCCATTTACCAGCGGACAAATATTTCCAAGACGACGATTTACCGTATTTTGAAAACATTCGTTCACCGTGGATATTTGGCGCAGACACAAGATGGACTGTACCGGCTGATCGCTCGGCCCAAGAAAGCGCGCTTTGGCTTTGGCAGCCAGTCAGCAGAAATGCCATTTTCACAGGCGGTAACGGACAGCCTTAAAGCTGCCGCGTCGGCCGCGGGAGTTGATTTAGTTGTCCTGGACAATCACTACGATGCTGCCACTGCATTAAGCAATGCCGATGAGTTCGTGCGTCATCCCGTGGATTTGGTAATCGAATTCCAAATTGATCAGCGCGTCGCGCCCGTGATTGCCGACAAAATTGCGGGGGCCGGCATTCCTCTTATCGCCATTGACATTCCCCATCCCCACGCGACTTTTTTCGGCGTGGACAATTACCGCGTTGGATTTGAAGCAGGCGAATTCCTGGCGCAGCACGCCAAAAATTCTTGGGACGGCAAGGCGCGCTGGGTTCTAGGGCTGGATATTGAGGAAGCGGGACCGATGGTGCAGAGCCGGATCACCGGCGCATTCGAAGGGATACGCGCTTCCCTCCCCGGACTGGGAGATAGAAACTTCCTCCGCATGGATGGACGGGGAATGCGGGAGAAGAGTTACCGGCTGGTGATGGATTTTTTGCGGCGGCACGACGACCGCGGAGTTCTAATCGCCGCCGCCACCGATACCAGCGCTCTGGGAGCGGTGCAAGCCGTGCGGGAGCTCAAATGGGAAAAACATGTGGCCATTGTCGGACAAGATTGCATTCCCGAAGCTCTGGAAGAGATGCACATTAGCGGGAGTCCGCTGATTGCTTCGGTTTCACACGAAGCGCAAAGCTACGGCCCCCGGCTGATTCAACTCGCACTCGGATTATTAAGCGGGCAACGTGTCCCCCCTTATAATTATGTAGAACATCAATTGGTCACAGCTTCCTCCGTGCGCAAGGCAAACAAAGTTCTCGATGTCCCCGCGCAAGGGTAAGCAGAGTTGGCCATTCTTGCTGCGGAGCTAACAGACCAATATTCCCCAATAGAAATTGTTGCCCTATTGCATTTAAGGTATGATAATGCGAGCTTGTCTTCAGTGTCCGATCTCTTCTTATGGATCGGACGGTAGTGCATCGTCATGAAAGTACAAACAGAACTACGTTATCTACCGAATTTGTGGGACGAACGGACTGCGCATGGCCTGGACGGCCCTGGCTTGTTGCGTTACCGCTCCAATCTGCTCGGATCAGACCTTCGCATTACTAACTTTGGCGGGGGAAATACCAGCTCGAAAATTGTATTGCCCGATCCGCTGGACGGCACCCCGAAGGAAGTTCTATGGATCAAAGGCAGCGGGGGAGACTTGGGAAGCATTAAGCGCGAAGGTCTGGCTGCTCTCTATCTCGAAAAGCTGCACGCTCTCGAAGCGCGTTACCGAGGCGCGGAGCACGAAGATGAAATGGTGGAGATGTATCCTCTCTGCGCCTTCGGCAAAAGCACAGTCGCAGCTTCAATTGACACTCCCCTGCACGGATTTCTTCCCTTTCCCCACGTGGACCATTTGCACCCTGACTGGGGCATTGCTCTGGCCGCCTCGGCCAATGGCCGCGAAAAGATGGAAGAGTTCAATCGGCTGTTTGAGCACCGCCTGATTTGGGTTCCCTGGCAGCGTCCGGGTTTTGAGCTGGGCATGATGCTGAAACGCGCAGTGCAGGCAAACCCGGGATGCGATGGCATTGTTCTCGGCGGCCATGGCCTCTTCACATGGGGCGAAACGCAGCAGGATTGTTACGAAAACACGCTGGCCATTATTGATCAGCTGGGTCAGTTCGTCCTGGAGCACGTCGAGAAAAAAGACAGCGCTTTGTTCGGCGGTCCGCAATATGAAACTTTAAAGACCCATCGCGACCTCGCGATTGATATTTTTCCTTTTCTACGCGGGCGGGTTTCGGGCGCGAAGCGGCTCATTGGCAACTATAGCGATCTTCCCGAAGTGCAGCAGTTTGTAAATTCGCGCGATGCAGAAAAATTGGCGCATCTGGGAACGAGTTGCCCGGACCATTTTATCCGGACCAAAGTCCGGCCTTTATTCGTGCCCTGGAAGCCAAGCGCTGCTTCAGATTCGCTACGGGCACAAATTACCTCTTCCCTCGAAAAATACCGCAGAGAATATGCGGAGTACTATCAGGCGCATGCCCTGCCGGATTCTCCGGCCATGCGCGACGCCAGCCCAACCGTAGTGTTGGTCCCTGGCATCGGCATGTTCAGCTTCGGCAAGAACAAGACTGAAGCCCGTCTGACCGGCGAGTTTTATGTCAATGCCATTCATGTAATGGAAGGGGCCACTTCGTTAGGCAATAGCAGCACACCTGCCTCGTTGCCACAAGCGGGAGCCGCTGCGCCCGCTTCCGCTTTCCAAACACATGCCAATTATGTAGCTTTGCCGCTGTCCGAGGCGTTTCGCATTGAATATTGGGCTCTCGAAGAGGCCAAAATCCGCCGGCAGCCTGCGGAAAAAGAACTCAGCCGCCAAATTGTGTTCGTTGCCGGAGGAGGAAGCGGCATTGGAAGAGAAACCGCCCTGCTGGCGGCCGAACGCGGCGCGCACGTCATCATTGGCGACCGTGATCTTGCTTCCGCGGAAAAAGCCGCTGAAGAGGCAAAAGCGAAAGCCGGGAAAGAGTCTGTTTCCGCCCTCACCGTAGACATTCGCAACCGTGAGGACATCAGGCGCGCCATTCGTGAGGTGATCGGGGTTTATGGCGGCATTGACATACTTGTGAATACGGCAGCTCTTTTCCCTTCTTCGCCGGATGGCATAATCGGCGACGCGCAGTGGGGCGCCACTCTCGATCTGAACATTACTGCGAACTATTTGCTCGTGGACGAGGCTGCCGCAGTATTTCGCGCGCAAGACCTTGATACTTCGATCGTCCTGACCAGCTCTGCCAACGCGGTGGTCGCAAAGCGCGGCAGCGAAGCCTATGATGTAAGCAAAGCCGGGGTCAGCCATTTAGTACGCGAGATGGCAGTGTCGCTGGCGCCTAAAGTTCGCGTGAATGGCATCAGTCCAGCCACAGTGGTGAAGGGATCCACCATGTTCCCGCGCGACCGGGTAATTGCCTCCCTCAAAAAATACAAGATTGCTTACGAAGAAAATCTAAGCGATGAGCAGCTACGCTCATTGCTGGCAAATTTTTATGCCAAGCGCACCCTCACGCATCGTCCCATTGGTCCCAGGGATTGCGCCGAGGCGATTCTTTTTCTTGCAGGTCCGAAATCTGCTTGCACCACGGGCCACTTCATTCCCGTGGATGGCGGACTGGTCGAGGCATTCCTGCGATGAAGCCCTCCGATAACAACGGCCAAACGTCACAAGGCAACAAAACCAGCAACCCTGCTTCCGTCCGCATCGGAGCCGGAGTGAAACCTTCTCTCGTTGCGATTGACCTTGGAGCAGAGAGTTGCCGCGTTTCATTGCTTCGCTGGAACAACGGTGAACCGGAGATAAATCTCATACACCGTTTTCCGAATGCTCCATTCACGGAAACTGACCATCTTTATTGGGACTTGCGTCATATTTGCGAAGGCGTTGAGCATGGGCTGCGTTTATGCGCTGAGATTGCCTCCGAAAAGATCGCGGCCATTGGAGTGGATGGCTGGGCCGTGGATTATGTGCACTTAAATTCCGAAGGCCAGCCCATCCAAAATCCCTTTTGCTACCGCGATGAACGGAGCATCTCCGCTCAAAAGGAAGTCCACCAGAAAATCTCTAAGGAACGGCTTTATGAGATCACAGGAATCCAATTCCTTCCTTTCAACACGCTTTATCAGCTTTATGCCGATGGGCCGAAACAGAATTCTTCCTGGCTGAATTTGCCGGAATTTGTTTTGCATCATCTGGGCGCAAAGAAGGTCTCCGAATATACAAACGCCACGCATACGCAGCTTTTGTCTGCCAATACCGGGAAATGGAGTGAGGAAATTTTCTCAGCCGTAGGACTTAATCTTGCCTCTGCGCCGCCGATTGTGCGGCCCGGAACCAACCTAGGGCGGCTGAAAGGGCCGCTCGCATCCCTGCAGGCTTTTACAGCTACAAAACTTATCGCTCCGGCATGTCACGACACGGCGTCGGCAATTGGCGGCATTCCTGCGCCAAAAGATGGCCGGAATTGGGCCTTCCTTAGCTCAGGAACATGGTCCCTGATCGGGCGGGTACTCGATGAGCCGTGCTTTTCTACCGCAGCTCGAGAGGCCAACTTCAGCAATGAAGGCGGAATCGGCGGGAAAATAAATTTCCTGAAAAATGTAAACGGCATGTGGGTATTGCAACAGTGCATGGAGGAATGGCAAAAGCAGGGAGCAGCTCTTGCGTTCGAATCGTTGGTGGAGGAATGTGCCACATTTCCCCGTCCCGATTTCCTGATTGATTTGGACGATCCTGAACTTCTTTTGCCCGGCAACATGCTGGAGCGAATTAACCATCAATTTTCGCGGCGGAAGTTACCGGCAATCCCGCAGACATTCTCCCGGGCGCCCGTGGTGGCCAATTTAATATTCCACAGCCTGGCGGCGCGCTACGCTCAAGTCCTCTCCGACTTGGCAAATATCACCGGCTTGCCCATCAAATATTTATATGTTGTGGGCGGTGGCAGTAAAAATTATCTTCTTAATCGGCTGACGGAAGAAGCAACAGGCATTCCTGTACTAACGGGATCGGCGGAAAGTTCCACTATCGGTAATTTCGCGGTCCAACTGGCGAGTTTATCGGGCGATTATACGAATGAATCCGGAGTGAGGAGCAGCGCAGTCGTGCAATGGGCCAGTCTCCTGAATCAACAGGCTTTCAAACAGATCGGTCCGGAAAAAGAAGCAGCACTAAGTAGCTGTTCATCCCGCGGTTCGTCTTAACAGAAGGCAGGCAGCATGACGGAAAAGCTCGAAGGGCTGATCTACAAAGCTCTGGATACATTTAAAATCGAGGTTCCTTCCTGGGGATTTGCAAATACAGGGACCCGTTTCGGAAAGTTCCTGCAAGCCGCAGCTGCTATTACCATAGAAGACAAATTCAGTGACGCCGCGCAGGTCCACACTCTTACCGGTTCCTGCCCGACAATTGCTCTACACGTGCAGTGGGACCTGCCTCGCGGGATGCAGGACGTTGCGGCTGTCCGCGCTCTGGAAGAGAAATACGGAATTCGCGGCGGATCTATCAATCCCAACGTATTTCAGGACCAGGAATACAAATACGGGTCGCTGGGCAATCCTGACCCTGAAATCCGGCAGCGCGCGCTTGATCACATTCTGGAGTGCGTAAAGATCGCGGGTGCTCTTGAATGCCGCGATATTTCACCGTGGTTTGCCGACGGGTCGAATTATCCCGGCACGCAGAACATGCGCAGCCACATTGAATGGTTTGAAGCCGGATTGAAAAAAGTCCACGAGCGCCTAAGCCCCACACAGCGTTTGCTGGTGGAATACAAACCGTTCGAGCCGGCCTTCTACCATACCGACATCGCGGATTGGGGAATGGCGTTTCTGCTGGCACGCGCGGCGGGGCCGCAGGCCTTTGTTCTTGTAGATACGGGCCATCATTACCAGGCGCAAAATATTGAACAAATCGTAGCCTGGTTGCTGCATCACCAGATGATTGGCGGCTTCCATTTCAATGACCGCCGCTATGCCGACGATGACCTTACCCTCGGCTCGATGGATCCCTACCAGGTATTCCGCATTTTTCACGAGCTGCACAACTTCGCATGGCAAACCGGACGCTATGCCGATATTGCTTTCATGATTGACCAGAGCCACAACTTAAAGGGCAAGATTGAGGCCATGATCCAAACCGTTTGCACAGCCCAGGAGCTTTATGCCAAATCTGCCCTGGTCAATCACGGGCAGCTGGCAATTCTGCAAAAGGAATGTACGCTGGTGGAAGCAGAAGAGTGCCTGCGAAGCGCATTCTGGGAAGATGTTCGCCCCGTCGTGCGCAAATGGCGTAAAGACCGTGGTCTGCCGCAAGATCCATTGCGGGCGCTCCGCGAGAGCGGGTACCTCGAACGGATCACGGCAGACCGCAAGAAGCGGGGAGTGGACTCCTCTGCCACATACGCTTAGTTTTTTTACTTATTAGATTTAAATGCAGCGTCAAGGCCCGCCTGCGCAATGGCTTCATCAATTTCCGATTTCGAGCCACTGGCCGCAATTCCCCCAATCGTTTGTCCATCCACCTGTATCGGCAAACCGCCTTGGTTGGGAAAATAGTCGGGATAAGTCAGCACAGAAAGATCGCCGTTTTTCAGCGCTTCTGCGCCATTGCGGGAAGGCTGACGGTACAGCGCGGCGGAGCGCGCCTTTTTACGGGCAAAATCCAAGGTGTTGAAAGACGCCGTGTCGGCTTTTTCCAAAAAGAGCAAGTTACCGCCATCGTCCACAATGCAGATTGTGACTTGAACGCCCAACTCTTTGGCTTTGGCTTCGGCGCCCGCAACCATGATCTTAATGGTCGCAAGATTCAACGTTTTCCTGGTTGGCAAATCAGCAGCGAAGGTCATGGTTACCAGCAATAAGACTACTAGAAGTAATTTCGACATGCGCAGGATAGTACCAAGCGTGTCGTCTGTTTTCCATAGAATTTGTGCGGCCGCCAGGGTCAAATTGTAACTTTTCGTATGAAGAGTCGCACGCAAATATCTTCGCAGACAGCGCGGCATTTCAGGGATATTTGCGAGTGACTAACGAAGCAGCGCAGAGGAGGCGTCCATCTGCGCTGCTTCCATCCCTAAAAGAAAACCTTTAGGGAAAGCTGGCCAATGCGCGGGTCAAACGAGCCGGTAATGCGCCCTAAGCTGCCGCCGGTAGTAGTCCCCGGATCGGCGAAATTCGGGTGGTTCAGTACGTTAAAGTACTCGGCCCGGAATTCCGCGCTCCACCGCTCGGTAAAATTGAAGTGCCGCATTAAGCTAACGTCCCAATCGGCGTATGCCGGACCCACGACGGAGCCTTTTACCACGTCCCCAAAGGTTCCCGGCGCATTCACCTGGAACGAGGCTGGATTCAGAAATCCAACACAGGGAGTCGTCACTCCGGCACACGCTCCGGGACCGTATGGATCGCCCACTTTCACGGCGCGGTCACGATTCTGTCCGGTGCCTGAATTGTTGTTAGAGCCGGAAACAATCGTGAGCGGATCCCCGCTGCGGTATTGGAAGATGCCATTCGTCTGCCATCCATTCACAATGTAGCGAAGAGCATTGCCTCCGTGCATTTGAGGGAGATGCCACACGTATGAGAGCGAGAATACATTCCGGTGATCAAAGTCCGATGGACCGTAGTCGAGCCTCTGGTAATTTGGAACATATGTCGGCATGACATAGGAATTTCCTGAGCCGATTGCGGTCACTGCGGCGTTCCAGGGCAAATTATCTAAAGCCTTGGACCAGGTGTAATTGCCCAGGATGGACATTCCATGATGGAAGCGCTGCTCGAATGAAGCCTGCAAGGAATGATAGGAGCTATCGCCTCCGTAATTCACTTCCGTAATGGGCTGAGAATAAACCGGAGCATATACGCGCTGCCCATTCTGCACCGGGTTCAATTCCAAGGGAAACCACAAGTGGCTGCCATGCGAGCCGACATAGGCAACGCGCAACAATGCGCTCGTGGTGACCTGATGTTCCAGCGCCAGATTCCAGGAATCAATCAGCGGAACATCAAATTGCCGGTACGGATCAAACGTGAGATATGGTTGAGGGGGAAGGATGGTGTTGCTGGGCGGCGGCTGCGGCGCTGGAAATGGATTCACCATTCCCGCGTAGGGGTTGCTGAAATTCGCTCCCGGATTCGCAGTCGCCGGAAAATTTACGCTCACCTGGGTGACGAAAGGCGAGCCATTGGAGAAGATGTTGTTAAACACACTGCTCAGGCGCGTGTCGTAAAACATTCCGGCGCCGCCGCGCAAGCTGGTCCGGCCATCGCCAAAAATGTCCCAGGCGAAGCCTACCCGGGGCATAAAGTCGCTATAGACGTGCCGGATGCCTTCCTGCGAGACGCCCTGATCGCCCACAAAAAGCAATCCGATTGGAGCATTCGGAAAGACGGAAGAATGTACGCCGGCGGCAAAAGCTGTGGGGCTAAATTCGCCCATCCGGTTGGCGACTTCGTTCCATGGGAAAAACGGCTCCCAGCGCAAGCCGTAATCTAAAGTCAGCCGGCGAGTGACCTTCCAACTGTCCTGGCCATAGAAGCCGAAGAACTTGCCTCGATTGTTAAAGAACTGGCCTGAAGCCTGCTGGAAATTGGCTAAATATCCAAAGAGAAAGCTGGCGATGTTGTTGTTCGAAACGTTGGAGTCGAAGGTGAATGTGCCCGGCTGCCGGAACTGGTTGATGATGTCCACGTGCGCCCACTCTGCGTGAACGCCAAAAGCTAGGTTGTGCGCGCCATGCACCATGTGGAGATCATCGGTGAGCGTGTAATTGAAACGGCTGAAGGTGGCGGCGGGGTTATCGCCGATCGTGAACGCGCCGCTGACCAATATCTGGTTGATTTGCTTAAACGCGGGCTGCCACATATTGACGCCCAGATCGTTTACGCTCATCCCTCCAGAAAGAGGGCCACGTTCCGAACGGTCTCGCTGATAACTGATTACAAAGTCATTCAGCAGGCGGTCAGAAAAAATGTGGGTCTCTGAAAGTAAAACATTCTGGTAATTGATCGTAGCCTGGTCGGAATAGGTCAAAAGATTCGTCAGGTCGAGTACGCCGCCGTTATGGAACTGATCATAGAAGTAGCGGACGGCCAGACGGTCCTTCGAGCCAATCTCCTGATCGAAGCGGCCAACAAACTCGTCGAAGGTTTGGCGGGTTGGCTTGCGGAAAATAAAACTTCCTGATGTGCCTCCATCCGGAAGAAACTTCAAGAGCGCCAACGCAGAGGAGTTGTAGTCTGCAGGATTGACGGTGCTGACCCCCGGCGAAGAGCCTACGGCCGTGCAGGGATAGACGACTCCGGTGAACGGATTTTTAATGCACTGCGCTTGCGAGCTCACATTGTAAGTGCCCGCAAGTTGGGCGGTTGTCGGCAGCAGCGCTGCGCTGTTTTGCGTGGCGATGTTGTGCAGAATCGTCTTTTGATAGCCGGCAAAGAAGAATGAATGCGGAGTCGAGATGTGCGGGAGCTTGACCGGGCCGCCGATGGTTCCGCCAAATTGATTTCTTTTCAGAGGATCCACAACGCCTTTTTTGCCGTTGGCAAAGCTGAAGTAAGGCGCAGCGTTATAAGCCGCATTGCGGTTATATTCGAATACATCTCCGTGCAAACTGTTCGTCCCGCTCTTGGTGACAATGTTCACCACGCCGCCCGCATTCTGCCCATATTGCGCGCTGTAATTGCTGGTTTGGACGCTGAATTCCTGTAGTGCATCGGGAAACGGGAAGGGCGCGTTGACGTTTGTGTATTCGTCTACGTTGTTGCCGCCATCGAGCAAATAACTCATCTGGCCGACCCGTGTGCCGTTCGCTGTCACCGTTACGGCCACGGGAAATGTCTTCGTAAGCCCCTGGTCGGCTTGGGCGTTGGGCGCAACAACTACGCCTGCGACAAGCGTTGTCAATGAGGCAGCGTTTCTTCCATTCAGAGGAAGATCATTGATGCGGCGCTGATCTACAACCTGCGAAAGAGTCGGAGTTGTTGTATCCACCTGCGAGGCATCGGCGTTCACCGTAACTGTCTCAGTTCTGCTCCCCACTTTTAAAACGAGATTGACTGTAACCGCGGCATCGGCCTGCACGACAATCCCGTTCTGCACATAGGTTCCGAAGCCGGGGCTGGTAACGGAGAGGTTGTAGGGCGAGGGATGGAGCGCGGGGAACACATATTTGCCGTCAGCGCCGCTCGTTGTGTCCACTGCGATTCCGGTTGTGGCCTGTGTCGCCGTGATGGTTGCCGCGGGGACAGCCGCGCCGGAAGGATCGGTCACAACACCGGTGATGCTGCCGTAGCCTTGAGCAAGCGCGGCAGATGGGGCCAGCACCGCAAGTGTTAACGTGACGGCTACCGCCAATATGCGGTTCCTGACGAGTGACGAAACTGACGGGCGGCTGATGAAAGAAAGTTTTTCTAGATATAAAACCCAGAAGTTCCTAAAACGAACACTCATAAAGCCCCCCTGAAAAGTTCGGTCCCAAACTCCGCCCGCAGAAGTTATTGTTCTTTTGAAATTACTTCCCCATTGAAACGCGATGATAGTAGGATACGATCATTGCAGATGTCAAGATGAAATATTTTCATCCTAGAAACTTGGAATATTTGGGGTTGCTGTTCTAAAGTGAGTGGTCTTCTCAAACTCAGGAGGGAATGTGTTCTCCAATGGAATAACCAGAAAAGACTTTTTGGCTGCCAGTTTGGCGGCTGGAATCGGCTCCGCGGCGGAATTGGGGAAGCCTCTGAGCGCAGAAGCGAAGTCCGCTGGACCAGCGAAAGCACAGCCGGGGATGGGCATGTCGAGTGTGCGCACGTTCGGAGCGGCTGGCAATGGAAAAACACTGGATACTTCTGCGATTAATAAAGCAATTGAAGAAACAGCTGCCGCTGGGGGTGGAACTGTGTTCTTCCCTACGGGAACTTATCTTTGTTATTCCATTCACCTCAAGAGTTCTGTTGCGCTTTATCTCGATGCTGGGGCCGTTATTCTGGCGGCAAGCGTTCCTCCCGAAGGAACGACGACCGGTGGTTACGATCCCGCGGGGCCGCCGCAGCCATGGGAAAGGTTCCAGGATTTTGGCCACAATCACTGGCCCAACAGTCTTATTTGGGGAGAGGACCTGCGCGATGTAAGCATTCTTGGCCCAGGAATGATTTGGGGGAAGGGCCTAAGCCGTGGCGAACAGAATGAATTGCCGCGCGCGGAAAGTCCGGGCGTGGGCAACAAAGCCATTGCCCTGAAAAATTGCCGCAACGTTACCTTACGTGATTTTTCCATTCTTCAGGGAGGCCATTTCGCCATCCTGCTTACCGGAGTAGATAACGTAATTATTGACGGGATCAGGATTGACACAAACCGCGACGGAATGGACATTGATTGCTGCAAAAACGTCCGTGTTTCGAACTGCACAGTCAACTCGCCATGGGACGATGCTATTTGCCCCAAGAGTTCCTTCGCCCTGGGTCATCCTCGCGTTACGGAAAACGTCACCATCAGCGACTGCTATGTAACCGGAATCTACGATTACGGCACGCTCCTTGATGGCACTTTCAAACGAATGTCTTATCCGCTCAACTCGCGTCCACCAGTGGGACGAATCAAGTGTGGGACGGAATCGAATGGAGGATTCAAAAACATTGCAATCTCCAATTGCATTTTTGAAAGCTGCCGGGGACTGGCGCTGGAAACTGTAGACGGAGCACAGATAGAGGATATTGCGATCACTAATATAACCATGCGTGGTGTTGTGCATTCACCGTTGTTTTTGCGGTTAGGCGCGCGCATGCGCGGGCCGCAGGGAATGGTTCCGGGAACTCTAAAGCGCGTTTTGTTGAGCAATATTGTCAGTTCGGGCGCGGTGGCCGAGTATCCTTCCATCCTCAGCGGGATTCCGGGCAGCTATATCGAAGACATAAAAATCGCGGACATGTATTTGCAGGAGTTGGGCGGAGGAACAAAAGAATGGGCGGCGCTCAATCCGCCGGAAAAGGAAAATAGTTATCCAGAGGCTACGATGTTTGGGACACTGCCCGCGCGGGGCTTTTTTGTACGTCATGCGCGCAACCTGGAATTCAGCAACATTGAAATTGCTTCCGAAAAGCCGGATGAGCGCCCTGCATTCTGGATGCGGGATGTAGAAGGCGTGGACCTGTTCCGCGTCAAAGCCGGCAAGAATACGCTTGGCTATTCGCTCCACGACGTGAAAGATTTTCGCAGCTTTGGCAGTCGGGATTTCCCGGATAAAACCGAAGCGAACATCGGCAGCCTTCAATTTTGAAACATTGAATCACGCGCACCTTTATGAATCGCCGCGAATTTTTGGCCGAATCTTCAACCAAGACAGGATTACTCGCTGGTTCCGTGTGGTTACAACGACGACTCGCCCCGTTCTTCAATGCGATGAAAACAACCGGAAAAGCCAGCCAGAATTCGTCCCCTGGCAAACTTTCCTCCGCCAACCTTTCTTTTGAGACCAGCGATCCGTCTTATCAAAATACTTATACAAAAGCCCTCGACGTACTTGCTCATAACGTAACGGCTGTTTCCGGTTACCCGCAGCCGGTATTGATTGAAGGCAGCAGCTATTCCGGAATATGGCAGGAATGTGCCCCGCAGGAAGGCCTCGTCTATTCCCGGATCCGCCCGGACGTGGCGCGCGATAATCATCTCGCATTTTTTGCCTCGCAGCGCGAAGACGGGCAACTTCCCTGCTGGATACGGACGAAAGCAGTTGGCTTCGCGCAAATTCAGATGGTTGTGCCCATTGCGGCCACAGCCTGGGAGCTTTCACAGCAAACTCAGGATAGCGAACTGTTGGAAGCAGCTTACACCGCCTGTAGCCGCTGGGACGCGTGGCTGCGCCGCTATCGCGATACGCGCCACACCGGTTTGTGCGAAGGCTTCTGCACGTGGGACACGGGGCAAGACAACAGTCCGCGCTGGGCAGGGATGCCCAACCGCTGTCCGGATGGCGATGCCCGAAAATGCCCTCCAGTTCCCTCCTTGCCACGGCTTTGCCCTGATCTTTCCGCGACGGTTTATGGAGGCCGAGTTGCGCTTGCGGCCATGGCGCATGCCCTTGGAAAACACTCCGAAGCCGAGCGCTGGCAGAATGATGCCGAAGCCATTCGCAAGCTCATTATCAATAAGCTTTATTCTGCAAGCGATGCCGCGTTTTATGATCTGGACGCGCAAAACAAACTTGTACGCGTACGAGGAGATGTCATTAGCCGCGTGCTGGGAGAACACGTGGTTGATCAACGCATGTTCGAAGAAATTTACCGGCGCGAGATTTATAATTCCAAAGCGTTCTGGGCGCCCTATCCACTGCCCTCGATCGCTCTGGACGATCCCACATTTGTGCGGCCCATTCCGCGCAACTCCTGGGGAGGCGCTTCACAAGCTTTGACCGCGTTGCGCGCGCCGCGCTGGATGGAATATTACGGCAAGCCTGCTCATCTTGCTCACATGATGCAGCAGTGGGTAAATGCCATTGTTCGTGAAGGTAAGTTTTTGCAGCAGATGGATCCGCTGGATGGAAACTTCACCCCGGACACGGGAGATTATTCCCCGGCGGCGCTGGTTTTTATGGACTTCACGTGGAGGCTCGCGGGAGTGCGGGAACTGGGGAATGGTATCGAATGGAATCTCCGGCCCGCGGCTGGACAAATTCCCTCAAACTACCGTTTAAAATTGTCCCCCGGTCAAACCGCCGAAATTAAATATCCCGCTGCGGCCAAAGATCACGGTGCCGCAGAATGTTCGTTGAACAATAGGGTGCTCTTCCGCACAAACAGCACCGTTCGCTTAATCACAGATCGAAATGGCAAGCTTTCCGGTGCGGCAGGTATTGCTTCCGAAAAAGCGCACATAGTGCTGCAACGAAATGGTGGGACCCACCAACAGCAATTTTCGCTTGAGCCGAATCAACAAATCAGCCTTACTTAGGTGAGAGGCCGCGGGAAAAGGTAGACTACTGGAATGCACTCTGAAATTGCCGAACTCTTTGTCGCTTATTCCGTCAAAAAACTCACACAGATGACGGACACCGTTAATTCGTGTCTGGGGAAGTTGAACAATGAACAAGTATGGCAAAGAGGCGGAGCCCACGAAAACGCCATCGGCAATTTGATTGTGCATTTGTGCGGCAATATGCGCCAGTGGATCATGCATGGCGTCAATGGCGAAGCCGATGTGCGCACTCGGGATGCAGAGTTTTCCGCCGATGGCGGGCTTACGACTCAGCAATTATCGGAACTATTCGGCAAAACCATTGCCGAAGCGAAGGCAATCATTGCTGCATTGCCGCACGAAAGATTGACCGAACGTACTGACCCCCAACGTATGGGCCAAGTTTCCGTTCTCGATGCCATTTACCAGGTGGTTGGCCATGTGCAGCAGCATGTGGGCCAGATGATTTTGCTGACGAAGCAAATGACGGGCAAGGACCTCGATCTCACAATTCCGCGTCCGCGGTAAAGATGCTTGCCTTACTAATGATGCGTCGCTGTCCAAGGTCCGCGAATAACGCATGTTGATCTCCTTTTTTATTACTTGCTATAACGACACGCTTTTCCCAGACACCGGAAAAGCCGTCGTTACCGTGTTCGAGCGCCTGGGCCACACGGTGGAGTTCCGTTCTGCGCAGACCTGTTGCGGTCAAATGCATTACAACACCGGCTACCAGCAATATGCCCTCGACCTGATGCGCCACTTCGTTGGAGTCTTTTCTAATGCGGAAGTGATTTGCGTTCCTTCCGCTTCCTGCGTTGCCATGATCCGCGATCATTACCCCAAGCTGGCGGCGCAATCGGGAGATGCCGAGCTTATTCGGGACATACAAACCCTACTCCCACGAGTGTTCGAATTTTCCGAGTTACTCACCGACCACCTTGGCGTACTCGACGTGGGAGCATATTTCCCTCACCGGGTCACCTACCATCCTTCCTGCCATTCACTGCGTTCGTTAAAGCTGGGCGATAAGCCTTTGCGCCTGCTGCAACATGTACGCGGACTGGAACTTCTCGAACTTGATTGCGCGGCCGAATGTTGCGGCTTCGGCGGCACATTCGCGGTTAAAAATGCCGATGTTTCAACAGCGATGCTGACTGAGAAAACCGCCTGCATTCAGAAGACCGGAGCAGAAATCTGCGTTGCGGCGGACAACTCCTGCCTGCTACATATTGGCGGAGGCTTGAGCCGCCAAGGAATCAATATCAAGCGCATGCACCTTGCTGAAATTCTCGCAGCCACGAAATCCGGGAGCGCCGAATGACGGTACGGGTTGGCGAAGCCGCGCAGGCCCCGGATTTTCCTTCTGCATCGCATGAGCTCTTGCAGAACGCGCAGCTACGCCGGAATGTCCGCCGCGCGACCGAAGTCATACGCGCAAAACGAAACCGCGTTGTGGCCGAAACCCCGGATTGGGAGGAACTACGCGAAGCCGCGCGCCAAATTAAAGACCACACTTTGCGGCATCTTGATTTTTATCTTGAGCAGTTCGAGGAAAACTGTTCGCGCGCCGGCGGACAAGTGCATTGGGCACAGGATGCCGACGAGGCCAACCGCATCATCGTCGAGATTCTTCAGGAACGCGGCCATAAAGAAGTCATTAAGGTAAAAACCATGACTTCGGATGAAATCGGCCTGAATGCCGCGCTGGAAGGCGAGGCCATCACTCCCTACGAAACTGACTTAGCTGATTTGATCGTGCAACTTGGGAACGACCGCCCCTCACACATTGTGGTGCCCGCGCTCCACCGTAACCGGAATGAAATAAGGCAGCTCTTCATGGAGAAGATGGGTTTGAAAGAGTTGGGCGACCGGCCGGAAGACCTTACGGCGGCAGCGCGCGCCTATCTTCGCGATAAATTTTTGCGGGTGGAAGCAGCCATCAGCGGGGCGAACTTCGCCGTGGCTGAAACCGGATCAGTTTGCGTCGTGGAATCGGAAGGCAATGGGCGTATGTGCCTTTCCCTGCCAAAGCTTTTGATCACCCTCGTCGGCATTGAGAAAATCATCCCTCACTTTACCGATCTCGAGGTTTTCCTGCAACTTCTTCCGCGTTCCGCCACGGGAGAACGAATGAATCCGTACAACTCCATCTGGACGGGATTTTCAGCAAGCGATGGGCCGCAGGAGTTTCATGTCGTTCTGCTCGATAACGGCAGAACGAATGTTTTGGCGGATGCAGATGCAGAAAGCGCGGGAAGAGCGGCAGGTACAGCAGCCGCAGTTATGTCAGCAGGAGTTACGTCAGCAAAAGACACGCTCGATTGCATCCGCTGTGGGGCCTGCCTGAATGTTTGCCCGGTGTACCGGCAGACGGGCGGCCACGCCTATGGTTCAGTTTACGCGGGCCCCATTGGAGCAATCCTCACGCCGCAATTGCAATCCATGCAGCATTCGCAATCCCTTCCCTATGCTTCCTCTTTGTGCGGAGCGTGTTATGAAGTGTGCCCCGTCAAAATCAATATTCCTGAAATCCTGATTCATCTTCGCAGCAAGATTGTGGAGCAAGGCGCCGCACCGTTAAGCGAGCGGTGGGAAATGAATGCAGCTGCATTCACACTAGCTCGAAGCAACCGGCTCGCCGTGGCCCAGAAGTTCGCCCGCGTGGCGCAATGGCCTTTTGAACGGGACGGTTTTCTGCACAACCTTCCCGGCCCCTTTCGGGCATGGCTACAATCGCGGGACTTGCCCGCGCTACCCAAAGAATCCTTCCGGGAGTGGTGGGCGAAAACAAAAAGAGGCCCCGGGAAATGATGGACTCAAAAACTGTAGTCCTGCAAAAGATACGGAACGCTTTACCGGCACAAAGGGAGCGCCGCGAGCCCGAATACGCCGCCATTCAGCGGAAATATTTGCAGGCAGGCGAACATGACAGCGCCCACAGGCTCGCGCTCTTTGAACAACGATTGCGCGACTACGATGCTGGGCTGCATCGCTGCGGGAGTTCCACAATCGCCGAAACTATTGCCGGGGTTTTGCGTGAACGCCAAAAGAAGTCTTTGCTGGTTGCGGCGGAGATTCCCGTCAAATGGCTTCCACAGAATCTTACCTTCGTCCACAACGACGCCCTGACCTATGCAGAAATTGATCATAGTGAAGGCGTTTTGACCGGGTGCGCAACCGCCATCGCGTCCACGGGAACCATTGTGCTTCGGCATTCAAATGAGGCTGGCGGACGAGCGCTCACGCTCATCCCCGATTACCACTTATGCATTGTGCATGCTGAGAAAGTTGTGGAAACTGTGCCGGAAGGTTTGCGGCAAATGGCGTCTTTTGCGGCAGCCGCTATCACGATGATTTCTGGACCGTCGGCGACTTCGGACATCGAAATGACCCGCATTAAGGGCGTGCACGGTCCGAGAACCCTGGACGTGATTTTAGTGATCTGAATGCCGCAGTTACAGCACTCCGATGCTGGGGCGAATGACCAATTCTTCTATGGTCGCGCTCTCCGGAATGGCCAGAGCGTTCACAACCGCTGTCGCCACGGCCTCCGGCGGCATCATCTTTTTTCGTGGAGCATCGGGCCAAACGGCTTTCCAGATGGCAGTGTCAGTCGCGCCGGGCAACAACGCGATCACACGAATCTTTTTAGGTCGAAGTTCTTCCCTTAATGTATTGGTAAATCCCAGCGCGCCGTGTTTGGAAGCACAGTAGGCCGCTGAGCCGGGGAACACCTCTTTGGCGGCGATCGAGAGATTGTTGACAATCGCCGAGCCGCTCCTCATCAAAGGGAGCGCCGCCTGCGTCACAAGAAATGTTCCCGTCAGGTTGGTTTCGATTACTTCGCTCCAGGAGTCAAGAGGCAGCTCCGCGATATTTTTGCTCACCTGGCCGATGCCTGCATTGTTGATAAGAATATCGAGCCGATCAAAGCGCTGCTTCAGGCCCGCAAACAAAGCACGAACCGAGCGGAGATCGCGTATGTCGCAAATCATTGGCACGGCTCTTTTATTTGCGAGCTCTTTGGCCGCGCGATCCAACTTTTCTTGTGTGCGGCCAGTGATAACCACTTCGCAGCCCTCTGCCAGGAGCGCGCGGGCAATGGCCAGACCTATGCCCTGCGTTCCTCCGGTAACCAGTGCGGTTTGTTTGGAGAGCCGCCGTAAAATAGGAGCCGAGCGCCGGGAAGCCATTAAATGCCGTTGCTCCGGTTGCGAATTAGCGACAAGAATTCTGTGCGCGTTTCCTCCTCCTCGCGGAAGCAACCAAGCATGGAGGATGTGACGGCGGCGGAATGCTGCTTCTCAACTCCGCGCATCATCATGCAAAGATGGCGCGCCTCAATCACAACACCGACGCCTTGCGGAGTAATCGCCTGCTGGATCGTTTCGGCAATTTGCGTCGTGAGGCGTTCCTGTATTTGCAACCGGCGGGAAAAAATTTCGATGAGCCGCGGAATTTTGCTCAGGCCTATGACCTTTCCGTTCGGGATGTAGGCGACATGCACCTTGCCGAAAAACGGCAGCATGTGATGTTCGCACAGGCTGAACATCTCGACATCTTTCACGATCACCATTTCGTCATAGGTCACGGTGAAAAGCGCCTTCTTCAGCATGGCCTCGGGATCTTCGCGGTAGCCTTTGGTCAGGAATTCGTAGGCCCGGTGGACGCGCTCGGGCGTTCGAACCAGTCCTTCCCGCTCAGGGTCTTCGCCCAGGCGGACGATCATTTCACGGACAAGTTCTTCAAAGGTTGCGCTGGTCAATGTTGCGGCTTCGGCCGGTGTCTTCATCCTCTCACTCCTCGCTCAATGACGAATTTTCCCGCCGCCGGCATACTCGAAAGAATTCATCATCGTCTCTTCAACCCTTATCTTTTCCAGATGAGCTTGGCTGAATCCGCGCTGCAAAATTTGATAAAGGGTGACGCACAGGTTTTCAGTAGTCGGCACAACATCGGCAAATTCCTGCATCGTATTCAGATTTTGCAGGTCAAATTTTTCTACAATCTCGGCCTTCACGAACCCATCCAGGTCGGCAAGATTGCAAACCATCCCGGTGTTTTCTGCCACCTGTCCGCTGACCGTTACTTCCAGGAAATAGTTGTGCCCGTGTCCGTATGGATTGTTGCACTTTCCGTATGCCGCGCGATTTTCTTCCGCCGACATTTCCGGGCTATGCAGCCGGTGCGAAGCGGAAAAACGATAGCGCCTTGTCAGGTAAGCTTTCATGCTTCCCCATAAAAATCCGCAAACAGGTCTGGCGTTTCGTAGACACGCACGCGATGTAACTGCGCGGCTTTTAATTTGGGCGCCAGGCGTTGCCACGCAACAATGGCAAGATTTTCCGTAGTCGGAACTTTTGCAAAAAATTCCGGCACTTCTTTGTTGAGAAAACGATGGTCCATGGCGTCGAGAACTTCGCGATTCAGTACTTCTTTCAATTCTTTCAGGTCCACGACAAATCCTGATTGCGGATTTATTTCGCCTTTTACTGTGACTTCAAGGGTGTAGTTGTGCCCGTGGCCATTGGGATTGTTGCATTTGCCGAATATGCGCTGATTCTCTTCCGCCGTAAAGTTTGGATTGTGGTAATAATGCGAGGCGGCGAATTCAGCTTTGCGCGTAAGATAAACCATTCGTTCTGTTACCTCGAAGCCGAAAATTCGTGGATTTTTTTATCGCTGGGTTTCTGGTTTTCGGCGCTGGCGTTGTCTGCGCTCTTTATGGCCGGTGCGCCGGAAGATGAAATATTTTGCCCATTACCGGCATAGCTGCGGCCCTTCCACGTAACTCCGCCACTCTTATAGTAGACGCGCGAACGCCGTAAAAGATACGCATAAACCGGCAGTCCGGCGATTGCCAACAAGCTGATTCCGAAAGAGAAATGGGCCCGGCGTACGCGGCTCATATAGTTCCCGGTGAGCAAAATCGCCATGACAGCAGCATTCAGGGCCACCATGCCCCATCCCATGACAATCCCCACGACGATAACGGCAAGGCAGACCGAAATGGCGATAAATTCCGCCGTGCGTAATGTGGCCAGCCGCGATGAGTCCGGAAACAGTAAGGCCAGATTTTTCGTCCAGCCCTCGCGGAGTTGCGCAAAATTGCGGTACATCCGCGTGAAAACTGCGTCAGGACCATAGCGAAAGAAAATCGGGCGGCCAGAAGATTTCACATTGCGCGCAAGTTGGACATCTTCAAGCAAACTGCCGGCGATTGCGGCGTGGCCGCCAACCGCGTCATACGCCTCGCGCGAAATCAAAAGATATTGCCCATTGGCTGCTGCTACCCGCGATGCCGGGTTGCTTACCATCGCAGGTTCAAAGTGCGCGGCGAGATCGGAGAAGACGAGAGGCATGACAGCTTTCTCCCAGAAGCTGCCTACTTTCTGTTCGGGAGAATAAGAAAGCAGAGCGGCACCGCGCTGTTCCGCTTCAGCAACGGCGCGGGCCAAAGACCCGGGCTGATGGACTGTATCGGCATCGGTAAAGAGCAGCCATTCGCCCGCCGCTCCCCGCGCGCCGGCGGCGACCGCATTATTTTTTCCAATCCAGCCAGGCGGCAGCGGCGGCGCGTCAATTACTTTCACACCAGCATTTACCCCGACATTCACGCGGACATTTCCCCCGCCAAACGACGACGCAATTTCGCGCGTACGGTCCGTTGAAGCGTCGTTTACAACGATGATTTCAAAGCCGACTCCCTCCTGAGATACAAGGGAAGCCAGACATGCGCCGATGTTTTCTTCTTCATTGCGCGTCGGAATGGTGACAGAGACTTTGGGACGCAGCTCCGGTTGTGGGCGAGCGATATCTTTCTGCGGCAGATCGCGCTCTTGCAGATCGCCTGTTGCGCTCGACTGGGCAGAATGGCTAGCGGAATTTTGGTTCGACGGCATCATGTGTCTCCGGCAAACCAGCCGGATTCTGTATTATAGCTTTGTGAAGCGATTGGCTGTTCTCATCGGCCTTATAGCCATTGGCCTTTTAGTGATTACAGGCGCGGGATGTTATCGGGGCACCCATCCTCCCCGCATTGGCTCTCCGGCCCCCGGCTTCACCATTCGTGATGCCGACCGCACCATAAGTCTTGACCAGTTCCGCGGGAAAGTAGTCGTGCTGAATTTCTGGGCCACATGGTGCGCTCCGTGCGTAGAAGAGATTCCATCGCTGGTGAAGATGCAGCAGGACCTTAAACCCCGCGGCATTGTGGTGCTTGCCGTCAGCATTGATGAAGATGCCGATGCTTACCACCAGTTCCTGAAGAATCATGGGGTAGATTTGCTCACCGTGCGCGATCCGTCGCAAAAGACCAACGACATGTATGGCACGTTCAAGTTTCCGGAAACCTACATTATTGACCGGCAAGGAATCATACGGAGGAAATTTATCGGCGCGGCGGAGTGGACCCAGCCGGAGATTATTCAGTTTTTGAACAAGTTGAGCGCAGGTTAAATTGGAATGGAATTTATTCGGGCAAACGCAGGCGGCCAATGTCATCGCAGGTTGCAGAAGGAGAACTGTTGGTTGGGGCATTGCCCCTGCTATCCTGAACAGTTTAGAAAATATTGGCAGTCCGCCAATCGAAATTAGAATCCGCGATCAGAATGGAAGGAGAACCATGCGAAAAATCTCAATCGCTTTTTTTCTTTTAATTTTTAGCGTTGCGTACTCTACGGCACAAACTCCGGCCCATAAATCGGCGTCCGCAAGTGCTGCTGCTTCGGATCAGCCCACTGCAATTATTCATACGACGGCCGGGAATCTTACCTGCAAGCTTTTCCCGGACAAGGCCCCCATTGGAGTTGCAAATTTTATTGGCTTGGCCACCGGGAAGAAAGACTGGATTAACCCCAAAACCGGGAAAAAAGAGCACTTGGTCCCTCTTTACAATGGCACCATTTTCCATCGTGTAATTCCGAATTTTATGATTCAGGGCGGCGATCCCAAGGGCGACGGAACCGGAGATATTGGCTACACCTTTAAGAATGAGACGTCGCCTGACCTGACATTCGACCGGCCCGGACGCCTGGCGTATGCCAACGCCGGACCGGACACAAATGGATCGCAGTTCTTTGTGACCGAAGTTCCCTATCCTAGCCTGGATGGAAATTACACCATCTTCGGACAATGCGACGACGCCAGCGTGGCGCTGGTAAAGCAGATCGCCCGCATGGCCCGAGGTCCGGATGACAAGCCCTACGATCCGGTCAAGATCACTCACATCACCATTTTGCGCCATGCGGCAGTTCACCATGCCGCGCCCGCGAAATCTTCGCCGCATACAACGCACAGCACGCACCATTCTTCGCCGACTACAGCGAAATGACGCGATAAAGAAACGAACGTTAAACATAACTCTGCAAAGGAAAGGATTCTCATGGCCCGCCAGCCCGGCACGTACGCAGTTTTCACCACTTCTGAAGGCAACATTGTTTGCCGCCTTTTCGAAAAAGATGCACCGAAAACAGTGCAGAACTTCACTGATCTTGCCGAGGGCAAGCGGGAGTGGACGCATCCTGTTTCCCGCAAGAAGAGTTCTGACCGTCTTTACGACGGGACCATTTTTCACCGTGTAATTCCAAACTTTATGATCCAGGGTGGCGACCCGGCCGGAACCGGCTACGGTGGCCCCGGCTACCAATTTGAAGACGAAACCAAAGGCTCCCCGCATAAATTCGATAAGCCCGGCAAGCTGGCGATGGCGAACTCGGGGCCGAACACAAACGGCTCGCAGATTTTCATCACAGTAGCGGCGACTCCCTGGCTCACGGGAAATCACACGATTTTTGGGGAGGTCGTGGAAGGCCAGGACATTGCAAACAAAATCGCAAATGTGCCACGCGGACGGCAAGACAAACCTAATCAGGACGTGATTGTGCGGTCAGTAGCAATTGAAAGGGTTTAGCCGAATACAATTTGTGGGAAGCTTTAGCTGGTAAACGCTGATCCGATTAGGGAGGGGCAGGGCCTGGCTTGAAAAGGGGAGGTAAAACCAGGGCCTGCCTTCCGTCTCCTTCGCGTTGGGGTTAATGCCATTGATATAAGAATCCCGCGTTCCCCACCATCAGGCTCATACTGTAATTTCGTGAAGGTTAATCCTTATATCGAATTGGTTACTAGAAGGATTGTATTTGGCTAATTTTGAGCCTTTTAATGGGATTCGGAAGAAAAGCCTGCATTCTGGCAAACGTTCCGCCAAAGTCCGCATCCACCTACATTCGCGTGAAACGCTCACGCGAGGAGGACACGATCTCCGGCGCAGCAAATAGCAAGTCTCCCTCGACCATTTCTCCCGCCGGGGGAATCCATTTTCCTGACATTCAGTTTCCGGAGATACAGGATTATGCGGTCATCGGCGATTGCCGAGCGGCCGCTTTAGTTTCGCGCTATGGTGCCGTTGAATGGTTGTGCTGGCCCCGCTTTGAAAAACCCTCCATCTTTGCCGCAATTCTCGACCGCAAGCTCGGCGGCCACTGGACCATCTCTCCATCGTCTTATCAGCATACGGAGCGCAGCTATATACCTTCCACCAATGTTTTGCAGACGCGGTTTATAGGGCCGGAAGGCGCTGTTCTGCTCACAGATCTGATGCCGATGGCGTCCGCAGCATTCAGCAAGTCCAGAGTCTTGCCCGACCATGAAATCATCCGCCGCGTGGAATGCACAGAGGGCCAGGCCGAGGTGAAGTTCGATTTTTCACCCCGGGCAAACTATGGGCGGAACGCCGTCGTGATTGGCAATAAAGGCCATCTCGGTCTACGAATGGAGTGTAGCCATGGAGTGTATTGGCTGCGCAGCCCCGTCCCGCTCGCAATCTCGGATGGCTCAGCTCAGGCTTCTTTTACAATGCGGAAGGGAGAGTCTCTAAACTTTTCCTTGAGCTATTCAGAAGAAGCCCCCGCCGTCCTCCCAGTTTTGAATGACGCGGTCGTTGAGCGGATACAGGAAACGGTGACCTGGTGGCAAAAATGGGCAGAACTGGCCGAATACAAAGGTGAGTTTCGCGATCAGGTGATCCGCAGCGCGCTTACTTTGAAGCTCATGAATCATCTTCCTTCCGGGGCCATCATCGCGGCACCCACAACTTCCCTGCCCGAAAAAATTGGCGCGGAACTCAACTGGGATTACCGTTACTGTTGGTTGCGGGACGCCTCACTCACCACGCACGCGCTGCTGGAACTCGGTTATTGGCGCGAGGCTGGAGACTTCCTCGACTGGATGCTGCATGCAACGCGGCTTACGCAACCCAAGCTTCGGATTGTTTACAGCGTGTTTGGAGAGATGGCGCCCAAAGAAGAATTATTGGAAGAATTGACCGGGTATAAAAATTCCCGCCCTGTGCGGGTGGGAAATGCCGCGCGAAACCAGCTTCAGCTCGACGTGTACGGAGAAGTGATTGATGCAGCCGCGCAATATGCCTTTCACGGAGGCACGCTGGACCGCGAAATGCAGAAAGCGTTGCGCGGATTCGCGAACTACGTTGTAAAGCACTGGGAACAGCCGGATGCAGGTATTTGGGAGCCGCGTTCCGGCCGCCAGAACCATACCCATTCCCGCCTGCTTTGCTGGGTCGCGCTCGACCGGATGATCGCGCTGTGCGAAAAAGGCTCGTTAAAGAAAGCTCCTCTGGATACTTATAAAAAGCAGGCTGAGTTAATCCGCAATCAAATTCGAGAGCGGGCCTGGAATTCCGAATTGCAAAGTTACGTCAGCGTGTTGGGGGGAAATACTGTGGACGCTAGCCTGCTCTTGATCTCCTGGTATGGATTTGAAAAAGCAGATTCGCCGCGCATGCAGGGGACCTACAAAATGCTGCGGGAACGGTTGGGCAAAAACGGGCAGCTTATCAATCGGAGCGAAGACTCCTCCGGCGAGGGCGCTTTTGCCATCTGCAGTTTCTGGGAAGCTGAGTTTCTGTCGCTCGGGGGTGGGACGCTCGAAGACGCCAAGCAATTGTTGCGGCAATTACTGAAGTTCTCGAATGATCTGGGACTCTATTCTGAAGAAATTGACCCCAAGACAGGCGCGGCTCTGGGAAATTTTCCGCAGGCGTTTACTCATATTGGGCTCATCGGCGCAGCCCTCTCCATTGCGCAACGCGAAGAAGGCGAGCAACAACTCGCGCACCGTCCCGAACAGGCGACCCAACAAGGTGCCACGCAAGAGGTGTCCGCATGAACTGGCTCAGTTGGCTGTTTTCAGGGTTCCTGGCGACTTTGGCTCTTTCGACACTGCTGAGCGCGAGCCAGGGCCTTGGCTTCACCCGCATGAATTTGCCGTATCTCATCGGCACCATCGTCACTCCGAATCGCGAGAAGGCCCGCTTTTATGGATTTTTCATTCATATGCTGAACGGCTGGGCATTTTCGATTCTTTACGTTCTCATTTTCCAGTCCTGGCATTTCATAAACTGGTGGTCAGGGGTATTGCTTGGCCTCGCTCACGCATTGTTTGTGCTTACGGTAGGCATGTCTTTGATGCCGGGGTTACACCCGCGCATGGCCAGCGAGCAACACGGCCCCAATGCTTCGCGGCAATTAGAACCTCCGGGGTTTATGGCTCTTAATTATGGATTCCAGACTCCTCTCTCCGTTTTTCTGGCGCACGGCGTCTTCGGAGCGATCATCGGAATCTTTTATCACCTCAAGTAGCGTTTCTGTTCACTCACAGCTACGAGCAGGAAGAAAGCAACCTGCTTGTAGATTCATCCATCCACTAAAGTGTCGCACTTATATTCGAGGCTCGCGGCCCCCGGGCATACCTTTGCAGGAGAAACTCTACGATGAAGACAAACGTGACCAAACAGCTCCACAACTTGGGCCAGTCGCTGTGGCTGGACTACATCCGGCGCGATCTGATAACCAGCGGAAAGCTCCAGCAACTGATTGATGATGACGGCCTTTCCGGCATCACCAGCAATCCTTCAATATTCGAGAAGGCGCTTGCGGAAAATACGCTTTACGATGACGATATCCGGGAGATTCTCGCCGCCGAACCTGAAATCTCTGCACCAACCTTGTTTGAAAGGTTGGAGGTGCGCGATTTGCAGATGGCTGCCGACACGCTCCGGAAAGTTTACGACCGGACAAACGGCGCGGATGGTTTTGTAAGCATTGAGGTCTCACCCAAGCTTGCCTTCGATGCCAGCGGCAGCATCACCGAAGCGCACCGTTTATGGGAAGAAGTAAACCGTCCCAACCTGATGGTAAAAATTCCGGCCACGCCGCAAGGAATGGAAGCAATTGAGACCCTGACTGCAGATGGAATTAACGTAAACGTCACATTGATTTTTTCCGTGCCGCAATACGAATGCGTGGTGGAGGCATTTCTGGGCGGACTCAAACGCAATTCCGCGCCGAAACAAGTGCGTTCCGTGGCGTCTTTCTTTGTGAGCCGGGTTGATACCGCTGTAGACCGCGTTCTTGGGGAAGCGGAGTTCCCGGAAGCTCCCACCCTGCAAGGAAAGATCGCCGTAGCGAATGCCAAATTGGCTTACCGCTGCTTCCGCGAATTTTTCCTGACCGAAAAGTTTAATGAATACAAAGAGCGCGGCGCGCACCTTCAGCGGCCGCTTTGGGCGAGTACCAGCACCAAGAGCAAGGAGTATTCAGACATTCTTTATGTGCAGGAACTTATTGGGCCGGACACGATCAACTCCGTGCCGCTGGCCACGCTTGAGGCTTTCCGCGACCACGGCAAGGCCCACGCGACTTTAATGGCGGGCCTGAGCGAAGCAGAAACCGCCATAGGCATACTGGAACGCAATGAGATCAGCCTTCACTCCATTGGACAAAGCTTGCTGGATGACGGCGTGGAGGCTTTTTCCAAGGCTTACGATCAGTTAATGAAGCAGCTCGAGATCAAACGCCGGACATTCCAGGCAGAAAGGGCCGCCTGATCCGCAGTAAGCTCAGGTGGAGTAGTCGGCATTAATCCGGACGTATTCGGCGGTCAAGTCAGTAGTGGTGAAGCGCACATTGCTTTTGCCTCGGCCGAGAAGCACCCGCACCTCACATTCAGCTTGCGCTAAGTGCGAATGAGCTTCCCTTTCATCAAACGGACACTGCGCGCCGTTTTTGCAGAGCAACTGTTTGCCAACGAAAATGCTGACCCGTTGGGGATCAACCGGGATCCCAGAACGGCCCACCGCGGCCAGGATGCGTCCCCAGTTAGGATCTGATCCAGCCCACGCGGTTTTCACCAGCAACGAATGAGCGATGGCCCTGGCGATCGTGAGAGCTTCTTCCCTGCTTCTGGCCTGCTCGACAAACAGACGGATGACGTGATGCACGCCCTCACCATCGGCAATAATCTGGTCGGCGAGCGACTGGCAAATCCCATGGAGGGCAGAGGAAAACTTTTTTCTCACGCCCGCGCTCGAAAGCCTAATTCCGCTTTGACCGCTCGCCATCAGCAGAACTGTGTCATTTGTGGAAGTGTCGCCATCTACCGACATACAGTTGAAGCTTTCATCGCACGCGTCCCGCAGCAAAGTTTTTAGCTCGCGCGGCGTGGCCGCGATGTCGGAAAAAATGTAAACCAGCATGGTCGCAAGCTGCGGATGAATCATGCCGGAGCCCTTTGCCACTCCCAGCAACGAGACGGCTGATTTTCCAAACTGCAATTGAGTGGACGAAGTTTTTCTTTTCGTGTCGGTGGTTAGGATTGTCTCCGCAAAGGCGATCGCGCTTTTCTCGTCCGCTGATAAGGAACTCACGAGAGCCGGAAGCCCAGCAAGGATTTTTTGTTCGGGTAAGGGAACGCCAATGATCCCCGTAGAGGAGGGCAGCACTTCAAAGGACTTTACGCGCAGTAATTTTCCTGCTTCCTGGCAGACGCGCCGGCATGCGCTCAACCCGGCTGCTCCCGTAGCACAATTTGCGTTTCCAGAATTCACCAGCACGGCACGAAGCCGTCCCTGGCTTTTGGTTAGATATTCCCGTCCCACCTGCACCGGGGCCGCAAGGACACGATTGCGCGTAAACATGGCGGCAGCGGTAGTCTGCTCAGAGGCGGCAGCCAATGCCAGGTCCGCGCGTCCGCTGGCTTTAATTCCGGCGGCAGCCGAGGCGAAGGAAAAACCTTTCGGCAGATGAATTGTGGAGGAAGGCGATTCCGGCGTCATACCTGGAGTTTCACCAACCAACTCGCAGGCTCAGGAAGAATCGCGAATTTCGGCAGCTCGCCTTTGATCATGGCCACTTCGTCGCAACAGTGATAGCGCGGGCAGACGCAGCAATCTTTGTGGATTTTGTCCGGCAAGTCTTCCCGCTGGGCAATGGTAAAGCCCAGATGAGAAAAGAACTCCGGTTTGCGGGTAAAAAGGCAGATGCAGGTGACCTTATGCTTCTCGGCCTCTTCGAGCAATGCATCCACCAAACGCTTGCCGCCCCCGGACCGTTGATGCAGAGGGTCCACTGTAATCGAACGAATTTCCGCCAGGTGCTGCCCATAGAGGTGCAGGGCCCCGCAGCCAATGATGCGGCCGCGGTGTTCCAGTACGACAAAGTCGCGCACATTTTCGCATATCTCGGGGAAATTGCGCGGCAAAAGCGTGCCGTCACCCGAGTAGGCCGAAATCAATTCGTGGATTTTTTCCGCATCCGGCAAAATCGCTTCACGCACGCGCATGGCTCACCTCGCGTAGCAACTCGATTTTTTGTTTTGCAACGGCAATTGCCTGTCGCACCCGGCCCGGTTCCGTGCCACCGGGAACATCATGGATGGCAAGAACCGCCGAGAGCTTCAGTGAAGAATAGAAATCCTGATCGAAGGAGGAATTCAACTTTCGCAACTGCTCCAATGGCAAATTTTCCAGCTCACACCCCTGCTCCAGGCAAAGCTGTACGGCTTTGCCGATCTGTTCATGAGCAGTGCGGAAGGGCACGCCCTTGCAGACCAGGTAAGTTGCTGCGGCGAACGAATTCATGAAGCCATGCTGCGCGCCTTTTTGCATCGTTTCGAAATCGAACTCCATGCTCCGCATCCAACCGGAAGCCATTGGAAGCAATGAAAGCATGATTTCCACTGACTGAAATAGTGGCTCTTGAGTTTCCTGTAAATCTTTGTTGTAGGCGAGCGGAAGCCCCTTCACCGTGGTCTGCAGCGCCACGGCATTTGCCAGCACTCGCGCCGCTTTGGCGCGGGTCAGCTCGAGCAGGTCGGCGTTTTTCTTTTGCGGCATCGCGCTGCTGCCGGTCGAGTATGCCTCCGGCAGCCGGACAAATCCGTATTCCTGCGTAGAAAATAAAATCATTTCTTCCGCCCAACGGCTTAGATGCAGCGCCAATAGCGAAAGATCGTTAACAAATTCCAACGCAAAGTCACGGTCGCTGGTCACGTCCATGCTGTTAGCTGCGGGAGTGTCAAAGCCCAGAATCTTGGCCAGCAGCGCGCGATCGAGCGGAAGCGTCGTGCCTGCGACTGCTCCGCACCCAAGCGGACAGACATTCAGGCGGTGCGCGCAGTCTTGCAGCCTGCCCGCATCCCGCAATAACATTTCAAAGTACACAAGCAGCCAATGGGCCACTAAAACCGGTTCCGCGCGTTGCAGGTGCGTGTAGGCGGGCATGGCGGCATTTCCCGCTTGCTCCGCCCGATCCACAAAAACTTCGAGCAAATCAGCGATCTGCTTGCGCAATTGCTCAATCGAAGCGCGTGCATAAAGCCGCAAATCAGTGGCAATCTGCTCGTTGCGGCTCCGCCCGCTGTGCAGCTTTAGGCCTGTGTTGCCGATGAGCGCGACCAGTTGTTTTTCGACGAAATGGTGGATATCTTCGGCTTCCTGATCGTCCAGAAACGCAGGATCGTCTTTTGCCCGCGCGCCGATCTTTTCCAGCCCATCGAGAATCTCAATCAGCTCCGCTGAAGAAAGCACACCTGCTTCCTTCAAAGCCCGGGCATAGGCGCTGCTCGCTTCGAGTTCATAGGCGAGAAGGCGGCGGTCGAAATCAAACGACCGCTGCCAACGCTCGAACTCCGGATCCAGAGGCTGCCGGAACCGGCCGGACCACATCTTCATCGAGCAACTCCCGATGGCTCTGGCTGCTTCACCTTGCTGCCTTCGATTCCTCCGCGGCACTGCGCCAGCGATCGCGCCGGAAGCCCAAGGATTCGGATGAAGCCCTCGGCATCTTTCTGGTCGTATTCCTGCCCCATAGTGAAAGAAGAAAGATCGGTGCGGTAAAGCGAGAACTCCGACTTGCGGCTCGCCACCGACACGTTGCCTTTGTAGAGCGAAAGCGCGACCGAACCGGTGACGTGCTCTTGCGTCTTGGCGACAAACGCATCCAAAGCTTCGCGCAGAGGGGTGAACCACAATCCGAAATACACGATTTCGGCATACTTCAACCCGACATGCTGTTTGAAGTGGACCAAATCGCGTTCCAGGCACAACGCTTCCAGCTCGCGATGAGCATTGATGAGTAGAGTTCCGCCGGGAGTTTCATAGCAGCCGCGAGACTTAATGCCCACAAAGCGGTTTTCAACCAAATCCACGCGGCCAATTGCATTGCGCGCGCCGATTTCATTGAGCAGCTCGAGCAACGCTACAGGATCCAGCTTCATTCCATTGACCGAAATTGGTATCCCCTTCTCAAATCCAATTTCAACTTTTTCTTCGCGGTCGGGCGCTTCCTGCGGAGAGCGCGTGATTTGCCATGTAGTTGCCAGCGGTTCATTGGCGGCATCTTCCAGTTCCCCGCCCTCATGGCTGATGTGCCACAGGTTGCGGTCGTGGCTATGGATTTTTTGACGGCTCTGGCCGACGGCAACGCCGTGCGCCTCCGCGTAATCCAGGCAATCC
>JAICKN010000120.1 GCA_025927855.1 Terriglobales bacterium
ATGATGGTATGCCTCGGGCTCTCGCTGGGAGTTTTGCTGTTCATCACGACCACGCTTGGCCGGCAAGGATATCTTGTCCGAGGCGGCCTCACGATGTTTGTGGTTGTTTATGTTTCCTGGTTGGTCCTGCTACCCGCTTGCAGCGCGGCTGGCGCAGTACTTTCCCGCCGCGCATGGCAAGCCCAGAAATTTGCTTGCGGCCAGCTTATTTCCGGCAGTGGTGATGTTGTGTTTTATCGCGTGCGGAGTGGTCATTACGCTTGCCACAGGCGCGCGAGTCTTTGCCCATCCTCAAGGGCTGAATATTTTTAAGGCGTTCTGTTTGGGAGTGGCGGCGCCGGGCGTTGCCTTATGGCTGGGAGCGCGCCCGTTTCTTAGAGAACAATCCCAAGCTCCAGCCCGCGCTTCATAGACGAGCCGAGGCCTAACCGATTGCAGATTTATTGGCCTTCAGATTTATCTACTTTGCTGGCAACTTTGACTCCGCTGAGACCACTTACATACTTGGCAACGCCCTGGTAGAGGGATTCGGCGATCCGTTGCCGGTAGGCGGAAGTTCGGAGCCGGCGCTCGTCTGCCGGATTACTGACGAAAGAGATTTCGGCCAGAATGGACGGCATGTGCGCGCCGATCAGCACAATGAAAGGCGCTTTTTTCACCCCCCGGTCTCGTAGGCCGGGATTTCGCCTGGCCAGGCCGTCATGTAGCGCCTCCTGAACGTCGGAAGCGAATTCATGCGACTCTTCGATTTTCTCCTTGAGCGCAATGGTCTTTATGAGGTCCTGCAACTGGTAAATGGAATCGTTGGACATTGCATTTTCGCGGGCGGCGACCTCCAGCGCGTCGGAGGAAGAGGTGAAGTTCAGGTAATAAGTTTCAATGCCGCGGGCGTCAGGATCATGGCTCGAATTGGCGTGAACGGAGATGAACAGGTCGGCATGTTCTTCGTTCGCTATGGCGGTGCGCTGCTCGAGAGGAATGAATGTGTCATCGTCGCGGGTCATTACGACTTCCGCGCCCAGTCTGGTTTCCAAGAGCTTGTCCAGCCGTTTGGAGACATCGAGCACAAGGTCTTTTTCCAGCAGGCCATGAGGGCCGATGGTTCCGGTGTCATGTCCGCCGTGGCCGGGATCAATGACAATCTTACCGATCTTCAGCCCCAGAGCGCGGATTAGAGAACGGTCGCCAGCCGCGGTCGGCAGGGCTTCATGCACCTCCGGCTCGATGGTCCTGGCAGACCGCCGTTTTGCATGGCGCGATGAAGTGCGGACTGAAGCGGTATTTTGCCGGGAGAGTTTTTCTTCTGCGTTGGCTTTGTTTGCGGCGTCTTCGTCCGCATCGGTATCTACGATCCGCTTAATAAGAGCTTTCTTTCCGCTCCCAGTTGATGTCGCAGCGCGGCTCCGCGTTTCGGATTCCACCGGAGCTTGATCCGCCGGTTCTGCATTCTTCGCGGCCAGTTCAATTTTCAATCTAGGTGGATCTTCCGCGGTCGAAACCTGAAAGCGGGTGTCCGGAGACACGTCCAGAACCACACGAATTTTTCCGGGCTGGAATCTGCCAACGCGCACCTGTTTCAATAAATCGCTATGGACCGCAATGGAGCTGCCGTTCAAGCCCTCGCGCAGCTTTGAATCGAACAGGTCAAAATAAATGCGGTCGGGATCCGAAAGTCGCTCGACGTCGTACCTTACATCTCCGGTTAAATCAATGAAAACCGTCGCGGAATCGGGCTTTGTCTGGTAGTGGACGCGTGTAATTGTTGCAAAGGGAGAATCCCCGGATGCATCGCTCGGGGTAGCTAAGTTCTGGCTAGCTTCGCTCTGCGTGGCTTCGGCTTTTGTGGTCCCAGGAAATGTTGGCGGAGATGTATCCGCAGTGGCCTTCTGTGGGTTCTCTCCTAATTTTGCTTTGTCACTTTTCTTTGCTGCTACTGCGGGTTCCGCCAGCGCCATTTTTGCCGCGGCCGCCAATTCATGGTGCGGATACCGACGCAGAAATTCCCGGAAGGTGTCGTTAGCGCTTTCGGGGTCGTTCAAGTCATTCTTGTATATCTGCCCGATGGTGAGCAGGGCGGAGAAGCGTGAGCGGCTGCCGGGATATTCCTTACACAGAAATTCATATTGTTTGATGGCGGAGCGCAGAATTTTTTCATCGCGGAACTGGTGGCCCATTTCGACCATAATGTCGGCCACGGCGGCAACGCTGGGGTCGGCTTTTGCCGAGGTGGGCGCTCCGTAATAGATCTTGCGGTAGGCGTCAATTACCCGCTGATATCCGGCGCGGGTGCGCTGGTTTCCCGGCTGCTTTTCGAGGTTGTCCCGCAGGGCAGTGGCTTTTTCATACTGCGAATCCGCCCACTTGTCCGATTGATGAGTTCGCGCCGCAAGAGGCAGGGCCGCAACCCATAACAGCAGGGCTGCGCTGAAAAACTGCGCGCACAGACTTAGGGTCCTATTTTTCACGTACAAAATCCGTAATCGTTTGCAATCCATTACAACTTAATTTCAGCAGCGCGGACCTTGCCCGGGAGGGTTCTTAATCCGTGTTGCTGATGTACAAAACACCTCGCGAATCGCGTTCCATGCGGATTGGGTCGTGCACCGCTCCGCTCAGGAACGTCGTACCTGGGTCTACGCCGCTGTAATAAAGCTGCGTGATGCGCTTCACATACTGGCGTGTTTCTGCAAAATGAGGAATGCCCGCACTGCGCGCGACTGCGCCCCTGCCCGCGTTGTAAGCGGCCAGACTCAATTTAATGTTTCCGCCATAGCTTTCCATGAGCTGCTTCAAATGGCGCACGCCCGCGTCAATGTTCTGCTCAGGATCGAAGGGATTGGTTACATTCAATTGCCGGGCGGTTTGCGGCATCAGCTGCATCAGGCCCATGGCGCCCTTGCGCGATACCGCGTTGGGATTGAAGTTGGATTCCACTTTGACCACGGCCCGCACCAGGTTTGCATCCACATTGTGGCGCGCGGCCGCCTCCTCAATCGCCTTCTCAATTTCCGTATGCGTGAACCGCTTTTGGCTGGCTTTATCCCCTGATTCTGCGCCCAGATAGCTATTTACTTCCGCTGCCGCCGAGCGCACCGCCGCCACATTCGCGCGCGGAACAGGCTTCCAGCGGTGCTGGACGGGACTCCAATACACCAGGGTTGAGGGGCGCGGAGCGGCTTTTGCGTGATGAGCGGCCGACGGCTTTGACGGGTCGTCATTCACGAAAATTGTCCGGCCAGATTTATCGGTGGTCGAAGTAATCCCCCCAATATTGGCAGACATGAGGGACTGCGCGCGCATGTAAGGCGGAGTGAGAGAAAGCGAGGTCGCGATTACCGTTGTGGCCATCAGGACGAATTGCAGGTGTTTTCGCATATCCGGGTGCAATAGCTCGCTATACCGCTGTTGTTATCCAGCAAGGCACAACATGGCCTTTGCGCTACCTACCCGGAACCTGACGGAGAACTTCTACCAGAGTGGGTCAATTATAGGCGGTTGGAGGAATCTCGAACAATTACCAAAGGGGAATTGAACCAGCGTAGTAATCCTTGCAAGTTATTGATAATAATAGCCGTTTTTCTGGCCAAATAAACTCTGGGAGTTGTTTTCGGTTAGTTCTTTCCGCTCAGAGCCTGTGTTGCTTAGAACAGCGCGATCTTGTTGATCTCCATGAATGTTGACTGCAACGTAAACTGGGAAAAGGAAATGGATGCAGGACTCCTCAGGCCGTCACATCGGCAGGGACAGCGCAGAATTCATAAAAAATGATGCCGACGGCCAACCAGGCTTATTTCAACACGGTGCTACCGTCCAGGGTTGCGATCTTCCCGCGCGGGAATGAATTCCATTGATTGCGCCAAACATATTTTTGGGTTCATCTCTGCTTGAATTGCCGCACCTGCGCCGGACCTCTCCCGAGTGAAGCTTTGTAACTTATTGGTTTTAGTAGCCAAGTCCATCGTAAGCTGTTGCGCCCTCATGTCCCTGTTTATTCAAGCCATAAATTTAATTTCTCAAAGTTATTTTGATACCCGCGAAAAAAACTATCAATTGGACGCCACGCTCTAACCCGCCTAAGTTGCATTCACGCAAGCTACGTTTCTTTTGAGCGGGCAATTCTATTTTGGGGAGAAATGCGCAATCCATGAAGAGAAATTCCGTCTCTCGTTTTTTCGCGTGTGGCGCGCTAGCGTTGGCCTTGGGGGCCAGCTCAGTGTGTTACGCCCAGACTGCCGGCACTTCCACCGATACACAGGATTTGTCATCACGAATTGATGCACTGCAGAAGCAACTGACCGAACTGCGCTCGCAGATGGAGGCGCAGAAGGCGGCGGCAGCCGCTCCCGCGACGGCCAACGCTGCTGTATCTAGGCCTGCTCCGGCGGCTCCGGCAGCCCCGACAATTGGCGGCCTATTGGGGCCGACCACATTGAGCGGTTTTGTGGATGTCTATTACGGCTACAACTCCAATCAGCCAAGCTCGCGGCAAACCGACTTCCGCAATTTCGATATCAACTCGGGGCAATTCGGCTTGAACATGATTGAACTGGTGGCAGACAAGCCGGCTGATCCGGCGGCCAGCCATCTTGGATATCACGTGGCCCTCGGGTTCGGACAGGCCATGAACATCATCAACTCGGGCGAAGCCGGGCAGTTCGCCAGCGAAAGCAATTTTGACCAGTACCTCAAAGAGGGATACCTGGAATATCTTGCGGGCAAGAAGTTGCAGATTAATTTTGGAAAATTTGTAACTCCGGCGGGCGCCGAGGTCATTGAAACTAAGGACAACTTCAACTACTCGCGCGGTCTGCTTTTTGCTTTGGCCATCCCTTACTTCCACTTCGGCACCAGCGCGAAATATACGTTTAACAGCAAGTTCGCTCTTACCGGATATCTGATGAATGGCTGGAACAACAGCGTTGATAACAATAGCGGCAAGACCACAGGATTCAGCGCCGCTTTCACCCCGAATTCCAAGTGGAGCGTGACGCAAAATTATCTGGTCGGCCCGGAACAGAACAACGACAACACGCACTTCCGCCACCTGCTCGACACGGTGGTCGCTTACAACCCGACCGCGAAACTTTCTTTTCTGGCCAACTACGACTACGGCCATGACGATGTTCAGAACGTTTCGACCGTCAATCCTTTGCTGTTTTCCCCAGTATGGTGGAGTGGCTTTGCCGGCTACATCAAGTATGCCCCGAACGATAAATGGTACTGGGCAGTGCGCGGCGAGTATTACAACGACCACAACGGCCTGACCACAGGAACGCTGGGGACTGAAGATCATCTGAGCGAATTCACCTTCACGCTACAACGCATGCTGGCAGGCAAGCTCATGAGCCGGTTGGAATACCGGCGTGACATGTCGGACCACAACATTTTCCCGTACCGGGCCGGCCAGTTCGGTCCAGTTGACCACCAGAACACAATCACCCTTGGCATGGTATATGCGTTCAGTAGCGCTGATGCCAAGTAGGAACGCAGTCACAATTTTAGTTTTAGTAAGCATTCAGTAAGGCGAAGACGCCTAATACACATTTTCAGTCCACGTAGGACCGAAAAGGAGAATGCAATGGCTGAGAACACAGAAATGCAAGCGACGTTAGGCCTGACTGGCCTAACGATGAACGCGATGGCGCTGATTGCTCCGGGTGCCTTTCTTTGGTTGACGTTTTATATTCAGGCGACTACGGGTGTTACCTCTCCAGCCATGTGGATTGGTATCGTGGTCGCCCTCCTTCTTTGTCTGGCAACGGCAGTTTGCTACGCAGAGATGGCTAAACTTTATCCCGGTACCGGCAGTTCCTACTACTTCGCAGAACAATCTTTTCTCAATCATGATGCGGCATGGAAATATGCCCGTCTCTCCAAGTTCATCGTAGGTTGGGCGTCGCACCTCTACTACTGGATTTATCCGGGCGTGATGGTCGGCGTCATGGGCATTCTCTGCGGCTACCTGGTGGGAACGCTATGGCCAAACTTCATGAGCGCGTCCAATCCCGGACCGATTTTCATGATGCTGGTTGCGGTGGTATTTTCCTTTGCCGTCGCCTACATCGCCCACCGCGGTGTGAACGGATCAACATCCGTCAACATCGCCATCAACGTGATCCAGATCAGCGCTTTGATCGTGTTCTCAGTGCTGGCCCTGGGTTATCGCTTGAACCACAAGCCGGGAAGCGTGGCTTTTCAATTCGATTCTGTTTCCGGCGAAGCTTACAACTATCAATTCGCCACGACCACGCAAACGGTCAATGGGCAGGCCACTGTCAACATCGTGCGCGATGCCAACAATGTTCCGCAACCCAAGCTCGATGCTTCGGGAAAGCCTGTACCTTATCTCATCAGCTATCCCACAACGGATGACAAAGGAAACTTTCTGACACATCCCACGGGTAGTTCAGTCATTGGCTTGCATAGTTGGGGATGGGCGTTCATCCAAGCCACCGTCGCAATTCTGATTCTGGTGGGTTTTGAATCAGTCACGGCGATGGGCGGTGAAGCAAAAAATGCGAAGCGCGATGTGCCAATTGCGGTCATTACTTCGTTACTGGTGCAGGGAGCATTCTGCTACCTCTTCGAATATTTTGCCGCCAATTACTTCCTGAATAGCGGGTATACCATGCAAAGCGCCGCGGGCTCTGCCGCGCCCATTGGCGACATGATGGTAATGGTCGGCGACGCATTATTCGGTATGGGGCATGGCCGCATTTTCATGCTGGTGGAAGCATTCACCGTGTTCCTTGCACTCATCGGCACAACGCTTTCCTGCATGAACACTGGAGCGCGCGTGACCTATGCGATGGGTAAAGATGGCGAAGCGGCGGAAAACTTCGGGATTCTGCACTCGAAGAACCTCACACCGCATCGCGCTATCTGGGCTTTAGCTGTGATCTCCGCTATCGTCGGCTGCCTTGCTGTTGCTCTGGCCTTCGGCGATGCAGGCGCGCCAACCGATGCTGCGATTCAGGCATTGCCGCACGGGGTATTGTCCAGCGTTGGGTATACAACACACGACAAAATGGCGGCGCTTCCCAACTCGCTATTAACGATTACGCTGGCTTCAAACTTTGGAACGTTTCTGCTCTATGGATTGAGCTGCATTACTTGCATGGTCTGCTTCCACAAGCATCCAAAGTTCAAGTTCGTGCGCCACCTTTTGATTCCTATATTCGGATTGCTGGCAAACCTGGCTTGTATGGCGTTCTACCTGATAGGGCCGTTCATGGGGTACGGCACAAAGATGGAGCCGCTACTAGCCTTGGGAATTGCCGCCGTCTGGGGAATCTATGGAGGAATCTACTTTGTGCGTTCCAGTAAGAGAACAGGACGCACGACGTTGATCCAATCCCGGGCTGGCGCAGCATAAATTATTCTCTCAGAACCATCAGGGCGGACTCAGTCAGTCCGCCCTGATTTTTGATGCTTGCCAGAAAAAAGCTTCCGGCATCTTTGAGTGAATATTAAAGATCATTGAATGAAGATCGTTGGGATGAATATCGGGAATTAAAGATCTATGTTTCGTGGACAACGCAAAATTGAACCACGGCGGGAAAGCGCTTCCTCCGGCGTATCATCAAGTTCTATGCTTGCGGTCGAGTCCGCACAGCTTTCCGATACCGGCAAAGTGCGCGAGCACAACGAAGATTATCTGGGTCACGTTTCCGCAGAAACTCCCGAAAAAGCGCGCAGTCACGGATGGCTTTTTGTTTTGGCCGATGGGGTCGGCGGGCAAGATCGTGGAGAAGTAGCATCGCGCACCGCAGTGGAATCGGTTTTGGCCGGTTTCCGCAAGGCCGTTGCCGGAGAACCACCGGTAACTTTGTTACAGCGTCTAATCCAGGAGGCCAATACTCACGTCTATGAGGCTGGACGTTCCACTGGCCCCGGAGGCACGTCTATGGGGACCACGATTGTGGCTTGCCTGCTGCGTTATGACCGTGCGATTGTGGCGCACGTGGGTGATTCCCGTTGTTATGTAATACGCCGCGGCCGCGCTATTCCTCTTACCCGCGATCATACTATTGCCAACGAACAAGCCCGCTTGGGGTTGCTCTCTTCAAAAGAAGCGGCGGAATCCCATGCCCGGCACGTGTTGAGCCGGTGCCTGGGCAATGATTTATTTGTGAACGTGGAGATTGAAGAACATCAAATCCTCGCAGGAGACGTTTTGTTGCTCTGTTGCGACGGCATGCATGGCGCCATCACTCCGCAGGAGATGGCGGATTTGCTGAACGCTCATAGCGATCTAAATACCGCCGCGCAGCGGTTAGTTGCTTTGGCGAATGAAAAAGACGGAAGTGACAACGTCAGCGTGCAGTTGGTTCGCGTGCTCAGCGTCGAGCGCATTGGTATGTACCGGGGACGGCCTTATAAGTTGCGCTAATTACAATTCCTGCGCCGCATCGATCTTACATGCCTCTCCTTTGTAAACTATTTACGAACTCTTTATAGGGGTTTCTTTTCGCCTCGAGGTATGCTGAAGTTGTGATGACTCCGCGTGGGATGACAGGCACTCTGCATTCAGGCAAAGCGGCAACATTGATTTTTCTATTGGCTGCCGCCGGGTTGGAAGTTGTAGGGGATTCTTTCTTTCAGTCGGCGCTCCATAAAAGCACAGGAAATGCGCGCATACTGGCCTTTGCCGCGGGCGCGGTTTCTTTGATCCTGTATGGACTCAGCGTCAACATGGCGTCATGGAATTTTGGCAAGCTGCTGGGGATTTATGTTGTGTTTTTCTTTGTGGTTTCGCAGTTGATTGCAAAGGTGCGTTTTCACGAAACACTTCCTCTTTCCACATGGCTTGGCGGGGCATTCATCGTGATAGGAGGCGTGATTATTTGGCTGGGCCGGCTCTGATGCGGCTGTGACCTTGGGAAAATCGTTGTCCCGCTGAATACGATGCATTCATCATGACCAGTTTGCATACCGGTGATCAACTCGACCACTTCCAGATTGAAGGCGTAGCCGCGCGCAGCGGCATGGCCTCAATTTTTCGTGGCACCGATACCCGCGACGGCAAACCGGTGGCGATCAAAGTTCCGCATCCGGAGATGGAAGCAGACCCAGTTTTATTTGACCGCTTTCAACGCGAGCAGGAAATCGGCGAAAAACTCGACCATCCGGGTGTGATGAAAGTTTTCAGCAATGGCGACCGCAGCCAGATTTACATGGTCATGGAGTGGGTGGAAGGCCGACTACTTCGCCAGATATTGAACGAGCAGAAAAAATTTACGGTGGAACGCGCTGTGCGCATTACCCTCGGCATCCTGGATGCTCTGGAATATATCCACGGTCATGGAGTGGTGCATCGTGACCTGAAGCCGGAAAACATCATGGTGGATGAGAACGACAACATTAAACTAATTGATTTCGGGATTGCGTCCAATGCCGGCTCGCGGCGGCTGACGTTTGCCAAGTTTTCGCAAACCATGGGTACGCCGGACTACATTTCTCCCGAGCAGGTGAAAGGCAAGCGCGGCGATGGACGGAGCGATCTTTATTCCGCCGGCGTGATGTTCTACGAGATGCTTACCGGCAAAGTGCCGTTCCAGGGCCCGAACCCCTTTGCCATCATGAACGACCGCCTGCTGAATAATCCCATTCCGCCGCGGGAGGTCGCCCCGGAACTTTCTCCGCAAATTCAGGAAATTATCTATCGCGCGCTGGAAAGAGATCCCAGCAAACGTTATGCCACCGCGCATGAGTTTGCGCATGATTTGCAGCATCAGGATGAAGTTGGTGTCGAAGACCGTCCTGAGTTGCGCGATTGGAA
>JAICKN010000191.1 GCA_025927855.1 Terriglobales bacterium
CGTCCGCAATAATGAGTTTTTTGTCGCGCATTTTTTCCTGAACGGAACTCACCAAAGCCGGATCGGAAATCTTCCACAGCGAATGTTCCACGCCATATTCGTCGTGTAAGCTCGCATCGGGCGGTTTGCTGCCCGCGAGCGCTTTTTCGATTTCGCCTGCGGGGTCGCTGTACAACATGAAAATTTGGCCGAAATGCGCGCGGGTAGCGCGGAGCAGCTCCAAACGGTCGGCCTTTGGTTTAGAAAGAGTTTGTTCGTGCCGGTGCACCACGCGGGCAGAATAGTCTTCCACCCGTCCAACGGCAATAAATCCATCCCGCATCATTGTGGTACGAGTGCCGGGAACCGTGAATCGCTGGGCGTAGCGGTAGATGGAAGGCTCTGCGTCCTGGAGGAAAACTCCGTTTTTTCTCCACTGCGAAAAATGTTCCGCCGCCCGGGAGTAAACATTCACAGTGCCGTTATCGTCAGGCTGTTTCTTTCCTAGAATAATCCGGACCAGGTTGTATGGGCTGGCTTTATAGTAAAGCTCCTGCATTTGCGGTGTGATCTTGTCATACGGCTGCGTGACGGCCTTTTCGAGTGGGACCTTCGCCGGATCGTAGCGGAGCGAGCGGAACGGAACGATGTGGGCCATGGGAACTAAGGATTGTATCGTAGCCGGATTCGGGCATGAATGTTTTTTCGGCAGGCGTTTTCATTCAGAGTTCCTCAAATTCATCCCACAAATTCCAGAGGCTGTTTTGCTTTCGGGTGTAGAATCCATTTTGTAGGGACAGGAAAGCTTCCGGGGATCCGCTCCCCGCGTCCGAGGCACGCATGAATGTCCATTTTAGTTACAGACTCAGCCGAACTCCCGACATTGACAAAGAAATCAACCACAACATAACCAAGCTGCAGAAATGGCTGCAAGCCTTCCGCCCGGAACTTGTCCATTTGAAAGGCAATCTGGAACAGAATACGAACCGCGAAGGTGTAGCTGCTTCTCTGAATCTGCGCCTGCCTTCAGGGCAAATGACCGCTCAAGAGCCAGCCGACTCTCCTTCTGCCGCTTTGAAAGCGGCCTTCTCCGACCTTTTCCAGCAACTCAACAAACACAAAGATCTGCTGCGCAAGTCCCACAAATGGAGACGCCGTGGTTCTTTCAACTCAGGTCCGGCGTTGCAGGTGCCTTTTGAAAGCACACTGGCCGCGGTACAACCGTTAATGGCCTCCTCCGAAGACATCCGCTCGTATGTGAACGCGAATCTTGAGCGGTTGAACCGCTTTGTGGAAAGGGAAATCTCCTTCCGCGAGAACTCCGGCCAAATACCATTTCGCGCGGTAGACAAAGAAGAAGTCATTGATGAGGCAATTGCGCGCGCCCTGGGAGATGGCCTGGAAAAACCCGAACGTCTGGGCGTGGAACCATGGCTTTACCAACTTGTAGTGCGGGTAATGAATGAGTTGAGCGCCCGCGATCGCTCCGATGGAGCGGAGCTGCGGCTTTCGGATTCTGCCTGGAAGCGCAACGTGCAGGGGAGTGATGAGCCGGTGCTGCAATATCACCAGCCTGACGAAGGGCTATCGGGCGAAAATGTCATAGCGGATACCCGTATGGCGACCCCGGAACAGATCGCGTATTCCGGCGAAATGATGGCGCTGGTGCAATTTGCCCTTGCCACGCTGAAGCCAGTTGACCGGAATGCGTTTCTTCTATTCGCGATTGAAGGTTTTTCTCCCGATGAAATTTCCGCCATCAGCGATCAGCCTTTGGAATCCGTAAAGTCTTCCATCGCCGCCGCCCGCCGCCTTCTTGGCACTTCGCCGCCCGTTCTCAACCCCTCCGTTGATCTTGTAAACCGGGAGAAACTGCTGCCGAAAACGGGGACAGGGTAGAACTCCGTTTTAACAGCGTTTAATGTGAATGTCTCATTCTTGTGAGGCAGCCAAAACTTCTATCTTCAGGAGAGGCGATGATTTCACGCGAAGAAATCCGCGAATTGGCCCAATTCGAAGCAGATGGAAAACAAGAATGCGCGCTGAGTTTTTACTTCCAACCACAAACTCCACAAAATAAATCGCACCGCGAAGAAGCAATTCTAGCGAAGGACCTGGTTCGCCACGCGTTGCAGGCAGTTCGGAAAGATGGCAAACAAAACTGCGCCCGGGCGGATTTGCAGCGCATTCTAAAGCTTGCCGAAGAACTGCATGGAAACCAGGCCCATGCCAAAGCGGTGTTTGCCTGCGGCGCGCGCGATATTTGGCGCGAATTCGATCTTCCGTCGCAAATGCGGCAAACGCAGTTGTTTGTGAATCGCCGTTTTCAACTCAAGCCTCTCGCCATGCTGCTGGGCGCGCATCCCAAACTCGCCGTGGTATTGGTGGATCGCCACCGCGCCCGCTGGTTTGATATGCGCCTCGACCAGATGGTGGAAGGCGAAGCCATGTTCCATTCGTTGAGCCGCCGCGGCCGCAGCGACGGATACTCCGGTTACGACGGCGGCCATTCCGAACGCCGCACGAGTGATGATGTTCTGCATCACTTCAAAGCAGTCGCGGCGCGGCTTAAGGATGAGGCGGAAAAGCGAATCTGGGAAGCGCTCATTGTCGGATGCCTGGATGTGAACTGGCCCGATTTCGAAGTCCATCTGCCGCCCGCTGTACAGCGCTGCCTGTTGGGGCATTTTCCCGCAGAGGTCGCCACCTTTTCGCTGGAGCAAGTGAAGGAACGCGCCCAGGCGGTGCAGGAGGAATGGCTGCAGAACCGCCGCCGGCAATCTGTGAAGGAAGTGCTCAGCTACGCGAAGAGCCATCAACGCGGTGTAACCGGGTTGCGGCGGGTGCTGCGTTCTCTCGAAATGGGAGAAGTCCGCACGTTGCTGATCGGTGAAAATTATTCTGCGCGGGCCGTTGAATGCGACAGTTGCGGACATCTTGATTCTCATTTAATTGCCTATTGCGCCTCGTGCGGGCGCAAGACGCGGCCTTTGCCCGATGTATGCGACGCGGTTATTCCGCGTGCCATCCAGAATGATGTCGAACTACTCTACGTGAAAGATGACCCCGGCCTGGACAAGGCGGGGAATATTGCTGCGCTCCTTCGTTTCCGCGCCGAGCGGGGAGCGCAATTGCGTCAGGTTTCTTGAAGCAGTCAGGAAAAAATTGTTAGATGAACATCTCGTCTTGGGGAACGGTCACATTTTGCCGCGGCCTGCGACGGTTTCCGAGGAACGAGCCCAGCCCGGCAGTCACGCCGTGCATGATTCCGGAAAGCTGACGGACCGGCGAGATTACCGTCCTGTGCACCATCTCGGTTGTTTCTTCCACACGGTCTAACGTGCGGCCAACAAGTTCGTCGGCGCGGATGACCTGCAGCCGCGTACGGTCAATGATGTCATTCAGCGTGACATCCATACGCTCCAATTGGCCGCGCGCTAAGGATGTTGTTTCGCTAATGTTGGTGACCGCAGCTTCAATTTTTGGCCGTAGCTCCGTCATCATCGCTTGGGCCATGGCTGCCGTGGGCAACACCTTGGTGCTGACCTCGCCAGCCAACGATTCCACCCGCGCGGTCACTTTACGCAGGGCCAGATACATGGCGGCCAGAATCAACGCCTGCAAGACGACCGCCGCCGCCGTGATCGCTATAAAAATGGGTAAGTAGTCCATAGCTTGCTATCGGCTTTTCGATTGCCAGGGATCAGAGCCTAAAGACGCTAAATGTTCTTCGCCGGTTCGCCTTCTTTACTCGCAACTTCCTGATATGCCTGCCTTCCTGCTTCATAGGCCGAACGGAATTGCTCTTTTTGCTGGCTTAGAACTTCCCGGCCACGGTCTGCCCATTCATTGGCTTGCTGCCGTGCTTGTCGCGCTTGCGTCCGCACGAATTCCCGGCCTTCCTCGGCCTTGGAGCGAAGAATCTCCCGAGTTTCGCTGCCTGCCTGGGGAGCATACAAAATCCCTACCGCGGCGCCGATTCCCAATCCCGCCAAAAACCACAGGAATCCATTTCCATCACGATCAGACATAGCAACCTCACTTTCTTAAGCGGCTGGCAACTCTACCGGATGGTAGCACTGCGATTGACGAAATACAATTCGGGCAGCTTGCGACGGGTGCTTCCAAAATCCTTGAACTCGGAGTAGCTCTTGACTCAAATCCCGGCGGATGATTCGAAAACAGCGCATCCTCCGATTCGAAACTCCAGAGGCCGGGCGGTATGAGTTTTCTAAGAACGGGATGCAAGCCTGATTTGAGAAAGTCCTGTATTTACAAACTTTTACTCTCAGTGACCGAGTTTTTACCGCCTTTTTGAATCCGGTAGTGTTTCAATACACAAGAGTTCTTAATTGAACAGCGGAACGTCCAAATTAACTCAAAGATGATCTTAAGGAGTCTCTATGCGCCGTCTCATTTTAATGGGAGTTTTGCTTCTATCCAGCGCTTTTGTCGTGGCGCAAACTGCGCCCACTAGTTCGTCAGACCAATCCTCGGCCCCACAACAGTCCGCGCCGCCATCCGGCGATCAGCAGTCTGGTGGTCAGGGATTTCAAGGCCGCCGTTTTCCAGGTGTAGGCGGAACAGTTACAGCCATCAATGGCAACACCCTCACGATCAAACAAATGGATGGCTCAACCGCTCAGGTTCAAGTCAGCGATAAAACCCGTTACAGAAAAAATCGTCAGGATGCGCAGCTGAGCGACTTCAAAGTTGGCGACACCGTAATTGTGCGCGGCGAACAGAAAGATGGAACCTGGCAGGCAGACGTGCTCGCCGCCCGGCCCGCAGGTGGTATGGGCATGGGCGCTGGTGGCGGCGCTATGCGCGCAGGATTGGGAAAGGAATTCATCATTGGCGAAGTGAAGGCAATTAATGGCACCCAGCTCACCATCCTCCGGCCGGATGGCGTTTCGCAGGACATCACCGTGGATGAGAACACGTCCATCCGCAAAGATGGACAGGACATTACCTTGCCGGATATTAAAGTGGGCGACCGCGTCTTCGGCCGCGGAGTCATGAAAAATAATGTCTTCGTGCCATCTGCACTCAACGTCGGCCAAATGGGCATGCGCCGTGGTGCGCCGCCACAAGGCAATCCGCAGCAATAATAGCGATTACTTCATCAGCAGGATATTGAAATCATCCATGAATGCCGTCATCCGTAATTGCAAACGTGCCGTCCATCTGAGTCACCGCAGCTTGCTCCTGGAGAAGTTATTGTTTCTTTCCTTTCTTCTGCTCGCGGCAGGCTTCAGTTTCGCTCAATCTCCGGAGCTTGTAACCGGGGGAACGGTCTATGGCGTGGTCAAGTCGGGGAACCAGCCGATTCCCGGCGTCACGGTCACCGCCGCGAACAACCTGACCGGGCAAAAGGTTATGACCTCTACCGGCGTGGATGGCCGCTATTCACTGCGCATCCCCGCCAACGGACGGTACGTGATACGGGCGCAGATGGCGGCCTTCGCTCCGGCGACGCAGACAGTTCTCATCAACACTGCATCGTCGAATGTTCAAATCAATCTCGATCTCATGCTTGCTTCACGCGCCGAACAGGCTGCGCAGGCGGAGGCCAAAGCGGAACAGCAGGCGATTGCCGGACAGGGCGGGCGCGGCTTCCAAAGCCTTTCCTTAAGCGCGGGCGCGGGCGGCGGCGAAGCATGGAGCGGCGCTGGCGGCGGCGCGGCCGGAGCAGAAGGCGCGGATCCAGGTGCTGGCGCTGCGCCGGGCATGGCGGAAAATGGCGCGACGGAATCGGTAGCGGTTTCCGGCAATACTTCAAATCCAATGGCCAACATGAGCGGAGAAGAACTCCGCCAGCGAATCCAGGAATTCCGCCAGCAGAATTCCGGCTTTGGCAGTGTGGCCTTCGGTGGCGGCTTTGGCGGGGGCGGCTTCGGTGGCGGGGGCGGAGGTTTCGCAGGAATCTTCCGCGGAGGCCGCGGCGGCTTCAACATAAACCAGCCGCACGGAAGTTTGTACTATAGCGGCGCCAGCGACGCGCTGGATGCGGCTCCCTATGCGCTTCCCGGCCAGGTCAGCACGAAGCCAAGTTTCCTGCAGAACCGCTTCGGCGCATCCATCGGCGGCCCGTTTGTGATTCCCAAAATTTATAACGGGGGCGCCAAGACGTTTTACTTCATCAATTACAACGGCAGCCGCGGAAACAGTCCCTTCGATGAATATGCGAATGTGCCCACGCTGGCGGAACGGAGTGGCGACTTTTCCAACGTCATTTATCCCTCGGGGCCGAATGCGGGCCTGCCCGTGCAACTCTTCCAGAATGGCCAGCAGGTCACAAGCGTTCCTGTCAGCCCGGTAGCGCAATCCTTTCTGCAATATTTTCCATTGCCGAACCAGCCCGCCGGCTCCGCGCAAAATTTTCATTTTGTGAGCGCGACCGATACCAGCACAGACAGCCTTAACGTTCGTCTCAACCGCAGTTTTGGCGCGGCATCTACCGGCGGACGCCGCCGTTTCGGCGGTCCGCGTAACAACC
>JAICKN010000172.1 GCA_025927855.1 Terriglobales bacterium
CCGGGTGCGCATGTTGTTGTCAATGTTGTTGTATGCGCGCGTCTGGCGCTGGGAGCTTGCTGATCTAAGAATCTAGTTATAATCGGCTCAAGTTCAAACCACCGCCAAGCGCAAAGCTGGCGGTGGTTTTTTTGTGCGCAAGAGCTTGGCAGAGAAGCTGTTAGAGAGATTGAGCAGGATAAGAGGTCACTGAAGAAATGAGCTTGTTTCCGATGTTCGTAAAATTGGAAGGCCGCACCTGCCTCGTAGTTGGGGCGGGCGCAGTCGCCCAGTCGAAGATCGAAAGCCTTCTTCAAGCAGGCGCAAAGGTCCGCGTTGTAGCGCTTGCGGCCGCCGAATCCATACAGAATCTTGCAGCCCAGAATTTGATTGTTCTGCGGAAAAAGACCTTTGAACCCGCTGACCTGGATGGCGCATTTCTCGTGATCGCCGCAACCTCTTCTCCAGACGTAAATGCAGCGATCTTCGAACAGGCCCGCCTGCACAATATTTTGTGCAATTCGGTGGACGACCCGGAGCATTGCGATTTTTACTATCCCGCGGTCGTTCGCCGGGGCAGGCTGCAATTCGCCATTTCTACCGAAGGTCAGAGCCCGGCGCTTGCGCAGCGCCTGCGCCGCGAGTTGGAATCGCGATACGGCCCGGAGTACGAAGCTTGGCTTGACGAATTAGGCGAGGCGCGCCAGGAACTCTTCGCCACTGAAATGAATGCCGAAGAGCGCCGCCAGAAGCTGCACGTATTAGCCAACGGCAGCCCGGCCAAATCCGCAAATTCCGGCGTGGAGGCTCCCCATGCCCGGTAAAGTACTTTTAGTCGGCGCTGGTCCCGGAGATCCCGAACTACTTACGCTCAAGGCGCTTAAAGCGCTTCGCTCGGCCGACGTAGTTCTCCACGATGACCTCATTGGTCCCGAAGTTCTGCACTTTGTTCCGGCTTCCGCTCAGGTGCAAAACGTGGGCAAGCGTTGCGGACGAAAAGGAATCAGCCAGGAAGAGATCAACGCGCTCATGGTGAATTACGCGCTGCTTGATCTGCAAGTGGTCCGATTGAAAGGTGGCGATCCGTTGGTCTTTGGCCGCGCTGGCGAAGAAGTGGAGGCCCTGCGCCGCGCCAACATTGAATTTGAAATTATTCCGGGAGTCACGGCCGCCTTGGGCGCTGCTGCTGCGGCGCAAATTCCGCTGACGCACCGCGAAGTTTCTTCCTCTCTGGTAATTATTCCCAATCATCACGCCAAAGATTCTGATTCCGATAATTGGCCTTTGCACCTGCCACAGAACGCAACGGTCGTCGTTTACATGCCGGGTTATCACTACGATGAAACCGCGCAGAAGCTGCGCAACTCCGGCCTTGCCGCTGAAACCCCATGCGCGATCATCTCGCAGGCCACTTCGCGCGAGCAGCAGGTGTACAGCACCACCATTGAGAATTTGTCTTCAGCGCCAAAACTTCCCGCGCCCACATTGCTGGTGGTCGGAGAGGTAGCGCGATTTGCCACACAAGGTAAAGCAAGCAGCACGTTTGCAGCACAAGAACTTATTTCCATTGCAGCAGAAGCGGAATTTTTAGAATCCCTGCAAAATCAGGAGATCGCCGAGTGAAAGATCAAGTGCAAGGCCGAGTCGAAGAAAATAACGATCTGCAGGAGTACGTGCAGGAAATCAGCGCGCGGGCCGAAAGCTGGCGTCCAGAAAAGGTTTTAAGCTGGGCGTTCAAGGAATTCGGCGACGACGTCGCCATCTCCACCGGCATGGGCGTCGAGGGCATGGTGCTCATTGATATCGCCTCCAAAGTTTCGAGCGACTTTAAGGTATTCACGCTCGATACCGAATTCTTATTCGCGGAAACCTACGACCTGATCGAGCGCATCGAGAAGCGTTACAAAATCACGATTGAGCGCGTATTTTCATCTCTTACTCCCGAAGAGCAGGAGCGCAAGCATGGTGCCGCGCTCTGGAGCGTTAAGCCCGACCAGTGCTGCAACCTGCGCAAGGTCGAGCCGCTCAAGCGCAAGCTTTCCACGTTGAATGCCTGGATCACCGCCATTCGCCGCGACCAGACTGCCGCCCGCGCCTCCGCCAAAAAAGTAGAGTGGGACACGAAATTTGGCCTGGTAAAAATTAATCCCGTTGTGGATTGGAGCTCGGAAAAAATCTGGAACTACGTTCGCGAGCACAATGTCCCTTACAATGTGCTGCACGATCTGAACTATCCCAGCATCGGTTGCACGCATTGCACACGCGCCGTAAAGCCGGGAGAAGACCCGCGCGCTGGCCGCTGGTCAGGTTTCCAGAAGACGGAATGCGGACTGCACACCATCACCACCGAAAACGGCCCTCAACTGGTACGCATCGGCAGCGGCAGCTAGTGGTTAGTAGCTAAAGCTAACAGCCAGAAGCCCTCGCAAGCAGAAACCGCCTCACACTTTCATCTTCACTCAAACCAGCAGTCCGGCAGTAGGAATCTTTTGCTTCGGGCCGTCCGCTTCGTGCCTGGAGATGCGCGGCAAGCGCCCAATAGGGCTGATATGCAGCGACCTGTTCGGCTGGAAGACTACTGAGTAATTCCAGGCCCCTTTCAGCGCTGTAGGCTTCGCTCACAGCAGCAATATGACTCACGCGGACGCCGATGCTGGGGCAATATCGAACCAGCCCTTGATAAAGCTCGGCGATCACAGACCAGTCACCGAATCCAGTGGCAAGGCGGAAGGTATGAGCGGATTGGATCGCGGCTTCCAGTTGGAACCTGCCCGGCGTTGCCATTGCAGCCGCGCGGGCAAGATGGTGCTCCGCCTCGCGGATGAGGTCCTTCGACCAGAGCGCAACGTCTTGCTCGGCAAGCGGAATGTACCTTCCTTCCGGCGAACGGCGGGCGGCTTTGCGGGATTCACAGTACAACATCAGCGCGGTGAGCCCATGCGCTTCCGCTTCGTTCGGTAGCAGCTCAGCAAGAAGGCGGCCCAGGAAGATTGCTTCCTCCGCCAATCCATGCTGGTGCGCCTCCGACCCCTCTAGCGCGTCCCAGCCCGAGCCGTAGGCCGCGTACACCGCTTCCATAACGGCGCTCAATCGTGAGCGCAACGCATTGCCTTCAGGAACTTCAAACCGGATTTTGGCTTGCTTCATCTTCGCTTTGGCGCGGCTAAGGCGTTGTCCCATTGTGGCGGGCCGCACCAAAAAGGCACATGCAATCCGCTCTGCGGACATTCCAAATACGGCCTGTAGCATCAGCGGCGCGTGCACGCTGGCTTCAATGGCCGGGTGCGCGCAAAGAAACAGCATGCACAGCCGTTCATCGGGAATCGCGCCTCTCGGCGCGTCGTTGATTTCGTGGTCCAGGCCTCCCACATCCATATCAACGAACCGGGCGTTTTGCCTCCGGTAATCGCTGAGCCGGCGCCGGGCCACTACCAGAAGCCAAGCTTCCGGTTTCTCGGGCATCCCCTGTACAGGCCATGTCGCCATTGCGCATCGGAATGCTTCCGAAAGCGCATCTTCGGCGGCCGCCCAGTCGCTGGTTTGCACAGTCAAAAAGGCAAGAAGGCGCCCGTACGATTCCCGGGCGACCCGCTCGATCATGCAGTGTTCCACCATATTACTGTGCGCCTGGATTGACTACCGGCAAGTTCGGGCGCACCTCGACGAGCCCGCCTTCGCCTGCAGGATAGCGGGCCGCCCAGGCCAAAGCGCTGTCCCAGGTCTGGCGCCTCGATTACGGCAAAACCGCCCAGTTGTTCCTTTGTGTCTGCGAAAGGGCCGTCCTGTACCATCCGCTCCCCATTGCGCAAGCGCACCGTCGTTGCCGCTGACGGCGGCTGCAACCCTGCCCCCGTCACGTAAATCCCCGCTTCCTGCATCGCTTTCATATAAGGCATAAAGGCGGCATAAAACTTCTTTTGCTTCTCCGGGTGCGAACGCTCCTCGAACTCTTCGGGTCCAAGATAAAACATCAATGTATATTGCATGTCATCTCCTTGAGGCCGTGTGGCCCTCACTTGTATGTCGCCTCCATGGCCACGATTTCGACAGAACCCCGCAAAAACAACTCCTGGTCCCACCGCCCTGGAATATCGCCTGTTCCCGCTGTTGCCATGCCCGAACACGCCTGCTTCCGGGTTGCGTCCGGCAACAAGCGCCACAGAAGACCAATGCCAGTCTGATTCAGAGGCCCTGGAAACAAAGTGTTAGCCGCCGCAATAATCGGCCCGGCGCAGCAGCACGAACTGCCGCGAAGGCCAAACCTGAGGAATTCTTCATCCGATAACTAAAACATGATAGACCAATGTCGCCCACAGGAATAACGATGCCTTTATTGGCAATCTTGCCGCGCAGGAAATTGCGTATGTGCCATTCTTCCCGCTGGGAGGTTATGCCCCCTTACGATATTCCGCCCTGAAAACAATCGCGGAGTCGCTCCACGCAACGCCCATGCAGGTTGCGTGGCATGGCCCCTTCAGCGTTTGCCCAATATTCTGCTGATTCCCGGGGACATCGTCGCTCAAGCACCTGCGCAAAAATATTCAGGCCGCTTCGCTAAGTATCCCCCGGAACTGCTTGCGAATTGAACCGATGTGCTCCGTCAAAGGATTTCATAGTGGTCAATGTCTTCAATGTGGTGAAATGATCACTGTAAATCCCCGGAGGAAATGTGCCTGCTAATTTGCGTGCTCCTAAGAGCGGTGGTTCCCGTTCTGTCATATATCCTTTGCTCTTGTTCTTCGCCACGCTTGCGCTCTGTCTTAGCCCAAGCGCCGTGAAGGCTGAGTCATCTGCCCAGGCCATTCTGCGGCACTTTTACCTTGCCACAGGTGGAGATGCATGGCAGCACTTCGAGGAATGTGATTCAGCAGGCACTGTCACCTACTTGCATAAGGCCGGCACAATTCACTACATCGAAGACCTCCACAGCGGTGCCAACAAAGGTGATATTGAGATTCCGGCCTTGGCAATAAAGCACGCCGACGGCAATAGCACAATACATAGCTGGCATCAGGATGCGGCAGGAGACATTCAACTCTCCAACCCGGCCGATCCTGTAAACATTGACGACCGCTATCTGACCAGTCATGCCTACTGGCAACCGAACTTCGGCGGCGCGTCGGTCACCGTTCTCGCTCCGCAGACAAATGGCACCATTACATGGGACCGTCTTCAGTTCAAGGTTCCCGGAGGCAAAGGTTTTACTCTTTGGATTAACCGCAAAACCGGGCTGCTCGACCGGATGGAAGGCAGCATCACCAAGCTGGTCAGTAATTACCGCCTCATCAATGGCGTGCTGCTGCCCTTTCTTGAGAAGGAGTCAGTCGGAAACGACGAGTTCGATGTCACCTACACCAGCCGCACGCTGCGTCCTCACCTCGACAGCGCCGCGTTCGCTGTCCCATTCCGCAAGGACTACACAATGCCTCCTTCGGGCGAGGTAACTGTTCGCGCCGAAGGGGGATTGGTCTTCCAATCAAAGATCAATGGCAAAGGACCGTTCAAGACCCTCTTCGATACCGGCGGGGTGAACTTCATGTCTGCAAACTTCGCTCATAGACTTGGACTCAAGCTCGATACCAAGGGCATTAATTTCGGCACATCCAGCCCAGCGACCATGCAGGTACATAAAGCACATGTAGACACACTGCAGATCGGCGATCTTATACTGCGCGATCAGACGTTTTATATAGCCGGGCTGCCCGATGATCAATCCAGCGAAGGAGGCGCTCCAGAGCTCGTCGTCGGCTATGAACTGCTGCGGCGCTTTGCCGTCAAGGTCGAATATGAACAACAGAGGCTTACCTTCTATAACGGCCCAGGCTTCCACTACACTGGTGCGGGAACGGGTGTACCGCTACAAATCAAGAGCAACGGTAATGGTCTCTTTGTCGAAGCCTCGATTGGCAAAGCTTCCGGACGTTTTATAGTCGATACTGGCAACGAGTCCGGTTTTTCGGTGACTACGAGTTTCACGAAAAAGAACGATCTTGTACACGCCCTAGGCGCACACTTCCTCGGTTATAACGGACGTGGTTTCGCCGGTCCATCGCCGGAGGCGTACCTTGTCCGTGTAAACAATCTGCACATCGGCCCCCTTCTCACCCCCAGCGTTATCGCACACCTGACAACTGATCCTTCGGATACAAGCGAACTGGCGGGCAATATCGGCCAGAGCATCCTTGGAAAGTTCACCGAAGTCTTCGACTGCATGCGTGGCCAGGTTTATTTTGAAAAAACAAAGGAGTCGGATCAACCGGAAATCTTCAACCGGGCTGGCCTAATCTTCGATGCCTTCGGACATGGCCTACAAGTGATGACTGTACTGCCTGGAAGCCCCGGCGCGCAGGCCGGATTGCAAGCAGGTGACATTATCAGTGCGATAGACGGTAAGACACCGACCGAAAACATTCATCAATCTGCGTTCCTTCAGCCGTCCGGCACGATACTTCACCTTGAAGTCCACCGCGGAAGCGAGACACAGTTAGTGAATGTGACTCTAAAAGATATCCTTTGACCGAGTTACGTGAAGTACACTGTGACCTGTTGGATTATGACCCGTCTCATTGACATCAATATTCATAACCCCAATGTTTTGCTGTGCGAAAGGAAAGAATAGGTCGAATCTCGACGTTGATCTCTCTTGGTGCTAAATCGTCGAGCCGATCATCAAGTTCGGATTAGTGACTAAAAGTCGGTATAGCGGAAGCGATCTGCGATTCCATGCCTGCCAGTTTCTTCCGGATTCGGGGGCGAACCGGGAAAGCGCCGATTTTATTCCAGCAAACAACTGAAAAACCTTCCTTTGAACCAAATTCTCATCTGCATTACCATCACCAGCAATGAGTGAGCATCTCCGCCGTCTGAGCGATCCCATTTTCTTATTGCTGCTGGTCGCGGCGCTGCTTGCCTTTGTCGTGCAATCCGGCGAGCTGGGCTCCGCCGACACCACGCACCGCC